>JAFGDN010000067.1 GCA_016932095.1 Sedimentisphaerales bacterium
ATAATAGAAATGCTTGCTTCAACTGATTATGATTGCCAAAGAAAATTCGAGCTAACACGATCTCTGCATCAAATTAGAATGTCAATTTGGCGAGAGCATATGGCGGCATGTTCAATAGAAAGAAGCATAGATGACCTACGCCGTGCTATAGAGCTTATTGACGAGCAGAATCCTAATCCGCCCTGTCCGAATCAGAAAAAGCGATGATACATAATCAAACAAAACGTGCTACCGTTTTCAGCAGGAGGCGTTTGAGGAAGGGTTTGGTGTATGAGGTGGCGATGAGGGTTTGTTTGATGGTGTTTTCGAAGCCGGGGCCGGCCAGCATTGTGTTTGAGACATTGGCGGTTTCGTTGATTTGGTAATCACAGCCGCGGATTATGGCAACGGGGATACCTGCTCCGGTCTGGCCGAAAACGAGGGCCGAGGAGGCGCATAGTTCGTGGGCGACGAGGTCGATACCGCCGAATTTTGGTTTGCCATAGATGTCCTTTTGGCCGAATTGCTTGGAGACGGGGTCGATGCCGGAGGAGCCGAGGGCAAAATCCATAGTGCCAAATGGGATTATTTCGGTATCGGCCAAAATGACAGCCAGTTCCTTTCCTGTCAGTTTTTGCAGCTCCATACGAATGTCTTTAGCGGCCTGGTCGGGATTTTCGGGCAGCAAGCTAACGACGCCTTTTTCGTGGTTTGAGCCGTCGATTCCAGCGTCGCAGGTGTGGGGCCTGCCGTCGGCGCCGAGGGTTACGCACAGGGCCTGTTCGTGCTCGACAAGCTCACCGGCAACAGCAGTATCTTCAGAAGCACTTAGTATATGTTTTTCAACAACGCCCTTGAGGGGCACGATTGCGAGGATTTTGTCGCCCTGGTCAAAAATCATCTGCAGCCAGACGGGGTCTTTGCCGGTTTTTCTGGATATGTAGAGCGCCTTTTGGCCCGGTACGACGTCAGCCATTCTGCGCAGGCGTCCCTGGGCTTTTGAGACGATTTTGCTTGTGAGGACGACGACATCGTTTTTGAGCAATCCGCCGATTTCCTGCTGTGCGGCTTTGGCAATGATTTCAGCGAGGTTATCACCCTGTTTGATTTTCGGGATTGTCTGCAGACCGAATGCTTCGACTTTTTTCATAGTTTGCCCCCTGATATTCCGGCATATCTCAATCCGTTTTTGGTAAAGCCGCTTACCCGCAAGTCGGAATTGATGAGTTGCACATTCAAGCAATGCAATCGCATATCCCCGGTTAGTTTTTCCTGCCCCCTTGTCATACGAGCGGCCCCTGCGGAATCGAGAATTTTCGGCGAGACATAGACGATGATTTCGTCGGCGAATTTCTCTTTCAAGAACGAGCCGATGACGATTGGGCCGCCTTCGACAAGCAAATGCTGGATGCCGAGTTTAGCCAAGTGATTCAGGATGAATTTCAGATTTGATTTGGTTTTATCAGGGAAACCGAGTAATTCGGCCCCCGTGCCGATGATTTGTTTTGCCTTTTTTGATCGTAACTTGAGCGTTTTAACCTGCGTTAGTATGAGAACAGGGACGTTTTTCGCGGTCGCGAGTAGCCGGCAATTCAAGGGGATTCGCAGGTCATTGTCGAGGACGATTCGCACCGGCTTTTTGCCGTAGTTCGGCATGGGCGTTAAAAGCGGGTCATCTTTCAGGACGGTATTGATGCCGACAAGGACTGCGCCGACGCGTCTTCTTATTTTATGGGCGTCGGTTCTGCTTTTTATATTTGAAATCCAGCGTTTTTTATCGGTTCGGGCCAGGAATCCATCGGCGCTTTGTGCCCATTTGAGCGTTACCCACGTTTTGCCGGTTTTAGCGAATTTCAGGAACGGTGCGTTAAGAATTTTCGCATCATTTTGACATAATCCGATATCAACTTTGATACCCGCTTTTCGAAGCAGCCGGACGCCTTTACCATTTGCATGTTTTGACGGGTCAATAGTCGCGACTACAACTTTTGAGAGTTTGGCCTTAATAATCGCATCGGTGCAGGGGCCTGTTTTGCCATAGTGGCAGCAGGGTTCGAGCGTAACATACATAGTCGCGCCTCTGGGATTGGCCCCCTGCTTTCGGCAGTTTTCGAGGGCGTTAATTTCGGCGTGGAGCCCGCCGAATTTTTTATGCCGGCCGGTGCTGATTACCTTGCCTTTTTTTACTATGACTGCACCTACAGCGGGATTTGGTTCGACATTACCCAAACTGCGTGCGGCCAATCGCAATGCAATCTGCATATACTTCAGGTCTGAGGTCACAGCATTTCCTTGAATTCTTTTTCGGTGATGATTTTGACGCCTAATTGGCGGGCTTTGTCGAGCTTGCTGCCGGGGTTCTCGCCGGCGAGGACAAAATCGGTGTTCTTGCTGACGCTTGATGAGGCCTTTGCGCCGGCGTTTCTAATTGCCTCTTCGATTTGCTGTCTGCTGAAGCTTTGGAGCGTGCCGGTAACAACGATGGTCTTACCCGTGAGTTTTCCTTTAGCTTTGGCCTTTTTGGGTAATTCGGGCCTAACACCAGACGCTAACAATTCGTTGATAATAGCGATGTTTCTTTCCTTGTGGAAAAATTCATAGACGGTTTCGGCGACCTTTTCGCCGATTTGCTCGATGGCGTCGAGTTCGGACTGAGTAGCATTCATAAGGGCTTCTAATGAACCGAAATGCTCGGCCAAATCCTGTGCAGTTTGACTGCCGATATGACGAATTCCCAATCCGGCGACCAAACGCCATAACGGTCTTGCTTTGCTCACCTCAATCGAGTCGATTACGTTTTGGGCGCTTTTGTCTGCCATCCTCTCCAATTCGAGGAGGTTGTCTTTGGTGAGTTTGTATATGTCGGCGAAATTTTTAACAAGGCCTGCGTCAACCAACTGGTCAATCAGGGCCTCGCCCAAGTGCTCGATATCCATTTGCCCCCTGCCGGCAAAGAAACGCAGGCGCTGCTTTAACCGGCCGAGACAATGGGGATTTATACATCTCAGGAACACGCCTTCGGCGTCTTTTCTCACTTCGCCGCCGCAGTTAGGGCATTGAGTCGGCGGCTGAATGGGTTTTGTGCCTTTGGGCCGACGTTCTTTTATGATCTCGACGACCTGTGGGATAATTTCGCCCGCTTTTTCGATAATAACGGTATCGCCCTCGCGGACATCGAGCCGATTAATCTGGTCGAAGTTGTGCAAGCTCGCTCGTTTAACAGTCGTGCCTGCCAAAAACACAGGCGTCAGGTTGGCAACGGGAGTCAGCGTGCCGCCTTTACCTACCTGAACGTCGATTGATTCAACAACGGTTTCGGCCTGCTCTGCGGCGAATTTATAGCTGATACACCATCGAGGGGCGCGACCCGTAAAGCCCAAGTTATCGCGTTGTTCGAGGTTATCGACCTTGACGACCATACCGTCAATCTGGTATTTGAGCCGGTCTCGCTTTTTATCCCAACTATTGCAAATCTCGATAACCTCATCGATATTTTTGGCCTTTTGAATATACGGATTGACGGGCAGACCAAGTTTTTTGAATGCCTGCAATGTTTCGTAGTGGTCTTTGGCCAGCGGCTGAGAAAGCTCGCCCGTCGCATAAGCGAAAAACGACAGGTTTCTTCTGGCGGTGATTCGGGAATCGAGCAGCTTCAATGAGCCGGCGGCGGCATTCCGGGGATTGGCGAACAACGGCTCGCCGGACTTTTCTCGCTGCTTATTCAGCGAGATAAACGACTTCGTCGGCATATATACTTCACCGCGGACTTCGAGAACTTCTGGCACGTCGCCGGTCAATCGCAGTGGAATCGCCTTTATTGTCCTGATATTATGCGTAACGTCATCCCCCTTTGTCCCGTCGCCTCTTGTGGCGCCGATTACAAGGACGCCTTTTTCATATCGCAAACTTATCGCCAGGCCGTCGATTTTCAATTCGACGACGTAATCGTAATCCCGGCTCTCAAGCCCTTTAGCCACTCGCTCATCGAACGCCCGCAACTCCTCAGGACTGTATGTATTATCAATACTCAGCATCGGTATAGCGTGGCGAACGGTTTTGAAACCCTCAATGGGCCTTTCCGATACCCGCTGGGTAGGTGAATCGGCAGTTATAAGCTCAGGATGCTGCTGCTCAATCGATTTCAGCTCAGTGAACAGCTTATCGTATTGCTGGTCGCTGATTATCGGCTGGTTAAGAACGTAATAGAGGTAATCGTGCCTTCGTATTTCGGCACGCAACTGCTCAACCCGCTTTTTCGCATCAGCAAACATAATGGCAATCCGGCGGCCTAAAGTAATCTATTTAATGGTCTTGGCTGAAATGCGAACGGTCTTGCCATTTTTCCAGACCACGAGGGGGCGGCCGGTCTTTTTATGCCGCTCGACAACTTTGCGTATTGCTCTTTTCATCGCGAGTTCCGCCTTATCCTGTAAAGATAACCTCTTTTTCATATCTTACCTCACGCTTTGGCTGATTAACTCAAATAATTGCTTACGAATAATTTCTATATGCCCATTTTTGCCCTTTGCAATTAATACGGGCTTTGCGCCGGAGTTATCAAATAACATCCAAGAATCAAGCAACGGCAAATACAATTTAAAGAAGTTATATAGACCGCGAGCGAAACGTCGTTTAACATCTTCTGCCGGAACATCGTGGCCGCCTTCTGCAATCCTGTCTTTAATGCGACCTATGGCCAACTCCGGGCTGGGAATCCATAAAAAGAAAATATGTAAATCATATCCCCGCTCTTTCAACGTTTTGAATAAATTCGCATACAACTTTCCAGATAAAGTGGTTTCAAAAGCAAAATCAGCCCCCCGGTTCGCAAATTCATGAATTTCCTGCAAAACAAGCCGACCTGCCTTAATAGCCGCGCTGCGAGGTGAAAATGGAGCAAGCCCCTGGGCAATAAAGTCGGCATTCACAAAATTCGGACACTTAGCATAATCCGGTAAAAACTCCCTTGCAAATGTAGTTTTGCCGGAGCCATTTGGCCCGGCGATTATATAAACATTCTTATTTTTCATATGCCCCTTAATCAAACCAGCTTGTCAAGATTATGGCCGGACTAGAATAGTTTATACGCTTATCAGCGATGTTTTGCAATATGACGCCCACCGGTTTGTTAATAACCAACTTTGCGGATTTCCGGATTACTCATCCGCTTTTTTATATACGCGAAAACAGCGCCAAAGGTAAATCCGCCGACGTGGGCAAACCAGGCAACGCCCGTGAAGTTCGGCTTATCCATACCGAAGGCAAAAGCATAAGCCAATTGCAAAACAAACCAGCTGATAAGATAGAGAACCGCAGGCACGCGAATAATCCTGTATAGGAAAAATGTCTTTATGACGGCAGAGGGATAAAACACAAGATAAGCCCCCATAATCCCTGATATGGCACCGCTTGCGCCAATCGTCGGTATGGTCGAGCCGATGTTAAAAACGGCGTGCAGCCCCACCGCAGCCAGCCCGCACGCAAAATAAAAACCGAGGTAGCCCGGCAATGTGAACCTTGATTCAACGTTATCGCCGAAAATCCACAAGAAATACATATTGCCAAGCAGGTGCAAAATGTCACTATGAAGGAACAACGAAGTAACAAGCCCAATTCCCCAAAAATGAGTGGGAACCAGACCAAAGGTATGGAAAATGAATTGTGAAGACGACGTAAATAAAACTTGAGCAAGAAACACAAAGACACAAACGCCAATCAAAGACAACGTCACAATAGGTGGCCTTTCAACGGGTGTTTCGTCTGACAAGGGCAAAACAATCGTGGGCAAATACATAAAATGATAACCTTTTGTTCTCAGAACACGGCAGGTATCGGTGATATCCTCCCAGGCAGTCAATTTCCTGTCTTTACTGACGACATCTTCCGCGAACGTAACAGCCGCAGGATTGGATTTCAAGTAACGGGCGATTCTCCTGGCCTCCCCATAGTCGGTCCAGACACCTCTGCAATTCGGGCATCTATCTATGAAAATATTGGAGTCGGCGCAGTAATCGACCTTTTTCATTGTGCATTGACATCTGGGACAAATCCTCCGTTCTTCATCCAGCCGGCTCAAATCATTTACATCTCTGGGGCGGAAGAATGTCGGCTCTTCAGGGGAAAATGGGTGTTTATCAGAAAGGTCTTTTACGAAAGGCAAAAGCTCGTCGCGGTCAAACCATATACCGCCGCAATTGACGCAGGTATTGACAGCAGTAGAGCCACGGCAAATGACCCTTAAATTATTTGAGCAAACAGGGCATTTCATAAAATAAATGATACCGGCATTGAAGTCACAGTGCAATCAATTCAGAGGGTAAGCATCTTCTTAAATCACTGTTTTTTCGCGATAACAATTCCGAAGCATTTGTGGCGAGGGACTTTTTTGATGACGACCTTATGAAAGCCGGCTTTTTTGCAGAGAGCGGCCCACTGATTAAGCGAGACACAGTATTCGCCGTCGTTGAGGATGTGCTTTTTGCCGTTGTCGAATAATTTTACGAAGGCATCGACGGAGCCCTCTTTGAGGGCCGAGAGCCATTCCGCTTCCAATACCCTGATAATCCGCTTGAACCTGTTGATATCAGTCAGGTTGCCGGTGGTATCCATATCTATATCGCCGATTAAAAAAGTGCCGCCGGGCTTTAGAACCCTGAATATTTTCTTTAAGGGATTCAACTTTTCCTTCAAATGATGGAGGGTAACGGTAGAGGCAGCGATATCAAATGTATTGTCCGGGAACTTTATCGAATCGGCGTCCATCAGCCGGAATGCGACCCGGTCTTTTATGCCCAGCTCTTTGATTTTGTCCTCGAACAGCGTCATCATTTCCTTCGAACTATCGACGCCCGTAATCGAGCAATCAGCTGCCTTGAGGAATTTCAAACTGAGAAGGCCTGTGCCACAGCCGATATCGAGCACCTTATCACCGGCCTTTACTCCAGAATTTTTCACTACGAGGTCTAATAATTCACGATGAAATTCCAGCGCCCCCAAGGTTCTGTCATACTCATTTGACCAGCCGTCGAACCAGTCGCGGGTAATCTTTTTGCCCGCTTTTGCCTGCATAGTTCAAACCCTTTTTTTCATAAAAAAGCTTCGCTCGCTGAATCAATTTCTGCCAAGCGAGCGAAGCACACAACTCCCCGAGCTGGACTCGAACCAGCGACCTAGCGGTTAACAGCCGCTCGCTCTACCAATTGAGCTATCGGGGAAAAACTCAAAAACAGCAGTATATATCAAATCGGGTCAGCCGGCAAGCAATTAAGGCCGAAATTGCGAAAAATTGCGAAAAAAGCGATAAAAACCAACAATTTCTGGACAAGCACTCGAGGATTTTGTATCTTATAATATTTTAGGGTTCAGCCGGTTGGAAGCAGGGGCGATATCCCAAATAAGGAAGCGGAAAACCGGCACAACAGGCCAGGCAAGGTTTACGGTGGTATTGTATAAATGGCAAGCGATATACTTGACATAGGCGGATACACTATTAAAAGACGGGTCGGTGTCGGTGCGCGCAGCACGATATACCTTGCAAATGACGAATCAGACGGCAAGGAAGTAGCATTAAAGAGGGTATTTTTTGAAAAGCCCGAAGACAGCCGGATACTCGAACAGGTCGAGAACGAATTTAAAATAGCCCAGAAAGTCAACCATCCATATATCCGTCAGTGCTACAAGCTCAGGAGAATCAGGAGTATGTTCAAAACGAGGGAGCTGCTGCTGGCTATGGAATACTTCGACGGACAATCGTTAGAGGATGGACCGGCCCTGAGCTTGCTGGATGTTTTACTGGTTTTCAGAATGGTGGCCACGGGGCTAAACGCGATGCATCAGGCGGGGCTTGTCCACTGCGATATTAAACCAAATAACATACTTTTGAATAAAGCCGGCACCATTAAAATTATAGATTTGGGACAAAGCTGCAGAATCGGAACGACCAAACGGCGAATACAGGGAACACCGGATTATATCGCGCCGGAGCAGGTAAGGCGTAAGCCGTTAGGCCCCAAGACCGACATTTTCAACCTGGGCGCGACTATGTACTGGGCGCTCACGGGCAAGACCGTCCCGACGCTGATACCTAAAAAAGACCCGTTTGGTCTGCCGGTTCAGGAGACGGTCCGCGCCCCCCACGAGGTCAGGCCGCAGATACCGCCTGGCATTTCCAAATTAGTGATGGATTGCGTCGAAGACGACCCCGCGAAAAGGCCGGTTGATATGACGGGCGTCATATCTCGCCTTGACCTGATGATTCACAGCATTCTCAGCACCAAATCGAAAACTCCTCCTCAATAAATCGCAAAGATTTCCAAAAACATCAACATAGCCGATGAACCTTGACAGGACAGGCCTGAAAAGGTATTCTTCAGGGCGCTATTTGTATGGCATGTGTCAACCACTGGGGATATGAAAGATGCCGGATAAAACCGTCGAATTACTTAGAAAAGGCATTGTTGCCAATAACGATGACAAATTCAGGCGGGGAAATCTCATTTGTTTGCCGTCAAACGGGTCGGCGGTCATAACGGGAGACATTCACGGGCACCGTCTTAATTTCGAACGGATAGTCGCCTTTGCAAATCTCGAAAAAAACCCCCACAGGCATGTAATACTTCAGGAAATAATACATGGGGGCCCCGAAGACGAAAAAGGCGGCTGCCTCTCATACAGATTACTGTTTGATGTTGTTGCCTACAAGCTGCGGTTTCCCCATTGCGTGCACATCATAATGGGTAACCACGACACGGCCTTCATAAACAACAGCGACGTTATGAAAAACGGCAAGGAAATGAACGCGGCGATGCGTGCGGCGATTGACCGACAATACTTCGGCGCCAGCGAGAAGGTGAAGCTTGCGATTAAGCAGTTCCTTTTCTCACAGCCATTGGCAGTCAAATGCCCCAACCGGATATTCGTTTCACACTCGCTGCCGGCGGACAATCTTGCAGACAAATTCGACCAGCGCATCTTTCACAGGCAGCTCAGGATAAACGATATTGTAAAGCCGGGCTCGGCGTATTTACTGACCTGGGGCAGGGCGCACAGCCAGCGATTGTTGGATAAAATGGCCAAGATGCTCGACGTTGATATTTTCATTGTCGGACATCAGCGGCAGGAAGGCGGTTACGGCCAGGCGGGCAAGAATCTTATAATCCTCGCCTCCGAACACGACCACGGCTGTATAATGCCTGTTGATCTCGCCAAAACCTACTCAATCGAAGGGCTGCTCAAACTTATTATCCCGCTGGCAGCCATCGCCTGACAATAATTGGTCTTTGCATGTAAACGAAAAGATTTGACAAAAAGGCCGATAATTTAGTATAATAGATGTTTCTAAAAGCTGTCCAAGAAGAGTAAATTTGAGGCGCATAAATCGTAAATCAGCGAGAGAAAGGAGCTAATTCAATGAAGTGTGTTCGTCCTATAACGAAGCTAATTTTTGCAGCAATTGGTGCAGCTTGTGTAATTGGGCTTTCAGGTTGTTTTTCATCGCGTCCAAAGGACATAGAGGCGTTTTTGAAGCCGCACCAGGCAAATGTGGCCGCCGATAAATACGTTTTGCAGCCGCCGGATGAAATCGAGATACATTGCGCCCGCATACCTGAAATAAACGCTCAGCGTCAGCGAATACGCCCTGATGGCTATGTGACCTTCGAGAACGTAGGCGAGTTTATGGCGGCGGGCAAAACGCCACAGGAGCTTGCCGATGAAATGAAAGAAAAGGTTTCGACGCTATATATGCTGGTAGGCGAGGAGCCCATTGAAGTGCGGATTATGGTGTTCAGAAGT
The DNA here is from genome assembly GCA_016932095.1 of Sedimentisphaerales bacterium. Classification (GTDB taxonomy): domain Bacteria; phylum Planctomycetota; class Phycisphaerae; order Sedimentisphaerales; family Anaerobacaceae; genus Fen-1362. The sequence goes on from JAFGDN010000067.1 coordinate 9,772, forward strand.
AAAGTGTTCTATGTTCTCGGCCAGGTTAATATCCCAGGCCCGAAGGTATATTCGGGACGAGATACGTTGTTAACCGCGATTGCCGAGGCACAGTTAAATCCGATGGCCTGGGCGGAGCGAATCCAGGTGATAAGGCCTTCGGCCGACGCCAGCGTCAGGCCGAGAATTTTTGAGGTTAATTTTGACCGGATGTCGGCGCACGGCGATATGACAAAGAACATCCTTTTGCAGGAAGGCGACGTGATATACGTTCCGCCGACGGTGCTGGCGTGGCTTGGTTTGAAGGTTGAAGAGATAATCCGGCCGATTGCGCGGGCCTTTTCAGGAGTCAGCACGGTTCAATACGCTACCGGTACCCAGCCAACTGTAAGCGGCGGGGCTGCATCTCCGTGATAGCACAGCGAGCGTGCAATTACCTTCGAGTAAAAGCTATCCGGCAATTGTGATGAGCTTATGAAATTAAGAAAAACCCTTAGTATGGTGCACCTGGCTGGCACTTGCTGGTTTATGCTGTGCACGGGCATCGTATTTATTATGGCGATGTGGCAGGCGGGTTTTAACTGGCTGATAATTTTCTCGCTGTCGGGGTATCTCGCGTTAGCCATAACCCTGCTGGTCAGCTTATACCTGTTTTCCATCTTCAGAGGGGCCTCAGAAGGTTTAACGATGCAAACAGAACACCCTTTAACAAGCACAATGTATTATATGGCATTTTATGTATCTACGCCTTTTCTTGGCGCGATTGCAGGCGTGCTCGGAATGTTAGGCGAGAAGACAATCGGACCGCTGATGGGGGGAATCGCAACGGGAACCATCGGCGCCACTTTTCTGACCTGGATTGTGGTTGACACCATCGCCGGCTCGGTGGAACTCTTGACGCCACAGGCAAGAAGGCATCGCACGCAACGAATGGCGCGTGCCCGGCTGATAAAACAATTTGAGCAAACGCAGCGGGAATTGCTGCTGGCCCGTCTGAAAAAACAAAAAAGCGAAAAGAATTTATTATGGGAGCAGTCGCTTGCCCTTGAGGCAGGCGAGCTTGCAGGACTTCTAACCTGCGATGATGCATCTTTTTCATCGGCCCGGCAGCAGGCAATCGGTTTAGGCGTGCTGGCCTGGCAAACGGGCGGGTTGAACTGTATGAAAAAACTGCGGGATATGGCTGCGGAAATTTTCCGGCGAGAATATAACACAAGACAATTCGCAGATTACATCTCAGTATGGTGGGACGGCATCGGAAACTGGCGAAATCCGTCGCCGGCCTGAGAACATCACAATCGCGGAGGAAGGTCAGTTTGGATTTAAAAGGAACGAGGGTGATTAAAAAGCGACCGGCGATATTACTGCTGCTGATATTATCAGCCGCGTCATTGGCAACGGCGAATGTTATTTACGTGGACAGCAATAGCCCCGGCGACCCCGGGGCTGGAACTCTTGAAGACCCGTATCGGCGAATCCAGGCGGCCCTGGACGCCGCCGACGGAGCAGACACCGTTTTGATAAGGCCGGGTATCTATACGGGCGCCGGCAATTACAATCTGGATCCGCAGGGTAAGTCAATAATCATTTCCAGCATCGACCCCAATGACCCGGACGTTACCGCCCTCACAATCATTGACGCGGACGCACAGGGCAGGGGTTTTTACATTCACCGCGGCGAGGACGCAAACTGCATCCTCTCGGGATTGACAATTAAAAACGCCTATACCGCCGAAATAGGCGCCGGCATCTACTGCGAAACGGGTAATCCCACGATTATAAACTGCTCTCTCATAAATAATCACACCGGACCCGAGGGGTATGGCGGGGCTGTATTCTGCGTGGAAAGCAACTCCTTATTCATAAATTGCACCATCAGAGGAAACTCAGCACTCGACGGCGGCGGCGTATCAATCCGTGCCGGGTATCCTCAAATGATAAATTGCATCATCAGCAACAACCACGCCGGCAGATATGGCGGCGGGGTCGATTGTTTATACGCGGGTAATCCAAATATTGTTAATTGCAGCTTGATAAGCAACACGGCCGGGCCTTCCGGCGCAGGCGGCGCCATCTCTTTGTGCGACAGCAACGTGAGCATCAAAAATAGTATCCTGTGGGCTAATGATGCGGAAAACGGAAAACAACTGTATTTGTATCCTGGCAGCAGTATTGTCGTTAGTTATTGTGATGTCCAGGGCGGCATACCGGACGTTTGTTTTGTGAACAGCGATTTAATCTGGGGCCCCGGCAACATAAATACCGACCCCTGTTTTGCGGTATTCGACCCCAACAACGACCCGAACGTATGGGATTTTCACCTGCTGAGCAGAGCGGGTCGTTGGGCTTGCGACCTTTACCCGGCCGTAGATATAACGCAGAACGGTTTTGTTGACTTGCGGGACTTTGCGGTATTGGCCGGCTTGTGGCTTCAGGAAGGCATCGGCCTTCCGGCAGACCTCGATAACAGCAATAAAGTTGACCTGCTCGACCTTAAGATAATGCTAAACGAGTATCTCGTTACTCAGCCGAAAGGTGTGTGGATTAAAGATAACACAAGCAGCCCTTGTATCGACGCCGGTTCTCCTGATTCCGTATGGTCAAGCGAACCTTGGCCAAACGGCAAACGAATCAATATGGGCGCCTACGGCGGGACGCCTAAGGCGAGCAAAAACGGCCTTGAAACGGACTTCGACGCTGACGGCTTCGTTAATTTTGAAGATTTTTCGTATCTGGCGACAAACTGGGGCTTACAGCAGAGATGCATCGAGGACTTGGATGGCAATGCCGTTGTCAATTTAGTCGATTTTTTTGAATTTTGCACCTGGTGGCTTGAGCAATTTTAGACGCGGATTAACAAAGGATTATACCCTTCTTTGAGAACGTAGAATGTGGTATGCAACTCTTGACCAATAACTTTTCAAAACACTGGAAGGCAGTAAGAACGCACCAGGTGTTCGTGGCGTTCTTACCGCCTCCCCATCGAGCTTTTAAACGTGCAAACGAATATTTCCTACAGCGTCCTTCTCTTTTTCATCCATCCGACAAGACAAACGCCGATGCCACCCAAAAGGACGGCGCCGGGGGCTGGAATGACAGGGCTGGTATGGCCTAAAAATCTTATGCCGCAATTCGGAGTCTCGTATCTCCATCGAAACCAGCAGTCCGCGTCAAAACCTATAGCAAACACCAGCCGGCCATCGGGCTGAATGTAAGAGTTCAGCAAATCAAGCTCTTCAGCATTGAATGTATAGGTCAAGTTGTCCACGGTCATTGGACCATCATAATCCACGAAATCTGACGACGAGCCATCAGGGTAAATCTCGTTTCCACCGTATTGCACGAGATCGTTCTGGTGCAATTGCTGATAATCATTGCCGATGAAGAGTCTATCCCCGCCAAAATACAGGCCCTGTATATCATCAGGTCCCAGTAACCGGACAAACAGCACGTTCCTCTCCCACGCAACGCGGTTATAAATACCGGAAATTGACAGCCGCGCGTAATCTACCTCTTCGCCTGTGGGAATAGGGGTGGTTATCTTCCAGATATAGTATTGGTCGTGAGGAAGATCCCACAAATCGTTATCATAAGGCGTCCTGATGAAAGTGCTGTTTGCTCCGGCAAACATCGGGAACGACGCCATCAACAATACTACAGCAAGCAAAATCGACTTTTTCATAACCGCTCCTTTCAGTATCATCCGGCCGCAAATTATATGCGGGCGCTTGCTCGGCTTTCCTATTGCACTAGCCAAAAATATTCCTTTCAAGTTAATCATGTCATCCATTTCTCCTTTCTCTCGCATAATGTTAGTAACGTACGGTTCCTTATATAACTTTTTGTATAACCCTGAGCGTCTCACAGACATATTCAGGGAACTTACGATGTAACGGCAGAATCCGGGGCGCCTTGTGAGTGACATAAAAATAAAACAGAAAAAGCACGAAGAAATTGGCGGATGAAACAGTGATGGCTACGCATTTGGCGCCAAACGAAAGCCGGCTTGACCACAAAGGCCGAAGACCTTCGGTCAAGACCACGCAAACCAGACACAGCAAATTTAGAATAATACCAACAACCACGTTTTTCTCCGCCTCCGACGTCCGTTCATAATAATTAAACTGTGGCGTCGTTCGTTAATTAAAAAGAAAGCTTTCCTACCTTCCGATCAACAGATCCGTCTCTAATCGCAGCAACGGTGGGTTCCCTCCCGTCGCTTCAACAAACAAACTTAGTAATATGATATTATTCCTGCCAAAAATAGTCAAGGGGAAAATATAAAATTTTTACGTCCTATAATAAACATAAAAACCCAAAAAAGCTTCGTTTTTTTAAATAAATTACCCTTTATAGATTACTCTTATAGTGGTATATCAATAAATAAGAAAACAGACCTTTCGCCTCGTTGGATAACGAGCTGATTAGAGATTTTTAAGAAATGAATTTTTACGTGGTGGGAATAATTACGGGTGCTAATCGCCGGTAAAACCATCATTACCGTTAACCTCACGCTGAGAGCCGTACGAGCGAGGTTCTTTCACAGGAACGGATGTACCCTGCCTGGATGAAGCGAAATGTCTCGAGCTTTGGTCGAGGAACTTCAAAAGCATATCCAGCTTTCTTTGCACGTGAATACGGCGATAAACATTACGCAGGTGGGTCTTGACGGTTGCACTTCTAATCTTTAATTTCGCTGCGATTTCTTCGTTGCTAAAACCACTGCAGACATATCTTGCTACTTCAAGCTCTCGCGGGCTTATCCGAAAATACTTGCGGATAAAGAGCCACTGCGCGTCATCTAAGATGCGAACCTGCGGTCTATCGTATGAGATATCGCCGGGATTTTCTCTTGGCCTGGGCATATCAGCTCCCCTTGGATAATTTATCGAGGAGCTTTTTCGCTTCGGCCAGGTCATCGGCGGTCAGCCCCTCTTTCTCATTGTTCAAGTCCAATGCTTTTTTAAGTGTTTCTGTTGCCCGGTCTGTTTGACCAAGTTTTTCCTGAATCCTTGCCAGGTGAAAATTCGTTGCCGCCAGCGACCTGGAATCGGGCGGGTAAAGCAGAATACATCGGCTCAAATCGTCAGCCGCACGCTGATACAGACCCAGCCGGTACAGCGTTACTCCCCTCGTATCGAGCAGGTCAACGTAGTTTGGCTCGATTTCGAGACCCTTATCGGCAAGGTCCAGCGCCTGCCGGTACTGTTTCTGGTCCTCACAAAGAATCCAGGCGAGATTATTCAACGCCACGACGTTTTTCGGGTCGTTTTTGAGAACCTGTCTGTAAAGACCGACGGCCTCGTTTGTTCGGCCGACGGTCTGCAACAATAAAGCAAGCGAATAACCGGCCGAGGCGGAATTCGGCTTCGATTCAATAACTCTGCGAAGTAAATCCTCTGCTATTTTGACTGGTTCATTTTCCTTGTCTGAGGCAAGCTGGCGGGCCAGAGCCACGGCAACGTTTACGTCATCCGGATGCGACTGCAGCCAGTTTTTAATTTTCCCGTCAACTTCAGGCCACAATTTGTCTTCGGACAGCAGCCGAACCTGCACTAACAAAGGCACGGGGTCGTCGGGCGACGACTTTTCGAGTGAGTCGAAAATCTCCGACGCCTCCTTATGTTTTGACGATTTATAAAGAGCCGTTCCGAGCGAAATTTGCAGCATTCGCCGGTCGACGGCCTTTTCTTGAACGTTCAATTGCGAGTTGAGCAAATCCATCGCATGTTCATACTGGCCGGCGGCGACAAGCGTATCGGCAAGATACGTGGTTACCTGGACGTCGTTTGGGTCCAACTCGTGCAGGGCAGTTAAAGTTGGGACTGCCAGATGTGGGGAATGCTGGCCTTCGATTTGGGCCTTTAAAAGCAGTAACTCCTTGTCCTTAGGCAGCCGGACAAGACCCTCGAGAACAATATTAAGTGCATCAGCGGGCTTTCCCCGTCGAAGAGCTGTTTCAGCCAGAAGCTTCCATACCTCACTTGTCGCCGGATGCTCTTTTTTTATGTCTTCGAGGATTGAACTCGCCTGCTCCAGCGAAACGGATGTTTGCAGCGCTACAAGCATTTGCGCCTTGTAAATGCGAAGCTCCAGGTCATCAGGATTCGACTGCAGGGCGTCGTCGAGCAAAACCAGCCCCTGTCGGATTTGTTCGGGGTCGGCGGCCAGGTAAAGTAAAATTGCACGTTTCTGGATACGGACGTTATCAGGTTCAAGAAGCATCGCGCGTTTTATATCCGAAGCGGCCTCAGCGTCGTGTCCGACTGAGCGATAAAAATCGCTTCTCGCCAGCAGCGGCTCAATGCTGTTTGGCTCAATCGATACGGCCCTGTCGAAATCGGCGGCGGCCGTGTCGTTTTGGCCCAGCATCGCAGCGGTTTTACCCCGTAGAACCAGTGCGCTGCTGTTATTTAACCTCTCGACGAGTTTATCGCATATACGAATGGCTTCTTCTGAAGCGCCATTTCGAATTTTCATCTCCACTTTTGCTGCCACGGCGGGCAGGAAATCGGGGTCGTCGGCAATCAAATCGTTAAGCAGTTTTTCAGCGTCGTCCAACTGCCCCTGCTGAATTTTCAAAAGCGCCAAAGATAAACCTGCGGACTGATTTTTCCGGTCGGCGGCAAAGATATCCTCAAGCAAAACGGCTGCCGAATCGAAGTCGGCCGTCCTGATAAAGCTTTGAAGCTGAAGCTGTTTGAGCCGAGGATTCTTCTTTGTAATTTCGGCTGAATTTCGTATTAACTTGTCGGCACGGTCATATTCACCGGCTTGATACATAGCCGCGGCCGCCTGGACCACTATTTGAGCGTCGCCGGGTGAATGTCTAATCGCCTCATCATACGTTGCTATCGCCAGACGGATGTCTTTTGCCTTTTCATAGGCAGCGGCTAAAAGCATTCGACTTGGCTGGTCATCGGGGTCTTTCAGGAGATTTTCTTTCAAAATCGCAACAATCTGCGGATAGTATGCGTTGAAATCTTTGGCGTTAAACCAGAATCTTGCCTGCTCGTATCGCCATTGCCCGCCGGCGTCGCCTTCGAGCGTCTTGATTGTATCGATAAGCTGCTGCGATTGGGCCGGGTTTTTCATAACTTCCGGGCAGGTCAGCATTGAACGAAGGACAGTTATATCTTTGGGGAACTCGACACAGAGCCGAGAAAGCAGCTCGCACTGTTTCGCCGGCTGATTCAAGCCGGCGTACAGACCCGCCAGCAGAAAACCCATCTGTTTTTTGGCCGATGTAGTTTTTCCCTGCTCAAACGCCCGATTGACGATATCAACGCACCGCTGTTTTTCATTTTTAGCCCATAAATTGCTTATACAAGCCCGAACCAATGCGACCGAATCGGGTGTTTTTTCGAGTGAATCAGTTAAAAGATTCATTGCCTGACCGGCTTTACCCTCGGCAAAAAGCAAATCCGCCTCGGCGATTACGACCCGCGTATCAGAAGGATATAAATTCTTTATTTCATTAAGGATTCGACGGGCTTCGTTAAAGTCAGGTCGATTAACAGCCAACTGCAATCTCAGTAGTTTCACCTCTATGGAGCCGCCAGTTGCGAGCTCGAGCTTCCGGGTATAATTTTCGAGGTCGATTTTTTCCTGCACATTTGCCCCTCCCTGCTCATCATACGCCAGGCGCGACCTCGCAAGGGCGTATGCAAAGCCGGCATTTGCGTCATCAGGCGCGAGCTCAACGGCAATACGGGAGTGCTGCATCGATTCCGCCCATTTTCCGGCCTCGCCGAGCAATCGCGCCAATTCAATCCTGGCCGCAACAAACTTTGGCTCTTCGGAAACAAGAACACGCAACTGTTTAATGGCGGATTGGCGGTCGCCGAGTTTCAGGAAGGTTCTTGCGAGAGCAAACCGGAGGGTTTCCGGCTGCTTTCCAAGGTCAATCGCTCTTTGCCAGCATCTTACGGCTTCATACCACTGGCCGTTGGCGTCGGCGAGCAAGCCATTGAGAAACTCCGTTGTAACAGGGGTAATATCTTTCTGTCGCAGCTGGGATATGCAGTCAGCCGCCTCTTCCAATCGGCCGCTTCGAATATACAGCTCGGCAGCAATCGGCATAAAATCCCAGGGCTGCCGCTCAAGCTGTTTAGAGGCCCTCTGCGCGACTTCACTCATCAACTCACGTGAGCCGGACGCAATAGCCAGCGACGCCCAGACGCGCCATAACAACTGATTTGAGGGGTCAACGGCCTCAGCAATTTCGAGGTGTTGACGCGCCTGCTGCAAACGTCCTGTGCCGACAAGCTGTTCGGCGAGCTGGATTCTGACGTTTGGGCCGTCGCAGTTTTTTGAAGCGGCCAGGTTGAAATCTGCAATTGCCTGAGCCGTTTGGTCTTGGCGGCGGTGAAACGCTCCCCTGCAAATCAGCGCCATTGCCGAATCGGGATTATTTTTAACTGCCTCCTCAAACCAGAATTGAGGCGTTACACTGAAATCCTCCGGCCTTTGCTCGACCAGCCTGCCGAGTGAATCGTACGCATATATCTCATCGGGATTATTTTTTATGATTTTTTCAAGCTCCGCGGCGGCATCCTTAAATTTACGCTGACCGGCCAAAGCCAGCGCCATTAATCGTTGCAGCTCAGGGGTTTGGGAGGATTGAAGCGCCCTGCCTGCCACAAGCTCAGCATCTCCGGACATGCCAACCCCAAGGTATAACTCAGTTAACCTTGTCGCGGCCTCAACATGGCCGGGTGCGAGGCGTAATATGTTCCGATAAGCAGCAATTGCCTGCTGAATATTTCCCTCCTTCAAGGGCCTGATGTTAAGCTGGCTATCGGCGTATTTGAGCAAAACAGGGATATCATCCTGGACGATGGCAAGGTATCTTCCGAGCTGGTTTGCCGCCTCATTCCACTGACCTTGTTCGTATGCCTTACTACCGATTTTCAGCCCTGCGGAAGAGCGTCTTCCCCGCTGCCAGTGGCGCAGCCCCAATGCCGTAGCCGCTAAAACGGCCAATCCAAGCACTAAAACAACGAACAGTGTCCAGTTGAAGTAACGCCTCATCAGCATATTCTCCTGAGCAAAGAGCCGTTATTGAAATTGACGGACAAAATTTTTCAACATTTTCAGGAATGTCTTCAAACATATCCAAAGGTCAAGGGCCGGCGATAAATTCCTTACGTATTCAACGTCGTAATGAATCCACTCCTGGAAATCTCTCATCCGCTTCCTGGTTCTGCAGACCTGCCAAAGGCCTGTGACGCCGGGTTTGACTGACAATCTCGCATCTCGCCAGAAGGGGCAACGAACGTTCTCTGATTCCGGCGAAGGGCGAGGGCCTACAACGCTCATTTGGCCGAGTAAAACGGCAAAAAACTGGGGTATTTCGTCTATATAGGTTTCTCGCAGAAACCGTCCGACCCTGCTCATACGCGGGTCGTCAGTGATAACAAACTGTGGGCCATCCGCTTCATTGTAATCCTGCAACTCGTCCTGCAGCCGGTGAGCGCCAACCTGCATCGTCCTGAACTTATAACAGGCAAATGGTCTGCCTTGAAGGCCCTGACGGATACCCTTGTAAAAGACGGGCCCCCGCGAGCTTAATTTTATTATGACGGCTATAACCGGCACAAAGGGCATAAAAATCACAAGGACAATCAACGCCACAATCACGTCAGCGATTCTTTTTACGCACCGGGCATAAGACAATTTTGGCCAGGTGCGAAAAGAGCCGCTATAAAGCGTATCGGCCCGCAATTCAGAAAAACCGGCCGATGATGACTCAATGGGTTGCTGAAGGATTTGAGTTGAATCTGTGATAACACGGTTGCGGACGACGGCGCCGGCGGGGATTGAAACATCCGGGCCTATTATAGACGATTGTATTATCGCGCCATCGGCTGCCTTTACTGAATCGCATAAGACGCTCGGGCCTGTAATAATCGTGTTTTCATCGACATCGACGTTGCGGCCAAACAAAACCTCGCCAAACAGACGCGCGGCAGCCGGCACAGAATCGCCGTTTGACCCGTTGCGACCCGGTTTTTTCGATGACCCGGACGGCAGCATTGAAAGCAATCCCTCTTCGGTATTCAAATCCAGCGATGTACCGCCCATACCGATACTTACTATCGTCGCAGAACAGGATTTGCACCTGTTTATAAATTCACCGAAGGCATCGGAAAATATTTTGTCTGAGAAAAGCAGGTTGGCAACCCGGGAGTTTATAAACAGATAGTGCGGCCAGTCGGATGGTATCGGGACCGGCTGTATAGTGTCGGCATATAAAAGACGGAATCCAAGCAGATTACATTTCGAATCAGTATGAACTTTTTCGCTTCCGGCCCGAAGATTCGGGTCAATATTCACGGCAACTACGTCACAGCCAAGTCGTTCCACGGTCTTAGAGAGCAAACGCGTGTCTGCCGAGACAAGGAACCTGCCGTTTGAAACGACATACCAGGTTTTTTCACGGAAAGAAGACCATATCGAAGGAACTGCGGCCTTATCATTGTAGAACAAAATCCGGCGGTTATTGCCGTTATCAGCTCGTTTCCATTCACCCGGAACCGCGACAAGGAAATCATCCGGTCTCAGGGTATTCCATTCGGACAACCTTTTTACAACAACATCAGTCACCGGTCTGCAGGTAAACGCCAGTTTCAAAAGGGAATGAGCGTCCTGACTCGGCTGATTTGATAATTTATGAACGACAATCAGGTTCATAATGACAGTTTATGAGATAATTTTGCCCGGTTTAACGGCTGGTTTTTCAGGACTGAGGGTGTGAATCTTTGCCCTTTTTTTCTTTTTCATCGGGAGAAAATAACAGGGGATTGACGCCGGAGTGACGCCTGTCTCTTTTTGATCTTCCGCTCTGCGAGTAATAGTTGTATCCGTAACGATAATAAGCGTGACCGAGATGAACATTGTTCATAACGGTGCCAACAATTTTAACGTTAATCTGTGATAACCTGTCCCTTGCTTCCCTGAGGTCTGAGCCGTTTGTGTGGCCGGCAAAGCTTGTCAGGATAACTGAGCCGGCGATTTTCGCCCAGATAAGAGCGTCAGGAAAAGCAAGGACCGGCGGAGTATCGATAATCACGTAATCGAATCTGTCCGACAGCATATTTATCAGATTGGCCGTCTCAGGCCGAATCAGAAGTTCGTACGGGTCTTTCTCATTCTGCGAATCGGCGGCAAGCACGAATAAGCCGGGCGAAACCATTATGCAGAGCGAATCATCAAAAGACGAGCCGGAGAGCAGGTCCTGCAAATTTCTGGCGCCTCTCGAAACGTTCAATAACCGCCCTATGTCGGGCTTTCTCAGGTCGCCGTCAATCAGGATGACCTTGTGGCCCGATTTGCTCAAACTTGTCGCTATATTAATCGAAAAAGTTGTTTTGCCGTCGCGCATACCAGCGCTTGTAACAACAAGTTTTTTAGGAATACCTTCGCCGTCGATTAATTTGAGGTTGGCGCGAATCGTCTGATAATCCTCGGTCAACTGTCTGGGGAGCAGTTTTCTTTCAACTGAGCCCGGGCTGGTAGTGGTCCCGATGATTCTGACGCCGATGCATTTGACGACGTCATCCGGTGAATGTACGCTATGGTCGAGCTTGTCTCTGAGAAACGCCAGCCCGACTGAGCCGGCGGCCGCGGCCACAATAAGCGCCATGGTAAACTTCATTCGTTTATCCCTCACGGGCGTGACATCAGCGGTATATGCAATTGAAATCCTGGCGGGCTGTTTCCTTTCCATCTCCATTTCCTGGATTCGCCGGATTACGGTGTCGTACATCTGATTGTCGCGTTCGAACTGATTTTGCATTTCCTGAATGTTGAGATGTTTGCGGCCGACCTCTATGGCCTGAGCGTCCTCTTTGGCAAGTTTTTCCTTCAAGCGATTTTCATAAGTTGACACCTGGGCAAGCTGCCCTCGAAGATTGAGCAGCTCGTTTTTGGAAGCGAGGTTTACCTCTTCGACGACCATAATATCAAAATCTTTTCCCACTTCCTGACGTTTTTCATTTAGCCGTTTCTCGAAGGACGCAACAAATTCCTCTTTCTGTTTAAGAAGGGGATTTTCAGAGGTCATAAGCTGTCTCGACGCCATCATATCCTGTTCGAGACGCGCGAGGTTACGCACAAGCTCCTGAATAGCCGGGTCGGAATTAATATAATCCTTACGCTTATTGAGCCATTCTTCGGGCATCGCCCGCGAACTGCCACTTTCAATGGCTTCGATGCGGGACTCGATGTTTATGCGCTGCGCCTCGACTTGTGTCAGCTCAGACAACAACTGCGATACCTTTTCAAGCATCATTCTTTGCCGGTCATCGAGAGAAGCGGTTCCGAATTCCATTGCCAGCTTCTTGATTTCGTTTTGCTGGTTCTGCAGTTTTTCAAGCAACGTTCTCCGCTCGCTCTCAAGGACGTTTAATTTCTGGTCTTCATCCTGGGTGGACCTGAGCCCTTCGACGGCCATATATGCACGTATAAAGGCGTCAACTATAACGCCTGCCTCCTGGGGCTTTGCGGTCCGCATGGTTATTGTTATCAATTCCGAATTGCGCTCAGGAGTAATAGTAATAACACCGTTGGCGATGGCCAGTTTCAAACGCGCCGCATAGTCAATTCTCCCGGCTGAGCCGTCTATGTGTTGCCTGGCTTTTTTAACAAGGCCGGACGACTCTGCATTGAAAAGCGAAAGGTTTTTATCCACGAGGTCGTCTGCTACTCTTTGAATAACCTGGGGGCTGGCAATCATTTTTGCCTGCGTGTTCATAAAGCTCTGATAGTTCGATATCTCGCCCCTGTCCTGCTCGCCGGTAAGTATATTTGAAAGAATCGGCGCGACTTTTATGGCCCCGGTCACCTCATAAACAGGATTAAGCCCATGCCATATAAAGGGTATCCCAAGAATACAAGCCGCAGTAAAGACAATAACCACAATCGGCCATCGTCGAAGCAGCATCGCGATAAACATTTCTCCCGTATTTGCAGACGCGGATTCCTGAACAGGAGCAAATGCTTCCATTGGCGGTCCTAACGTCCCGCCTTCATATTTCATCAATTCATCCATTTCAAGCTTTCCGAGAACGCACTATAACAATATCGGTTTTTCATTTGGCGGAGATTATAACCTCTTTGGCCTTTACCGGCTGCACTGTCAATCGGTCAATCAGCCATAACTCCAGGACCACAATCGCCAAAGCCAAAGGCATCATTGCATAGCCACCAAAGTCGTGGAATATCTTTTCCCAGTAATCCCCCTCAAGCCAGGTGAACGCTATGGCCGTCAACGCTAGTCGCGTCGTATTACACAGCAGGGCGACAGGCAAACTCGAAGCCAATATAGTCAGCTTCTCCCACCATTTACGTCTCACCAACAACACTACCAGCCCGCTGATTACAAAAAAAGCGGTTATCATACGCAAGCCGTTACAGGCCTCAGCGACGGCAACCGTGAATTGTCCGATGTGTATAATATTACCTTCCCGGAAGACGTCATAACCGAGCATTTCGAGACAAAATACCGCCGAGGATGTTGACCACTGTTGTAAAGGCAGGGCGACCGCCGCCTGAACGCTGTTGGGCCACGGCAGCATCAGGAACAGGAACAACATCACAAAAGCGGTCTTTTTGAAAAACTCCCAGCCCAGCACAATCAGCACCAGGGCAATGAGGCCGACAACAATCGCCAGCCGTTCGGCTGAACCATACATAAAAAACAACCCGAATAACCGCAGGCCCTCGGCAAAAAGAAGACCAATGAAACCCCACAACGCCGGTCTTATTGAAATGGTCCTGAGTTTATCTCTCCTCGACCAAAGAATATAACCGGCAAGAAAAGGAACGAGTATCCCGCTGGAGTACTCGTCGCTTCGGCGCCAGATACTACACAGGTCAACGATTCCAGGCCAATAAGACCAGACAAACACAGCCGCTATTACTGCGCCGGCCAACCAGACAATCCAGGACGAAATCCCTGCTACTGATACTTTTTCCGTTGATGGCTTCGGTATCGGCAACGGATTCTTTAGACCCGACCCAACAAGCTTTATCGCCCGTGCCTTCGAATCTGACATAACAGAGGATTTTTCAAAAGGTATGATTTTATTTCGAACAACCGTATCACCCGCGATACGAACGTTGTAATCGAGCAGGCAGTTTTGGACCTCGCAATCCGGCTCTATCACGGCATTGTCCCAAAGCACACTGCATGCGACAAAGCTGTTGCCGCCTAATCGACAGTTTTTTCCTATGACAGCAGGCCCGAAAACAACTGTGCCTTTCGCCACCTTTGCGCCCGCCATTACCGCCACAGGCCCCAGTAATTTCGCCGAGGGGTCAATATCAGCAGATTCATCCGCGTATATGTTTTCCCCGCCTCTTCGCCGCAGCGTAGGAACCTCTTCATCGAGAGCCGGCTGGTTTTCAAGGAAATTTGTCATTGCTCGCAAATAACCGGGGCCGCCTCGGAAATTCTCAACGTCCCGGGACAATTCGACGGTCTTAAGAACTTTTCCCTGTTTAAGCATTTCGGGCACCAATCCCTCCTTGATGTCGCAGTAGCCATATTGGGGAATGTGCTCCAAAACAGTGTTGCTGCAAATGTAAATGCCCGTGGAATCGGCGCGAGAAGATTTGGCCGGATTAAGAACGGCGGTCAAGTCGGCCTTTTGCTCGATGTGGGCGTTAATCAAACGATTGATGTCCGGCGTCCTGACAATCGATGCCGAGATGATGACGATAATTTCCCCTGAGTTATTGCTTACGGCATCACGAAGACAGCCGGCCGTTCCCACGCGAAGAGGTTCTTCAACGAAATCTATCTTTACCCCTCCGACTCGGGACGTCAGCGATTTCAAAGACCCGATATTACCTTCCGAACAAACACTGATTTCCCGAAATTCCTGAGCGGCTACGTGCCTGATAACCCGCTCAATGGCGGATTGCTGCAGCACAGGCCACAGCGACGCAGGCAGCCGTGATGCAATCGGACACCGGCCAAAATCAGGACTGCCGGCCAGAACTATTACTCTGACATCGTGCATTGAGAAAGAGTTATCAGCATTTGCTCGGCTGTAATCCTACGGCCTAACTCATTGAGATGCCCGCCGTCATCTGTATATTGCGGGGCCATAAACGGGATTCGCCGGCCGTTTCTTGAAACGTAACAGGAAAGGCCATCAGGCCCGACCGATTCAACCAGGGCAAGGTCAAACAGGCAGTCGGTTTTGCCGTATTCTTCGCGAATAAATTTGTTATACTGCTCGCGTCTGAGGTTATCATCTATTTCCGTCGGCCTTCTCAAAAGCCATTTGACAAAACCTTTAATTGTCTTTTTCGCCCCTTTTGGCGGCGACTTCAGCGGCGCCGTAAGATGCAAAAACTTGACTCGCGGGTAACTCCGCTCCATATCGCTAATCGCCGATTTGTATTCATCGAAGATTTCACGGGGATTGCTGTCATTTGTAACGTCTATGTAACAAAACTTCAAAATAGCGACGTCAACCTTCTCGCCGACGCCGCTATTCATGATTTCTGCGAATTGCTCTATCTTGCTTGTCGGCTGTCTGTTTTTCCCCACAGGCGAATGAGCAAAAACAGGCCCTGCAAAATCCCGCGGCGAGGATGTCTCAACAACATTCAGTTTCATCGGATTACCGTTGCGGATAACGTCCTCAATACCGTTGACAATGTTATAGCCCACCGACTGGTGGCCGAAAAATATCTTCGCCTCGGCAAGCTTGCTCCAGCGTTCCGCGGGCATGTCATTTGCTTTCGGCAGGGGCGCCGTCGCCCGCTCAAACCTCAATGTCGTTTTCACGTGGAACAGCAACGACAGGCCGACAGCCACGAAAACCCCCAAACCCGCTGCGATATATATCGAGCTCATTTTAATCCTCATTTGGCTTTCTCTCTGACATCGTCGATTAAAACGGGAGGCGAGTGCAGGTACCGTGATACACTGCGTTTGGCCTCGATATCTTTGTAAATATTCTCGACCTGCTCTTCGGTCAAACCCGCCGTCGCCGCCACAGCCGACGGGGTAACCCCGTGATTTTTGCCGAACAGGCAAAGGTCCATTTTGTCGTATGGCACTGAGAAGTAGAATTCTTCCTGGCTCTGGGGCAGTGAATACGTATCGGTTGTCGGCTGCTGCGAGCGGATTGTATCCGGCAGGCCGAGGTATTCAGCCATTTGATAAACCTGGGTTTTATAAAGGTGTCCTATCGGTTTTACGTCTGCTGCGCCGTCGCCGTTTTTGACGAAAAAGCCCTGGTCGTATTCCAGCAGGTTAGGCGTTCCGGCCACGGCGTAGTTGTGCTTGTCGGCATAGTAATACTCGAGCATTTTTCGCGTTCGCTGTTTGAAGTTTGTCGCCGCAACAATCCCCAGATAGGCGTCTCGCGTCAGACGAACCTTTTTTTGAACGCCCTCAGGTGATTCGACGACCACCGAAAAAAGCCGATACTGCTGCTCATCGGTGAAGCCGGGCAGGACAATCTTGCTTTTGTAACCCGGCCCATATTCCGGAACAACACTGCGTATCGCCTCATCCCTTCTGCGATAACAGCCAACCGAATCCAGGATTTGAGTTATGTCTTCCGTTTCGGCCTTTATCCCTAAATGCTCAACTATCAGCCGGCCCAGGCCGAGCGTCTTTTTTGACGAATCCTTCTCGGGCATCAGAAGGCCCAGAACTCGCTCTTTGCCAAACGCGGCAACGCACAAAGCCCCGACCACGCTGCTGTCAATACCTCCCGATAACGCGACAACAGCGCCGCGTTTCTTGAAATTAACCAGGACAACGTCTCGCAGGGCCGCCGTTATCCTTTCGGCCTCACGGGCACAGTCAATCCGCAGAACGTCTTTTGAAAAAGGTGTCTTCATAGCCATATCTACTCCAGCTCTCCCGCTTTCAATTTTTTCCTGTCAATTTTGCCGTTGGGGGTCTTGGGCAAACTGTCAACAAACTGAATATGCTTGGGCAGCATATACGTTTCCATATTTGCGCTGCAGTATTTCAAAACGTCCTTCTCGCCCAGATTGGCGTCCTTTGCCCGAACTATGAACGCCTTTATCGCCTGGCCGAGCACCTCGTCGGGCACACCCGTTACCGCCGCCTCCGCCACGCCCGCAATTGTGCATAAGATATTTTCAACCTCTCTGGCAATTACACGTTCACCCCGGCATTTTATCATATCGTCCTTCCTTCCGAGAAAATACAGGAATCCCTGGTCGTCGGTTCGGAAGAAATCGCCGGAATAAAGAATCCTTTGACCAGGGTATCTGCCGGGCCGATATGATTTTGCCGTAAGCTCCGGGTCATTCCAGTAACCCAGCATCACGTTAGAACCTCTGACAACCAGTTCGCCTTCCTGCCACGGCTGCACCTTGCAGCCGTTTTCGTCAACAACAAACACCTCTGAGTTCGGTATCGCCCCGCCCACCGAATCAGGCCTGTTGTCCAGCTCTTCCGGCAGCAGGTAAGTAGCCCGTTTGCATTCGGTAAGCCCATACATAGAAAATATCTTTATGTGAGGAAACAACTCCCTGATTTTTTTGGCGTGTGCCGCCGGCAGCGCCGCGCCGGCATTGGTTATATAACGCACGCTGCTGAAATCAAATTTTCCCAAATCCTCCAGCTTGAGCAGCATTGCCACGATTGTCGGTACCATTGGGAAACCCGTTATCTTCTCCCGGCGGATAAGCTCCAGCAGCGGATAAATATAGAAAAACGACTTCTCCAAAACCACCGTCCCGCCGAACATAAAAGCCATAATCACCTGATACAAACCATATCCGAAAGACAACGGCAGGACATTCAAAATGACGTCGTTTTCCTCGTTTCCCAGGTATTCGATGACGCTCTTGGCCACTGAAATCATATTGTGATGCGTGGTCATAACGCCCTTCGGCTCGCCCGTCGAGCCGGAAGTGTAAATCAGCGCCGCCAGGTCCTCGTCTATACATCGAGGTAATTCGTGATTGTAGCCGGCGTCATTGGCAAATATCGTGTCCCAGCTCAGCGACGAGCTTTTCAATGACGCCGGTACTTGCGTCTGGCGTCCGACCCATATAATCCTGCATTTGTTCGGATTATCCGTAAAAGCGCCGACAACGACTTTCGCCTTGTTTGTATGGGTGATGAAAACCTTGGCTTCGGTGTTACCGAGAACATACTTAAGCTTGAGCGACTTTACTGAGCCATCGAGTATTACAAAAGCGGCGCCCGCCTTGAGAATTCCGTATAGCGAGATAACGGATTCACAGGAATTATCCAGCAATACAACTATCCGGTCATGCCTTTCCACGCCGGCGTCAATTAACGCTTGAGCAAGCCGGTCGCTGCGATGGTCAATCGTCTTGTAAGTCAGACGTTCCTGGCCGCAGATAAGCGCCGTTTTGTTTGGAAACCGTTTCGCCGAGCGACGAAGCCATTCGTGAACTAAAACCGGGTCAAATTCAATCATAACGCATTATTGCCAACATCTTAAATAGTGCAATATCCTGTACACGTTCAATTCGCCCTGGCTGCACTGTCAGTCCTTCGGTCAACAAGAAGATTTACACTGGGCAGACGGGCCAACCGTGTTGAAAACCCCTCGATAAACTGTTCGTAGATAATTTGGGATGAAAGAATGCCCGCAAGGGCCATATTGTCAACCTCGGAGCCCTCTTCGGCTTTTTCCAGTTTTCGCACCAGCAAGGCAACCTTCTTTGCATCGAACAGACCCGCCTTTTTTATGGCGTTCTCAGACAACATCTCGCGGGCAACAACGCCTGCCTGGCCAGCCAGCAAGCTGTTTTTAATTGGCGCCCGGTACGGGTGTTTCGTCCTTGAGGTAATATCGTCAGGAATAATTCCTTTGTATGCCTTTTTAAGAATGAACTTTTCGTTCATACCGAGAATCTTCCACCTAGCAGGCACCCGGCTCATATATTCAATAATTCGCTTGTCTAAATAAGGCGGTCGAATCTCCAGCGAATTGGCCATCGCCATCCTGTCGCCCTGCGACGAAAGCAGGTAATTGCTCAGAAAAATCACCGTTTCCAGATACTGCGCCCGTGAAACACAATCCCATTGCCCAAAATCAGCGGGCAGGGATTCCCTGGTCTCGGCAAAACCATCATAGCCGCCAATCGCCTGCTTCAACTCGTCTGAAAAGAAAACCTTGATTCTGCCGGTGTTCTCCCACCTGAGAAGATGAGAAAAGAGGGGGTCCGAAAGCGACTCAAGCCCTTTACCGAAAAACATAGGCAATGATTGTTTTACCCGTGCTCTATCGCGAAATATGTGAGAGTATAACTGCCCTGTAAGTGCGGCGCGTTTCCGTGAACCAGGAAATCTGGCCAGGAATTTCCTGACCTTGGTCTCGCGAAAGACATCGTATCCGCCAAAAAACTCGTCAGCCCCTTCCCCGGTCAAAACCACTTTCAAGTTATGCTCCCGGACAAATTTAGACAGCAAAAACATCGGCGCCGGCGCAGTTCTCAATAACGGCTTCTCGCAATGCCAGAGGCAATCCGCGAAGCACGCGCCTATTTGCTCGTTTGTCGCCTGGATTTCACTGTGGCGGGTCTTGAGAAACTCAGCCATTTGATTTTGATGGCAGCCCTCGTCGAAAGCGGATTCCTCAAACCTGATTCCGAACGTCGTAACATCTCTGTCAAAGTTCTGCACGATAACAGCGGTAATGCCTGATGAATCCAGCCCGCCGCTCAAATACGCCCCGACCGGGACGTCAGCCCGTAAAAAACGAATCCTTACGGCATCGAGCAGCAATCCGCGGATATTCTCGCATATCTCATCGGTTGGCGTATCCAGTTGCTCGCAACGCGGTACAAAGGGAACATCCCAGTATTTCCTGACTTCGAGTTTTCCGTTCGATACTTTCAGAAAATGACCGGGCGGCAGCTCATTTATGCCTTCGAAGGCGGTCCTGCCTTTCAACGTGGTCCAGAACGTGAATATCTGGTCCATCGCCAGCGGGTCAAGCCGGCGGGTAACGTTTTGATTGGCAAAAATCGCCTTTATCTCAGATGCGAAAATCAGGGTATCATCGACAATGGTAAAATAGAACGGCAGAATCCCGACGTGGTCGCGGGCCGCGAACAACTCTCTTTTGGCCGAATCCCATATCGCAAACGCGAACTGTCCGTTCAACTGCTCAAGGCAGTCCAGGCCATATTGTTCGTATAAATGCAGGAGCACCTCTGTGTCGGAGGTCGTATAGAACCTGTGGCCTTTGCTTTCAAGCCCCTGCCGCAGCTCGGGATAGTTAAATACCTCGCCGTTGTAGATAATCCACATGCTCTGGTCTTCGTTGTGTATCGGCTGGGTCCCGGATGAAAGGTCTATAATACTCAATCGCGTATGGGCAAGACCGATTCCGTCGCCCATATAAAACCCCGCCTCATCCGGTCCGCGATGGCGTAACAACCCCGCCATCGACTTCATACTGTCGAGTTCAACTCTGCCCTTATTTTTTAAACTATAAATTCCAGCTATCCCGCACATATTCAAATTATAGGCGTCAAGCGTTTTGAGAGGACTACCCGGCTTTTTCGCCTCCCTTGTTCCCGAGCTTGGTTTCCACGAATTTTGTCAGACGTGATACACTATCAAAGTTCTCCGGTATAAGCTCTTCGTCCCTGACTTTGACCCCATAGGTCTCCTCAATAAAACCTATAAGCTCAAGCATACCGGTTGAATCCACGATGCCGCTCCCCATAAACGAGACATCATCGGTCAGCCCATCGCCGTCGCCAAACATAAAATTATCAACTACAAACTCACGTATCCTGGACTGATAATCCATTTTTTCCTCCATTAGCCGTTATTTTATTGATTAGGAATTTCATCTGCGCCGTCATTGTTTTCACTGACCAAGCTTTTTATAAGGTGTGCTTTCGCCCACACCCCAGGCCTTGTGCACCATCGCCGACAAGTCCCTCGCCGGGTTTCCGCCCACAAACGCTCCAGGCGCAACGTCTTTTGTCACGACGGAGCCGGCGCTGATTATCGCGTTGTCGCCGATTTTAACGCCGAAAAGTATTATCGACCCCGCGCTTATCCAGACATGATTGCCTATAATCGTCTTTTCATTTTTCACATCTTCCTTGCCAAACACCGGATGTCTGGGTCCCAATATCATTACGTGCTGCCCGGTTGATACTTCGTCGCCAATTGCTACAGGTCCTATAATGATATTAAATAGTCCAAACCAGCATTTTTTCCCGATGACTATATCTCCGCCTCTGGCGTTCCAGACGTTAAAATCTTCTACAATGGTCCTTTCTCCCAGATATACCAGATAAGGCGCCTTTCGGTTCAATCGAAATCTGTAACCCAGCTCTGTAAGCCTGCCTTTTTTGACACACATACACCTGCAATACCAGTGGTTGAAAGTCCAGTACACTCTTTTCGCAACGGCTTTTACAACGCTGGGGGTTAGCGACTCGATGAATTCGTAAGCACTTTGTCTCATAAAATCCTCTCAACTCACCTTCAAGCTTACTTCGTCCAAAAATCTGCGTATGCGCTGCGCCACGGCATCCGCCTGCTCCCGACGACATTTCGGAACAAATGAATTCAACACTTGAATCTTTTCAGGCAGTTCCTCGACACTATAGGCTGCTAAAAGGTACCCTTCGCTCTCGAACCGCCTCGCAATCTGCGCCTGATGGTCGTTAACGACCTCACCGAACCGCTCCAGCCGGGGCATGACCAGCATAGGTTTTTTGTGCTCCAGCGCTGCGGCTATGGTCCCCATTCCTGAATGGCTGATAACGCCTGCGGCTCGTTGTAATATTTCATCATATTCCTGCTTATCGAGCAAACAAACCGTTTTGAAATTGCGCGGCCGATAGACGCTATTTCCTATCTGCGCAAATATCTCGTCCTTGAACAGACCTTGCCCGGCTACCTCATCGACGGCTTTGACAAGCCGGTCAAAAGGAAACTGCGTCCCAACCGTCAGAAAAATCATATCACAGCGCCTACGTATTCAATACCCTTGTACTGTTGGAGCAAATGAGACCACTGGACCAGCATTAAATCGGCCACCGGCCGCACAATTCTGCCGGAAAGAGACATTCGCTCCACGTTAGTGATGCTGTCTATCCATATAACTTTGGCGCCCGACATCTTTCCCAGCAGGCATACAAGGCATCCCGCAGCCGCACCTGTGCTGATGACAATATCGGGTCTCTCACGAAATATAATGCCGCAACACCTCATTAATACCTTTAAAATCAGCAGCGGATGCTTTCTGTTGCATTCCCCAACGACGTATGTCCTTCCGTGTTCTTTGAGCTTGTCAAGCACAACTTCTGTCGTTGTAACACAGAACGTGTCGTGCCCTTGCCAGCTTTTTGCCAACCTGAGCAACTGAGTTGAATGTCCCCCTGCAGACGCCGCCAGGCACACCTTAAGCTTGCTGTTCTCTTCAGGACCCATTGTTCGTCAAATCGCTTCCGATGAAAAAAGTTCCCTGATTACCGCCTCGGTTTTACTCTCCCAGGAGGCGTCTTTGACTTTTTCTTTTCTGGCCGCCGCCAGCACGGCGTTGTCATCCGTCAGGGCTTTTCTAATACTCGAAGCAAATGTTTCGACGTCGTCTGCAAAGGATATGACGTCTTTGTATTCCAGCAACTGCGTGGAGGCAAACGTACAGACAACAGGCTTGCCTAACGCCAGATACTCCTTGAGTTTTATCGGATTTGCCGCCTGTGTCCAGGAATTTTTTCGCCACGGAATCATTGCTGCGTTAAAACGCTTGCCATAGTGGGGGATTTCCTCGTATGGCTTCCTGCCAAGTAATTTCACGTTTTTGCGTTTCGCCAGCTCGGAACAATCCATATTTCCTGCGCCTACGAACACAAACGAAACGTCCGGCAGCAAATCTGCCAGAGCAGCGATGAAACCGGCGTCTATTTTGTGCTCGTCTATGGCGCCAAAATAACCGACTATGGGTCCGGATATTTCAGCTATATCGGGCGGCACAAAGGGGTCAGCCAGGGCCCGCGAGAATCGCTCAACGTCAACGCCGTGGTCGAGAAAAATCGCTTTTCGGCATTGGCTTTTTTCCTGCTCGAATAAAGCCCTGTTGACGTAAATTGTAATGTCCGAGACGTCTCGCAGCTTTCGGTCAAACGTCTCAATCTCGTCCTTATCCACGTCCGGATAGTCCTCAAAGCGGTCGGTTCTCTGATAAATCAATCTTTTCTTAGGCATTTTCAACGCTACATTGCACGCCGTAGGACACACCACCCAGACAATCGGCTCGCTAATCCCAAGCCGCCGCCTGATATACGACAGTTGCGCTCCAATCATCGCCTCGTTGATGGGTCTCATCCAGTTAAGGTGCTGAACGGGCAGCGAAAAGGGGCTGTAAATCCAGAGGCCCTCTTCGGTCTTCTTAAGACCGGCGAAGATACTTGCGGCTTTTCGCACAACCTTGCCCACGAATTTTCTTCCCGAAGACAGTTTCGGTCTGGTCATCACAATCGAATTGACGTATAGGACCTTGCCCCTGCTTGCCAGGCGTCTCATCATATGAACGTCCATATGCGCACGGTTATGATACCACCAGTCCCCGCCGCCAAAACATATCGTGTCAAAACTGCCAAAAACCCGGGCTGTAGTCATTATCATCGCCTCTTAACCAGTAAACGTTCGCTGTTTGCAAGGGAATAAAATGCTCCTCTGATATACAGGCCGACCCGCCGCAGACAGTCGTCCCTTTTCGACCTGCATACAATTGCTTTGCCAAGCCAGTAAGGAACGCGTGCGAGAAAAAACAGCGCCGTCAGTATCCTCGCCGCAACGTATGCAGGAAAACCGCCGTGCTTGCGCATAAATAACAACCGGCTGCCTCTCTGCTGCAAATACATAACTCCATCGGCCCTTTCCGTGCTTGCGCCGTGTATATGAATAATTTCGGCGTCCGGCGTATAAAATATCTGCCAGCCGGCCTTTTTGAGCCGGAAACACCACTCGGTCTCCTCGCAATACATAAAAAAACGCTGGTCCATTACGCCGGCTTGTTCAATAGCTTGTCGCCTGACAAGCATAAAACAACCTTTAATCACATCCACCGCCCGGACCGTATCGTAATCCCACCAGGTCATACTCTCTCGCCCGAAAAATCTGCTTCGCGGAAATAGTTTATAAAGATACGTGCTAGAAAGAATCATATTCAGCAGCGTCGGGAACATAAAACAGCTTCGCTGCAATGACCCGTCCGGGTTCAATATCCTGCACCCAACCGCGGCGGCATTGGGATGGGCATCGGCGAAGACGACCGCTTTGGAAACGGCGTTACTGAGAACAATCGTATCGCTGTTGAGCAAAAGAACATAGCGTCCCTTGGCAATTGCGATTGCCTGATTATTGCCCGCCGCAAAACCCCGATTATCGGAATTAGCTATTACTATCGCCTGTGGAAACTCGCTTTTGACCATTTTGACCGAACCGTCGGTCGAGGCGTTATCCACCACGATTACTTCGTATTCCAACCCTGACGTTTGTTCAAACACCGACCTCAGGCAGTCCCGCAGGATAGGCCGCGTATTCCAGTTGACTATTATTATGGAAACATCCATCCCAGCTCAATCCTTAACATTGAGTAACTGCGAAACGGTCAATATCCGCAGGTTATTCTTCTTCGCCAGGTCTAACGTGGCTTTAACGCATGCCAGAAGATACCCGTCAACAGCGGTCTCTGTTCTGTCAAAATCGTGGGCAAGAATCACGTCGCCGCTGGTTTCTATCGGCAAAATCGGCTCCGGCTCATTGCTTTTGCCGTCTTTATTGGCAGCAAGCCATGCGTCAAACCGCCGCGTGTCGCCAAAATCACGCGTCCAGTAAATCACCGGGATGCGTTTTGCCAGCAGATAAATCATCGACAATAAATTCAGGTTGCCGAATGGCGGACGGAACGCATACACGCCGTCCTTTCGACCCAGAACGGCGTCCGTCGCCTTTTTTATTTGCACTATGTCGTTTATCGCACGCCACGGGGAAACTTTCCAGTGGTTCAAATGATGGTATCCGTGCAAACCAATTTCGTGCCCGCGGTCCGCCGCCTCTCGCAAAATATACTCACGACCCGCCAACTTTCGACCCGTCACAAAAAACGTTGCTTTTGCGTTGTGCTCCGCCAGTAAATCCAGAATCGGCCTGGTCAATCGGCTCCCGGGACCGTCGTCAAACGTCAGAACCAGCGCGCCCAGCTTTCTGACCCTGTGCGCAAGCAGGGCTCGACTAATCCTGCCGTAAAACCACGGCACAAAGAAGTAACATAAGCCGGCAAACCCGATAACAGCACTTATAGTTACTATTACAAACACGCTAATCAGCTATCTTCGCGGCTGTCCCGCAACACATCCCGCCACCGTCTTTTTACAAGCCGAAGCAGACCGGTTTTCCTGAGAATCACTTCGGCAGTGATTGAAATTGAAGCCATTAACGTCTGAACCGCGTTAACAAATACAGTCCGCAATCGCGGCGCGAAAATGTACAAGCTCGCTTCCTCCCAGCTATCGCTGCCAAAACGGCTCTTGTAATCAGCGTCGCCAAAACCGAAATCTATCAGCTCAACCGAGGAATCCGCGCACAACTGTTCCAAAACCTTAAGAAATAATACCACCCCCACGCTATAATTCCTGAACTCAGGGTCAAAACCTATTTGGCTCATAAAATAAGTCCTGTTGTAAACAAGCCCAAGCTGGAACGAACAGGGTTTCTCGCCAACATACAACACCGATAAACGCACCCATCCCTTGCCGGCGGCGGTGGCCGTCAAAACACGCGTTAACTCATTATCTTCAAATCCGGCGGCCAGCGCGTGCTGATAAGTCATCCGCGAAATCTGTGCCGCGGCGGCTATCCCTTTTTCGAGGTCTTCGCCCCCTTTATAAGTGGCCACACGGATCTTGCCGGGATAGGCCGAGTCAATATCTCGCAAAATTCGTTTTAAATTACCTCTATGTTTTTTGGAACGGGCCGCATAGAAGCTATCCATACTATCCGGAACAATCATATTCCGGTGAATCTCTATCTTAGGAAAGTGCGTGCGACACAAGAAGCCCGGCTTTGACTTTGATAACCCGTACAAAACTGAATCGGTTCTCAAATGATTGAAAAAAAAGACATCGAATTCTTTTTCTTTAAGCTTCTTCTGCAATTCACTCAATAGGAAAGCGCTAAGCTCCTCTGTCATCTCTCCGAGTATGCCACCGTATTCAACCGCCAGAGCAGACAGCGTCGGCTCAAATATGCTTTTGTAGCCGAACTTTATTTTAAGCCGGTGTTTCTCTATCCGCCCGACAAGAATGGCTCTGGGTTTGCCGCCGGCTCGAATTATCAGCACATAGGGTTTAGCTTGATTGCCCAGCCCGCGAATGACGGAGATATACCTGTCTATATCGCCGTTTATGACGTGAAACGCCGAACTCTGATGCATTTGTTCCCATAACGGCCGTATTGATTCGACGCCTTTGATATCCCTGATGACCTCTACGCCGTCGCTAAATACCTGCGCACGCTCGTCGCTCATATCACAATTGTCCTTCAGGCCGTATTCTGCTTAAGCCGCAAATATTGAAGAACCCGATTCTGTTTGACCAATCTATAGCCGCGACGCAAATTCAAGAATGCTTTTGGAACACCCATAATTTTTGTCGAAACCGCGCAAAAGCTCAGCAGCATAAAGTAAGTTGTTGTCGGCTGTCCGAACAACGAAACGGTCATCATAGATGCGCCAAGCCCGAACAGGGCGCCGCCGACACACCAGACAAGCCATCTGTCAGAATCATCAACCGCCGCTCTAAACGCGCCGACCAGCCGCTCGACCGCTAATACGTTCATAATTACGAAAGGTATGAATCCGATGAGGCCGAAACGAACTAACAGGCCGATGTAGTGATTCACCAGGTCTGTGTATTCCTGGCCCGCGATTCGAGGGCCCCAGCCCGGGTCAACATTATGTCCGAATCCTGCCAGCCAGTGCCCCGACATACCCCCTTCAAAAATTGCCACTTCTATCAGTCGGCTGCGATACCAGCCGGCGCTTTCCGGCAGAGCAAAACCCCCGGCCACATCCCAAAAATGCCGATTGCTGGCGATTTCAACTGCTGCACATAAAACCACCAAACTGGCTAACGCGATTTTCCATTGTTTGCGAAAATAGTAAAAGACAATGAAAACCACGGCCATGAAGGCCCCCAGCATCGGGCCGCTTGACATCGACGAAAAAACCCCAACAATCATCAGCGCAATACCTGCAAAATATGCCTTTCTGTGCGCAATTCGGCAACGAAGCAAGCCGACGCAGGCCGCGCCGAACATCGAAAAAAAAAGGCCAAACATAATCGACATTGGAAACGTTACATCCGCCCGGTAAAAACCGCTTCTGGCCCGGGGCACATATCCGAGCGTCACGCTTTCCTCGCTCCAGGCGTGGTATCTCCTGAGAAAGCCAAAGGGATTATCGCCGGTCAGACACTGATAAAATCCTATTATCGCCAGAGGTGCAGCCACCAGGACTATTCCCTTGAGAACGCTCACATAGTCCGATTTTGTCCTTATCAATAATCGCACCCCAAAGTAAGGCAGCAGCATATCGAAAACGGCGCCGGCGCGGTTTTCAAGAAAACCCAGAAAATCGGGAGTAAATAAATTCGCCACTATCTGCGAAACGAAATATATTATCGTGAACTTATCCAGCCAAATCAGCTTGAATCCCCTGTAAAGGTCTGCATTAAGAAAAATCTTGACGAATACCGCTAAAATAACAATCCTGCCGACGGAGAAATCAACCGTGCCGATTCTGGCGGTCAGGTAACTCGGATACCATGCCGTTGCCGCAACATAAATTACAATCGCGTAACGATAATTAAGGCATAACACCAGAATGCCGGTGCAAACCGCAATGAATAAAGTTACTTTTTCCATAGGATACGCCTTATCCGGCCCGACCTGCAGAAGTACGCGGGTTAGCGGAGGAATCGGCTCTTACGTCGAACAACGATTGCGGCCGATACCACCCGCGTTGAATAATCCTGCGCGCCATCCCCAATACGGAGCGGCATCTGTTGATAATCGGCAGCTTGCGCCAGTTGGCAAACAGTGAAAATCCGGTGAAACAAGGAGCAGGCAGGCGCATTGTTCGCAGAGCAACAAGGCGTCCGAAAAGCTCCCGTCTCCTTCGTAAAAGCGCTTTTTGAGAATCCGGTAAAGCCCCCGGCTCAAGGCGTCTGGCCTCTACGTAATTTTCGGCAATGGCTCTGTGCAAAAACTCCCTGCCTTTAGGGGTTCTGACCACAATCAGCGAACTTCCGCTCTCGCCTTGTTCCGGGCTGCGATACCACGGGTCGCCGCAGCTAACGTCGGCCATTTCGCCCGTCGAATCAGGGCATAAACGGCATCTGAATTGTATGTGTTTACTCAGGATGCCGCCCCACGATTCTTCGTAGCTGAGTTGTCGAATACCCTGGCCGGGGTCGTTTGTCATTACGGTTGTTGACCCGGGCCAGCCATAACCACGATACCGCAACTGCCGTACCTTATCATGGGAAACGCCAAGCCGGTCGAGAATACACAGCGTTCCCTTCGTGCTGGGAGTTCCCGCGCAGAATATGCTTATCACCAGGCCGACTCTTTCCTGAAGCCGGCGGTTGAAGACGCCATACTTTTGAAACGCTGCAATGTCGCAGGGCTTACCAACTAACAGGAACCGACCCGAAGCATCCCCAATCTGTCCGAGGCCGGCACAGAGGGCCGCAGGCGAATACCTTGAACCGGCGTTGCGCAGCAGGTCGGCCCTGCATTTGCTCACAACGGCGATATTCTCAAGGGGAACATCCGCATTAGAACCTGTATGTAAAACGGCACCGGCGACGTCTGCACTCAGAGCGAACAACGCAAGAGCAGTTACAACCCCTCCGGACGAACCGGCAAAACGAACCTCAGGATCTGTTGAATGCCCCTCCCACAGTTCCAGCACCGGCCCCCAGGATAACCTCAATTCGGGTATCGTGCCATCCCAGACCCGCTCGTGTGTAATTTCTATTCCGGGACAGACCTTCACACAATCGCCGCATTTTGCGCACTTTGCGGCGTCCACCCGGGGCCTAATCCCGTCGGCAGTCACATTCACCAATTCAATGGCCCCATTTCGACAGGCCTCTGTGCAAACGCCGCAGCCCAGGCAAAGCCGCCATCTGACCACGTCATCCACTCTTGAAAACCGTTTAACCAACGGAAAATACCCTTTCAATAAGTCGGTTTGGGTAATCGCAACACTCGCTTCAGAACATCTATGACCTCCGGCAAGGGGTCGTTGAAAGTAAACCGCAAACCGCTTTGTCGCCAACCTAACGCAACGGGCGACTGCCTGCCAAGTAGTCGCTGGAGTTTCATTTTCACAAAGGCCGCGGGGTGCGCATAGGAAGTCGGCCTGTACGTGACCTTGGGAAGAGGTTTGCCTATGGCGTCCAGACACCAAAGTAACGGGAAATTAACGCCGGCCGCGAGCGAACCAAGTATTGCCTGGCCGAAACGAGGATTCACCTCTATAAATTTGCAGCTTCGGTCGGTTCCATCAATCCTAAAGTCCACAAACGCAATTCCCTCATAGTTCAATGCAGACAGTAGCTTTTCGCCGAGCCCGAGTAACTGCCGGTCTTCAACAAACTGCATCACCCTTTGCGGGCCAAAATACGCTTCGGAACTCATCGCAGACCGCTGGATTGTGTACGCCAATATTTTCCCACGCCTGCAAAATACACCCAGGCAGCAGTCCTCGCCGTTTATAAATGACTGCAGAATATACCGTTCTCCGACCGCCAGACCATTCCCGGAGCGCCAGACCCTGTGAAAATCCGAACTGCTGTTGAGCTTAATTATGCCGCTGCCCCCGCTCAGGGACGTCGGCTTAAGCACGGCAGGATATATAAATTCATCGGCTTCGTCTGGCGCTACTGCCTGCCGCGCCCACCTGCCAAGATATATCGACGCGGCAACCGGTAATCCGAGACGCTGTGCAAAGTCATTCGACGACCATTTATCCAGCAATAATTCCAGCGTTTCAGCGTTCGGCAAAGCTACGACTGCAGTCATACCCTCAATTTCATCGCGGTTTCGAACAACAAACTCCACTCCCCTTTTTATTACAGGCAACACTACGTCAATCTTCTCTTTTTTTATAACACTGCCAACCGCGTCGAGCCACTGCTTGTCTGTTTTACCGTCATACAGGTGAAGCCGGGCACAATGGCGGCTGAACCTGCTGAGCGCTATGCGGCTGCGTGATAAAACACTTGCTCGAATCCCGGGCGCCTGACTCAGGCAGCGCAAAACCTTAACCGTCTCCCACGTCTCTCCATCAGGGATAAGCAGTGAGAATAAACCGGTTTTTTTTGACAAGAAAATGCTCCCTAATTGACGGGCCAAGCCGCCAGCCAGTAACTTGCAAGCCCCGCCACGTCGTAAAAGTCGATGCGACCTGATTTGTCAATATCAGCCCACATACACCAATAATTTGTGCTGTCGCAACCGATGCCGTTCCACTGATTTGCCAGAAGCGCGAAGTCGCCGAAATCGACGTCAACGTCCCCGTCAACGTCGGGCCAGGATTCTTCAGTCGATACGAGCCAGTTCTCCGCGAGGATTTTCAAATCATCGCCGTCCACAACGCCGCTGTGGTCATAATCGCCGCCCCTGCACCAGTCCAGTTGTCTGCATTGCTGATTTTGCCAGTAGGCCGCCAGTATGCTATAGTCCTTCATGTTGATGAAACCATC
Source organism: Sedimentisphaerales bacterium (assembly GCA_016932095.1). Taxonomy (GTDB): domain Bacteria; phylum Planctomycetota; class Phycisphaerae; order Sedimentisphaerales; family Anaerobacaceae; genus Fen-1362. The sequence goes on from JAFGDN010000067.1 coordinate 40,543, forward strand.
GATATTGAGGTCAGCAACGTAAGAAACCCACTCCAGCCAGTGCTGGGCGAAAACGGTCCAGTCAGCTTCGTCCACCGAGCCGTTCCGGTCGAAATCAGACAAATCACACCAGCCCGATGACTCGCAAGGTGCATCGCCCCACCACGATGCGAAGACGGCGTAATCCCTGAAGTCGAATCTGCCGTTGCCTGACAGGTTCGGCGGTCGTATAAGCTCATAACAGCCGGCGTCGGGTTTTTCATCACGTTTATTTCCCACAATATCCGCGTCCAAATCCGGGTGAGAACGGCCAAAATCGATTGCCGCCGATGGTGGAAAATCTTTCGGTCGATAATCACCCTCACGCACATTTCGCAGGACACTCGCGATATTGACGCTTACCGCGTCGGTAAATGTGTTTGGCTCAAAACCGTATGTCCTGTCTGAAAGACACACGGGATTGTTCCCGTAGATGTTATTTCCGTGCTCGTCCACGCGGGAAGCACGCTTTAGCGCGAAATCATCGGTCGAGGCCGGCACAAAAGTAAAAGGCGATTCAACTACAATTATTTTCAAGTCGCCATGGTAACCGATAATTCGTTTTGCCTCTGTAACGTCTCCTCGCGCAAGACAGATAATGTAACGTCCCGCATAGTAGCCGTCTGCATTAACACCTCCTTGAATTCTGAATTGCTGATTCGTGTTGCCGGGGTCATCGGCTATCGATGTCGGCAGGTCAAAAACGACAACCTCGTCGCCTGGCTCGGGCTGAAAACTCAACGGTGAATCAATCACGATTATTCCCGAGTAGCCGCCGATATAATCTGTTACCTGCCTTTGCTCGACCGTGCCGCCCGAGACGTCCGTTACCTGAACCATCAGGCCGTTATACGCGTCGTCCTGGAGACCTTTCCGGGGCATAATTCTGAACTGCACGTCGGAAATACCCTCCTCTACGATGGTCGTGAAATTCTCGCCAGGCGTATCCGCCTCCACCTGAAAATTGTCGAAAATGTTGTTGCACATCAGCTTGACCACGACGCTGTTGTTATTGGTCCTTACAACGACGCTGCCGCTGCCCTGGGTGTTGCCGGACACAACGGTATTATTAATTAGGATCAGGTCTTCGCCGCTTTTTATGCTGACGTAGGAGCTGGACGTGGCAATATCGTGGATAAGATTGTTCTGAATCATCATGTTTGTAAAACGTGCCGTGCCGGATATCATTATCGCCTGCATCTCTCCGCCGAAAATTTCATTTCCAATCACGCGTATGTCGTCGTGGTCAACCACCTCTTCGTATATCTCAATGCCGTCGTTGTGCCAGTCAGTCGCCGCATAGTCGTTGTCGATATCGTAAATTCTGTTTCCTTCGATAAGCCAGCGGCTGTTGCCGCCGCTGATTCCGTCGTTGGCAATGTGATGAATACTGTTGTTTATAAACGCTATATCGAAATTGTAGTAGGCAACGAGGGCCGAGCTTGCATGATGAATGTCGTTATCACTGAAAAGAATATGCCCGCAGTAGTAAATCGCTGCCGCAACGTCCATAATGTCATCCATTTCAATTTCACATCGGCTCACCTCCACGTAACTAACCCTGTTCAGGGCCGCGGCGTATTCGCCTTGTGGCCCCGTCAGGTGCAGCCCCTCGAAACGAAGGTAAACTGCCTTCTCCGTGCTATTGGAGGCGTCGCCGATTTTAAGAAACAGGACAGGAGAGCATCCTTCGAGCGCCCTGTATGTCACCCAGTCGGCTTTCGCAGCGTTGTCCAGAAACTGGCCGTAGTTTCCATCCTTAAGCAAAATAACGTCTCCTCCGGCGGCGACCGACTGCGCCCTGGACAAAGTTCTCCAGGGCGATTCAACGGTTCCAGGATTGCTGTCAAGCCCGGCGACGGCGTCCACACAATATGTTGCCGCTTCAAGCTCAATGAACCGTATGAAAAACAGCGTAAAAACAAACGTCAACCGAACAGAACCGCTTTTTCTCCCGTCCATCGACCACTACCCTGCAAAATTGTTTTTATCTGACTCTAAGGATTATAATCCTCGAAGGTGTTCAGAACCATTTTTTGTATTCCCGGCACGACTTTTGCCAGATGTTCGTGATAAACATTTCTCTTGTCGATAGCTCGCGTTATTTCTTCCATAATCTTGTCTTCGTCGTTGGTTCGCATATCTATGACCAGTGTCTCCACCCCGGCCGATTCGAACACGCCCCTGAACTTCCTGCTGTAAGCCAGACCAACAGCCGGCACCGTCTGCGACATTGCGGCGATGCACGCGTGCATACGCGAACCTATCAACAGGTCACAGTCGCCAATCAGGTTCTTTGTTTCCTTGTGGTCGTATTGCCGTCCGTTTAGAAATATCCGTCCGGCGTATTTCTCGCTTATCCCTGCGTAAACCTGTCTGCATACCTCGTAATCGTTCTCCACGGACCCTTTCTTGCCGTAAACATGAGGAATCAGAACGACAACGGTATTATCCCGTTTGAGGACGTCGTCTATTACTCTGTCAATCAGGCGGCGATAATCAATCGCCAGGCCAAACATATTGCCTTTAGAGTAGCCCCCGTTAAATAAAAGGCCGCTGATATTCAGCCCGACCACAAACAAATTTCTCTGCCGACGCTCTTTTTGAAAATCCACCTCAATCGTTCCCGGCTTCTTAGGGTCCAGGACAAAAGCGACGTCCGGCATTAAACGCACCCGTTCAGATACATCTTCCCGGCCCAACAGACGGCACACGTAGTCCCTGCTTTCTTTATCCCTTGCATAAATAATGTCCGCGTGCTTTAGAACATACTTTCCGATTAACCTTGGCACGGCGTGCTTAAAAGGCCCATACGTCTGAGGCAGCAGCACAAGCTTTTTGCCGAACTGCACCACAAGCAACTTGAGCAGAAAGCGCTTTAGGAACCTGCCAATCCCATATATGTCGCTAAAACTGTCGCCGCCGCTTATATCAACTACCAAATCCATACTCACAAGCTTTCTCGCACAGGCATTCCTGCTCAATAAATACTCTTTCAACCTTCTCGACGGAATCATCCTGAAAATCCACGCCAGCAACAACAATACGAATATATGACAGGCGAGGAAAACATTCGGACAAATTCTGATGGCCATCGTCTCAACGCTATACGTTCGCCCGAGCAATTCAACGTTGTAACTACCCTCTGTGCTGCCGGTCCCCAGTAAAGTCACTTCAGCATCAGGCCATCTGCTGACGACGCACTTCATAGCGGACTCGGCCAATGCCCTGACCCCCAGGTTGCCGCCACCAAGTGAAGCCCCGAGAAATCCTATCCTGACCCTTTCCTGCGCCACAATACATTCACCAATAAGAAAACGCTCAAGCGCCGGCTATCGCCGAGAGAGCCGCTTCAAGCTTGTCTATCGTATTTTGCCAGGTGAACCTGCACACAGTCGAGCCGGAATTGTCGACTATTCTTTCGCGAAGCCGGCTGTCTTGCAAAAGCATCGCAATCTTGTTGATAATGTCATTTGCATCGCCGACCTTCGTCAGAAAGCCGTTAACGCCGTCTTCTATTATGTCTGGCGCGCTGCCCCCGCAGTCCGTGCTGACTACCGCGCATCCACAGGCCATTGCCTCGAGAATCGGCAATCCGAACCCCTCGCTTCGGCTGGCGCAAAACCATACTATGCTTCGCGAATACAGGTCTCTGGCCTGCTCTAAAGAGGGCAGCCGATGATACTCCACAAAACCACGCATCTTCCCATCAGGTCGGCAGGCCCCAAAAGCCCGCTGACGAATGCGCGGATATTTTGTTCGCAGGCCTTCAAAAACCGCTAATATCGTCGCAGGGTCCTTATGATAGGTATTTGCGTATATCGTGCCGACACCGTCCCTTTCATTAACGGCAACACTGGAAAAATACTCGCTTGTGCTGACGCCATTGGGAATAATCGCAAACAGCTTCTGCCCGCATACCTGCTGAACCTTTTCCTCAAGATACGAACTGACCGCAATTTTAGGGGCCTTTTCACGCCATGCCCGTTCCATCAGCTCCGGCTCCTGGGGGGATATGCCGTGAACATAATGCACCTTTCTGATTTTATTCGACGAAAGCCGGCTTATCTCCGCGCAACTCCACAGACCGGCGCCTATGACAATCTCGAAATCGCTGAAATCACACCGTCCTATATCGCTAAATGGTTTCTTTGGTCCGCGAAATTGCGACAACCAGCTGCTCGTCCGGGGATAACAAATCGCCGTAAGGGTTTTTCTCGCAATACTGCGAAGCCCCGTCTTGCCGCTATAAACCAGCAAACGAACCTGGTGCCCTCGCTCAATCAAGCCGTTGGCAACGATAACCGTGGCTCTTACACCGCCTGACGGCCCCGAACCAGGCAGCACAAACGTTATTCTCATCTTACGCCCGATTTTTCCGCCAGCAGACCGATAACGGCAATGATTGATTTGAACTTTTCATCTATGAATCTGCGCGTTTGCACGTCCAGGATGATGTATGATGCGACGCCATATACGACAAGAACTGCCGCTCCTTTAAGCAAGACCATTAAATAAGACCTTGCCGTAAAATCCAAACCGCCGATGCGAAAAAGAGCCACGCACCCCAGCAGAATCCCAAACGGCTTAATAAGTATATGAAACATATACTCCCACCAACCTATTTTAAAAATCCTGTGGCAATACGCCGGCTGAATAAATAGTTTCACTATCAGCGCCGGAATCGCCGTTCCGAGAGCCACTCCCACCATTCCCATATACCTGACCAGCACTATCGAAAGTCCAAGGTTTACAAATCCCTCAAGAATGGCCTGGTATGCGTAATAGTGATGTTTTTTAAGCCCCTGCAGGGCATTCCAGGAAACGTTGCTCATAAGGTCAGGGACCAAGCTGACAACAAGAATTACAAAAATAATTGCTGAACTCCTGACGCCGGCGAAGTTTTCCGGAACCCAGAGACGAATGAAATCTTCGGCGACCACCACTGCTGCCGCCCCGAGGGCGCCTGCCAGCAAGGATGATATTATGGAGTAGCGCATCACGGCCCCGGCAAATGAATCCTTGTCATACTGTGCGGCCATTCCCGCCAGGCGGGGCATAGTTACGCCGCTGCAACCTATGTTAAACCGATAGAAATGACCAAACAAAGTTGACGCCAGGCCATAAACGCCGACGGCCTCAAGATTGAGAAATTTCCCAATAACAACCGAATCTATCCTTAGCCGCATCGTATCGCCCATCTTGCCGATAAAAGTATGCAGACCGAAACTGAACAGCGTAGGAACCAGCTTCGGCATGACAAACCTCGGTGAAAAATTAATGTATGCAAAGCTCTTCTTGACCACCACGAACTCGGCCAGAAAACCAAATATAGTAACCGCCAAAATCGACATAGCCATCGACGCCAATCCGCCGCCCAGAAAAAGAGCAAGAAAACTGAGGATACCTTTTAATCCGAGAGTTATCACACGAATGGCATTGGAAACCACAAATCGCTCGTGTCCTATCAACACGGCAGACAGCACATTGCGAGGAAACGCCAGACCGGCTGAAATACTCAACAACCAAACCAGATACTTGAATACGATGAGCTCATCACCCTGGATGTTGAAGAACCGCGCTAACCAGCCCGCAAACAATACGCTAAGGACTATTACCAAAGCGCCGATGAAACAAAATATCGCTGAAGCGGTATTCACAACCTCATTCATTGATTGGAAGTCCTTCTGGACAAAATAACGTGAGACGTATCGGGCAACCGCCGACCTGATACCGATGTCCAGAAGGTCATAATATCCGACAAATCCCCCTATCAGCACCCACATCCCATAAGACCCGGTGCCCAACCGGGCGATTATATATGGCGTAAGTATGAAACCAACGATAATATTGACTAAAAGCACTGCCCAGTTGGAAAATACGCTTGTTACTAATGATATCCTTTTTTTCAATCGATTCACTCCTCGCATGCCGGCGATTACTTGATATACTCCGTCCCCGTTGGTTGCGCACACATCGCTTAACCTAATTCTCTACACCCGGCCCTTCCGGCCCCGGACACGTTTTATCTTGTTTTTGCCTGGGCGTTTCTCTGGCCGTTTTCTGCAGGGAAAAATGGTATCAGAAGGTCCGCCATATGCCCCGCTGCTGCACGGGCGCCATTTTCGGAAGTTGACCCAATCTGTATCTGGGCCACATAACGAGCGGGATTGCCTTTAATGTTAGGCGTCCGCCAGCCAATGCCGCTGAAGGTGCTTTCATCAGTGGTCAGCACGCCGTTGACCACGTAAAAATTCAATACTATCATCTCGCCGCTATTCGGAGCCGGTCTGTGGAAGCGATGCAGCAGGCACGGGATGGTGCGCTCGGAAAGCGAAACTACAGACGTCTTCACTGTGCTGTCGTGAATCCATCCGCTTGCCGGATAACAGAGGGTCGGCCTGTGCCCTAACATTGTTCTCGGCCGGGTCGTATATGCAACATAAAGGTTTATATGCTCGTTAGTAGAGTGATTTTGATATTCACGGTTTATGTAATCGTCGTTACGGGCAATCCGTTGCACCGGCTCAGACAATGGCGTGTCTTTACCCTTCCAATCGCCCACCTCGTATGGAAAGGCATTTAAACTAACGGGCAGCTCAACCGGCATACGAACAATGACTCCCAGGTATTCCGCCACGCCCCGGTAGAGTGCACCTGTTGCCGCCAATAAGGCAACCACTAATAAAATAACGATGACAACCCATGTTTTGGCAATCGCTGATTGCCTCGTGCAGGCCATTTGTCATCTCCTATTTTAGGAATCCAGCCGCCCAATCGCCTTATCCAGATAATGTAACCCAAAAGTATGAGAAGCAAGAAAAACGACGTATCCTTGCATCCTCACTTTAGAATAAATCACAAAGATTACATATCAGCAGAGTATGTTACACCCTGTGCAATCAACCGACAATCCCGGCTAACTCCAAGCTCGCTATTTTGCTCGATACACCACAAACACATAATGATAACTTTATGCCTGGGAGATTGTCAATACTATTGTCAAAATGTAATCGTCCCGAAGATTGCGGCGGAATTTTCGGGGGCCGGCCGCATCGCCCGCTTCCTCAGATTACTTTTCGCAAATCGCAGATGCCATCCCTGCCCAGCGGCTATTCCGACAAATAGCAATGTTCCAACGCCTTTGGCCAATTCTTAAAGCCGCGTATCATTCTGGCTATAATCTTATAATCCAGGCCGATGAAACGG
>JAFGDN010000068.1 GCA_016932095.1 Sedimentisphaerales bacterium
CTCTGTGCTCTCTGTGGCTAAAATCCGTGAAATCTGTGTAATCCGTGGTTGCAATTTCTTCGTTTTTCTTCGCGGCCTTCGTGGTGAAATAAATAACAAATCTCTGCGGTCTCCGCGTTCTCTGCGGTGAGACAATCACCATTATTCACTTGACGTTTCAAGTTCCGAAAATTAGCGTATATGCTTTCATTTAACCGATATACCTAACGGAACTGAACTATGATTGTCGATTGTCATACGCATATACGTTTTACCGCTCAGGATAACCTCGACCTGTCCGAACACATCGAGGCCGCGCAGGTCGTCGATAAATGTATCGTCCTTGCCGGCTGCGACGGCCCGCCTGCTCAGGTCAACGCCCGCCTCAGCGGCTACGTCGCCAAATACCCCAACAAAATGGTGGGTTTCGCCGTCTTCAATCCCCTGTCAGACGCCGCCAGCCCCCGAAATCTCAAGGCCCTGACCGAAAAACTTATGCTCAAAGGCCTCGTCCTCTACTGCTCCCATTTTCACTTCCACCCAGCCCATACCCTCGCTATGATGGCTTACGAAGCCGCCCAGCAGCTCAAAATTCCCGTCTTTTTCCATAACAGCCCCCAAGACCCCGACGCTAATCTCGAATTTGCCCAGCCGCTCATCCTCGACGAGGTCGCACGAACCTTCCCCGACCTCAAAATCATCATTGGCAATATGGGCAACCCCTTCGTCGAACAAACAATTTGCCTGCTTTCCAAACACCAAAACGTCTTCGCCGACCTCTCCGTCAACCCCGGCAACCTCTGGCAGGTCTATAATACCGTCATAGCCGCTTCTGAGCAGGCCGTCCTCGATAAGCTCCTTTTCGGCAGTGCCTTCCCTGACGCCCGTCCTCAGCAGTGTATTGAAACCCTCCTCGGCTTCAACAAAATCATCGCCGGCGACTTTCTCCCTAAGGTCCCGCGTGAAAATATACAGGAAATCATCGAACGCGACTCCCTAAAGCTGCTCGGCATCGAAACCTGAAAATTACCCAAATTAACAGCCCTGTAACTCAAAACTCAAAACTCAAAACTAAAAATATGGCCAGGGAAAAATGGGGTAGCAAGCTCGGCATAATACTCGCCGTTGCCGGTTCCGCCATCGGCCTCGGCAATTTCCTGCGTTTCCCAGTTCAGGCCGCACGAAATGGCGGCGGCGCCTTTATGATTCCCTATTTTATCGCCCTCCTCCTCCTCGGCCTCCCGCTCATTTGGGTGGAGTGGACTATCGGCCGTTTCGGCGGCGGCTTCGGTCATTCTACTGCCCCGGGGATGTTTCATTCGATGTGGGAAAAGAACAAATTCATCAAATACTTCGGGGTAATCGGGATATTCGGTCCAATAGTCATTTTCGTGTATTATATCTATATCGAATCGTGGCTTCTGGGTTATAGCTTCTTCGCCCTTTTTGGTAAATATAACGCCTGCACGACCCGTGAAACAATGACGGCATTCCTACGAGGGTATCAGGGTCTTGCCCAGAATGAACATTTCAGCGGTATAGCTCCTGCCTATCTTTTCTATCTTGCCGCTTTTGCCATTAATATTTTTATAATCTGGTTTGGGGTCAGCAAGGGTATCGAGCGTGCCTGCGAATGGGCGTTGCCTATTCTTTTCATATTTGCCGTTGTATTGGCGGTTCGGGTCCTGACATTAGGGTCACCTGACCCCGCTAAGCCGGAAAATAACGTCATAAACGGGCTTGGGTATCTGTGGAACCCCCAATGGGCAAAGCTAACAAACGCCAAGGTCTGGCTTGCGGCGGCGGGACAGATTTTCTTTACCCTAAGCTGCGGGATAGGGGTAATTCTGACATACGCAAGCTACCTGAGAAAACAGGACGACGTCGCGCTATCCGGCCTTACAGCAGCGGGCACAAATGAGTTGGCTGAAGTCATTTTAGGCGGCTCAATCGTAATACCGGCGGCATTTGTGTTCTTCGGGCCGACTGAAATAGGCAAAATAGCCGCAGCGGGGCCTTTTGACCTCGGCTTTGTTACAATGCCTTTGGTTTTGCAGAAAATGGTGTTCGGGAACATCTTAGGATTTATGTGGTTTATGCTTTTGTTTTTGGCAGGGATTACCTCTTCGATTTCACTTGCTCAGCCGGCGGTAGCGTTTTTGGAAGATGAGTTTAACCTCTCTAAAAAGAAGGCGAGTATGGTGCTGGCGGGCGTAACATTTGCCCTGACACAGCCGGCGATTTTTTTCATAGGCAACGGCGTCGTCGATGAGCTCGACTTCTGGGGCGGGACGTTTTGCTTAGTTTTATTCGGCACAATCGAGGCAATTTTGTTTGCGTGGGTGTTCGGGATGGAAAGGGCATGGACGGAAATGCACGCCGGCTCGGACATCACTATTCCACGGGTGTATCGCTTCATAATCAAATACATCACGCCTGTTTTTCTTCTGTTAGTGCTGGGTTTCTGGTTTTATCAGGAAGGCATCGATTTTATTCTTCTAAAAGGCGCCGAAAAAGGAAACATCCCGTATATCATCGCGACGCGGTTAATGCTGGTCGTCTTTTTCGTGGTCCTTTCCTATATGGTCTGGCGCGCGTGGAAAAGACGCGCGACCCCCACCACAGGGGTGGGGGCTAACCAGTATAACCAGTCAAATGTGGGGAGGGGAAACCAATGACGCCTGCGGGGTGGATATTTATGGCAGTAAGCTGGGCATCGATACTCACCCTGTTTACGTATTGCCTTTATAGAACACTGAAGGCGAAGGATTCTATCAAATAGTTCACCGCGGAGCACGCGGAGACCGCAGAGAATTCTAACCACAGATTGCGCAGATTTTCGCAGATTGGTTTCAATTGAAAGTGTAAAATGTAAAGTGCAAAACCACATCGCAAAATGTAAAACGAATTTCGGAAGCGACCGGGCAGGCCCCCGACAGTGGAACCGAGTGAGCAGCAATCCCCCGATTGCTATTCCTACGGAGCTGAAATCGAGGACAGGCGAGGGCAGGGAAGACGGAAGACAGAAGACGGAGGACAGAAGACGGAAAACAGAATAGAGAATGCAGAATACAGAATGCAGAATGCAGAAAAAATCGAGGATACGACGGGGCAGGCGGATTAAACAATTTATGATTGATAACCGCGGCCTGGGTCCCCTGTTGATAACCAAGAGAGTAGCACTCGGGGATGACGCAGAGCGTCAATTGATGATTTTAATGCGGAATTGCGGCGTTGCCGGTAAGTCCTCCCGATGTATCGTGATTCCTTTTTTCCAAGGACGGTGTCGCAAGATTAGCAGTCCAAATCAAGCCAAAGCACATCGCAGTCATGGTTCAAATCGACTGCCAATACAAATCAAATTTCTTCCAGCCAGTGCGAAGCCAAAATTGCAAAATCTGCAAAGTCAACTTTTTTATCATAATTTAAGTCGCCGGCCGGGCCGGGCCTTAGATAGGGATACGTTTGATTTTCGCCAATACCCCAGATTTCGACAAAATTCCAGCCGGCAGAAGTAAAAGTGCAAAGCGTTTTCATTTCAGCCGTAGTCTTGCCCGTCCCGCCGGAGCTATAGGTTAGGCCACTGGTCTGGATATCCCAGAAGCAGTCGGTTAGTGAACCATTATTCTCCGCCACCAGCCCGCCGACATCGGTTGTTCCGCTGACCGAACCGGTCGCATAACAGGCGGTTAGCGTACCACCATTTGTCCCGACCAGCCCGCCGACATTGTAGTTACCGGTGACCGAACCGGTCGCGAAGCAATCGGTTAGCGTGCCATCATTATACCCCACCAGCCCGCCGACATAGGCGTTGTCGTTTCCGCTGACAGAACCGGTCGCGAAGCAATCGGTTAGCGTGCCATCATTATTCCCCATCAGCCCGCCGACAGCGAAGTAACCGGTGACAGAACCGGTCGCGAAGCAATCGGTTAGCGTGCCATCATTATTCCCCATCAGCCCGCCGACAGCGAAGTAACCGGTGACCGAACCGGTCGCGAAGCAATCGGTTAGCGTGCTACCATAAGTCTCCCCCACCATCCCGCCGACACCGGAGCCTCCGCTGACCGAACCGGTCGTATAGCAATCGGTTAGCGTGCCAGACACATTAAACCCCACCATCCCGCCAGCAGCAACGCCATTGCCGCTGACTAAACCGGTCACATAGCAGGAGGCGATATTACCTCCACTATTACTCCAATATCCGTTACTCCCCACCAGCCCGCCGACATAGTTACTACCAGTCATATTAACAACCTCTACGCCTAAATTGCGTATTTGGCAGCCGGCGCCGACATAGCCAAACAGGCCGATGTAATCGCTGCCCGGTTGATTGATAACTGCGTTGCTGATTATATTATCGTTGCCGTCAAAGACACCGGTAAATGGTGTACTTTCGTTTCCCACCGGCGTCAGAGTTACCCCCGCCAGATTGACATCCGCCGCCAGGATGAAGGAACTGCTCCAGTCATCAGGGGTGGCCATCAACTCTTGCCAATCCTCGACGGTACTGATTTGATAAGGATTTTCCGGCGACCCATCGCCGTCACCGGAATAGGCCGGGAGATTACCGCTAAAACAAAGAACCGCCGTAAGAATTGTCGACACCAGATAATTTAGCTTACTCATAATCAATCCTCCAAAATATTGTTTGGCTGACATTTGTTACATTAAACGCCTGGCTACGCAACCAAACCTTCAATTTCACAATTATATCAAAATCTTCCTCGAATTGCCTTTTGTTGTTTCAATATTCCCTGTCTGCTTCACAAAACCGACATCACCATATTACTGCCTTCAGGCAGGTAAATATCTCGTTACTTTAATCTCTTTGTCAGTGTTTGGCACGAGCATTGTCAGAGTACTGCCATTATAGTGTTGCCGGGCGGGCCAACGTCGGATTTATTGATCGCCGCGATATTTGCAAATCATTATTTAGCACCATATTCTTCTAAAAGCTTGACTATCTCCTTACAACCCATCTCCTTGGCGATGCTCAAAGGTGTATAATCTTTCCCTTGTATGTTTGCCTTTGCATTCACATCAGCCTTATTTTCCAACAATAGCCTGACAACCTCCGTATGTCCATTTGCTGCTCCTATAAACAATGAAGTAATGCCGTTTGTTTCATTCGCGATGTTGATGTCAGCTTTGCTTTCCAGCAGAGCCTTGACAATATCCGTATGACCATCCGCAGCAGCCAGTATTAAAGCTGTCACGCCGTTGGTGCCTTTGGCATTTACATCGACTCCTGCTTCCAGCAACAGCTTGACAATCTCCTTATAGCCACCCTGAGCTGCCATCCACAAAGCCGTCGCGCCTTCGGTGTTTTTAGCGTTCACATCAGCACCTTTATTCATTAGTGCCTTGACAATATCAGCATGGCCATCTTGTGCTGCCACGATCAAAGGTGTTGAGTTGTCGGTTTCATATTTGTTGTTCACATCGACACCTCTTTCCAGCAGGGCCTTGACAATATCCGTGTGCCCCTTATAAGCCGCTATATACAAAGCCGTCCTGCCTTTTGAGTCTTTTACGTTCACATCTGCTCCTACTTCCAGTAACAGCTTCACTAACTTTGTATTACCATCCTCTGTTGCTATCATAAAAGCTGTCCTGCCGTTTGAGTCTTTTATGTCCTCCACATCAGCTCCGGCCTCCAGCAGCAGCTTTACAACTTCAGATTGACCATTAGCAGCCGCAATCCACAAAGCTGTCCTGCCGTGTGAGTTTTTTATGTTCTTCACATCGGCTCCGGCCTCCAAAAGCAGCTTTACAACTTCAATATGACCATTAGCCGCCGCAACCCACAAAGCTGTCATGCCACGTATGTCCGCAACATCAATATCAGCTCCTGCTTCCAGTAACAACTTCGCGATATCAGCATGACCACCATTGGCTGCCATCAACAAAGCCGTCACACCACCTTTGGTTTTCGCGTTCTCATCGGCCTTACTTTCCAACAAAAGCTTTACAATATCCGTATTACCACATGCTACCGCTACTATTAAAGCAGTTACGTCATCGGTCTTACGTCGTATATTCACATCCGCTTTGCTTTCCAGCAACAGCTTGATTATATCTACATGACCCTCCTGTGCCGCTATCCACAAAGCTGTCATGCCATTGGTGTTTTTGGCATTCACATCTGCACCAGCCTCCAACAGAAGTTTGACAATATCCGTATGACCTAACAAAGATGCCCTCATCAAAGCCGTATCGCCGCCGGTTGTTTTGGCATTCACATTGACACCCTTTTTCAGCAGAGCGCGTAGCGCGGCAATGTTATCTTTAGAAGCTTCTTCAATCAAATCATCGGTATCATCAGCAAGGGACAAGGAGTGGCAAGACGCGGAAAAAACAAGTAATGCAATCCAAAACCATATAATCTTCATAGTCGGTTTTTCCTTTATGACAAGATAACAATCCTCAATTTACAAAACCGCCCTCACCGTACTTGATTCCGGCTTTTTGGACCGTCTCTTTTTCAGGTCAAGGGTATATAACAGGCGTTTTTGTCGATATTATCATCCTCGTGTTTGTCGTTAAAAGCAAGTGGAATGTTCGTGAATCGTGAAGCGTCGTGCGGATGGCGGAAAAATGCCGGTTTACGCCGGTTTTTGGCGGAAATTGAGTATTTTTTAAGCAAAATGCGCTGTTTTTTTCAGTTTTTATTGCTTTTTGGCAGGCGAGGAAGAACTACCCTCATTATTACGCTAAAAACGAAGATGGATACAGAAGGACACAGATAGACAAGGATAAGGTAAGCCGGGAAATACTCATTATTACGCTAAAAACGCAACTTATTCATACTTAGTCATACTTACTCATAGTTAGTCATAGTAGGGCATAGTTAGATGCTCGATACTGGATGCTGGATGCTGGATACTCGTAACTACAACGGACGATGCTTATTTCGTGAAGTATATCCAAAGGAGACGGGTTCCCCGCTAAAGGCATGCGGGGATCTCCGCTGCGCTACGAGAATCGTGAAGCGTATTTCGTAGTTAGCGCCACCCCGGGTGAAACCGAACAAAGAACCCCCAAACCCCAAACGACCCCCGATAAAGACATTCCCCCGGCCAACAACTTGCCGGGGCGGGGAGGGGCCCTGCCTACGACGTGCATCCCCGATAACAACTTTCGAGGACAGGCGGGCAGGCAGGCAAGTTTGGGGGCTAAACAAAAGGCGAAATCGTTAGCAGAACGAGAAGAATTTCCTGCTTGTTTTCCAAAGCGAAATATTGTCTAATTACTGAATCGTTCGGAAAAAGGGAAAGTTTTTAACAAACGAAACTTTTGGAGACAGGACCGAAAATGGCTGACTTGAAAGCATTGGCAGAAGCCGTGATAAAGGGCGACGCCGTTACGGCGATGAAAATGACCAAAGAGGCGCTTGCCGAGAAAATGCCGGCGGAAAAAATCCTCAATGAAGGCCTCATCGGCGGTATGGAAATCCTCGGGGTGCGATTCAAAAACAACGAGGTTTATATACCTGAGGTCCTTATAGCGGCACGGGCAATGAAAATGGCGATGCAGCTTCTGGAGCCGGAGCTTGTCAAGGCGGGGGTCAAGCCGGTGGGTAAATTCCTAATCGGGACCGTGCAGGGAGACCAGCACGACATCGGCAAAAACCTCGTCGCAATGATGCTCAAAGGCGCCGGCTTCGAGATTATTGACATCGGAATCGACGCGTCATCGGAAAAATTCATCGAGCGTATCAAGGCCAGCGGCGCACATCTTGTCGGTATGAGCTCGTTACTGACAACAACAATGCCGAATATGGAAAAGACCCTGAAGGCGGTCAAGGCCGCGGGACTGAGCGCGAAGATTATGGTCGGAGGGGCACCAGTAACACAGGCCTTCGCCGACAAAATCGGGGCGGACGGCTACGCCCCTGACGCGGCGTCGGCCGTTGACGTAGCCAAACGTCTTATCGCATAAATGAGGCAGATACAAAATCCGGAATTGGCACAGCTTTTGAGGCAGGCCCGGTTCGCGCCTCCCCGGCAGCGTAAAAAGCAGGTTGAAAAAGGCGAAGAGCTTCTCGATATAATCGAAAAGGATAAGTTTTACCCATACGAGTTTGTCTGTTTCAAAATCACTGGCTTCCGGCCCGACTCAGCCGCAGGCGCCCGGCCGATAAAGGGCGACGAGCTGGCCGAAGACCTGCGAATCTTTATATGGAAGCTTTCAGGCCAAATCGCCCCTTCCGCCGGCCAGGTTAGCGAGCCGCTTTACACCAAACCACAGCTTGCAAAGAAATTAGGCGTCGCAACGAAGACCATCGACCGCTGGCGAAAACGGGGCTTTCACGCCCGTAAATACCTCTACAAAGACAAAAGAAAACGCCTCGCCTTTACCCAGTCGGCGGCGGAAGAATTTTTCAAAAAAAATCCCGACCTCGTTCACAAAGCCCTCGATTACACCCGTCTTACCGCGGAACAAAAAAAGCAGATTGTGGCCCAGGCGGCCGAGCTGAGCGGCACGACCAATATGAGCCGGCAGAAAATTATTCAAAAGATAGCGGCCCGGACGAACAGGGGCCAGGAGACAATCAGGAGCATCCTGTTAGAGTATCAAAAGAGCAATCCTCAAAAGGCAGCGAACCTGCGGCCTGCGGCGAGCCAGCTAAATCCCGGCCAGACGGCGGAGATGGAGCGTCTTCACAAGCAGGGAACTCGCGTCGGGGAACTGATGAGCCGATTCGACCTCAGCAGGAGCTCCGTTTACAGGATTCTCAAGCAACGAAGGGTGCACGCGCTGCTGGCCAGAAGAATCAAATACGTCGCAAGCGTCGAATTCACGAGGCCCGACGCCGGGGAAAAAATCCTCGCTGACACCGCGTATGTTCTCGACCTCAAAAATACGCCTGCGCCGAACCGGCAGCAGGAAAGCGACCTGTTCAGAAGATATAATTTTTTGAAATACCGCGCTTCGGCGACCAGGGAACAAATCAGGGCCGGAAGCGCCCCGAGCAGCCGGCTCGATGAGATTGAAAACCGGCTCGGCGAAGCCGAGGCAATCAAGAAAATAATAATAGAGTCGAACCTTCGCCTTGTCGTCAGCATCGCCGGCAAGCACACTATCACAGGGGCCAACCTCGCGGACCTGGTCAGCGAGGGCAACGTCTCTCTTATGCGGGCAGTCGAAAAATTCGACTATACGAGGGGCTTCAGGTTTTCGACCTACGCAAGCTGGGCAATTGCGAAGGATTTCGCCCACAGGATACCGGGTCAAAAGGCAATGGCGGACAGGACAACATCCGCGGTCGGCGAGATTCAGGAGGAGTTCAAACCGTCGCCGGTTGACGCAGCGGCCGTGGAGAGGGCAAGGGCCGACCTTATCGGGGTTATAAAAAACAATCTCGACCAGCGTGAGCAATACATAATCATAAATCACTTCGGCCTCGAAGGCACATTAGTCAAAAAGACAAAAAAGACGCTCAAGCAAATCGGCGAAGACCTCTCGCTGAGCAGGGAACGAATCCGCCAAATCGAGCTTGAGGCGCTGCAGAAGCTACGCCAGTCGCTTGCCCCTGAACTATTCGACCTGCTTACGGGCTAAAAATAGGTTATAATAAGGTTATGGCGACGCGACGATTACATAAGATATACGCGACGATTTTGATTTTTCTGTTTTCGGCCTGCCGGCTTCTTTCCGCCGAGCCGAACGAGAGCAAGCCGATAAAATGCGACCATAAGCACCCTGCTTTCAGGCAGCGAGTTAAAGAACGCAGGGCTATGGTCGCCCGGAAGATTAAAGCAAACGGCATAAAGGACATAAAAGTTCTGTCGGCTATGCGGAAAACGCCGAGGCATTTCTTCATCCCGGCAGATAAACAGGCGTATGCGTATATCGATATGGCTTTGCCCATCGGGCAGGGGCAGACAATCAGCCAGCCGTATATCGTCGCTTTTATGACCGAGGCGCTGCATCTTAAACCGGATTCGAAGGTTTTAGAGATAGGCACGGGCAGCGGCTATCAGGCGGCTGTTTGTGCAGAGATAGCCGCCGAGGTTTACACTATTGAGATTGTGAAAGAGCTTGCAAAATCCGCCGAAGAGCGGTTGAAAGAGCTTGGCTATAAAAACGTGTTCGTAAAGGCCGGCGACGGATATTTCGGCTGGGAGGAAAAGGCCCCCTTCGACGCGATTATCGGCACGGCCGCCGCAGAAAAAATTCCACCGCCTCTGATTGAACAGTTAAAACCCACAGGCCGAATGATTCTACCCTACGAAAATGAGGACGGGTTTCAGAACCTCGTTGTGGTAACAAAAGACCCCAACGGCTCAATCCATAAAGAGACCGTTTTACCCGTCCGCTTCGTTCCTATGACGGGCAAAGTCAGGGAAAATGAGTAAAATTAGCGTCGGCTAAACATTTTTCTTTTGACTTGCGGGGAGAGGGTGATATGCTTTTTTCGGATTATTGAATGATTTTACAGGATAAGGATGTCACAACGGCAGGGAAACTCGCCTGATATCGAATACTGGCTGAAGCTGGCTGGCGCGGAGGGCGTCGGGGCGGTTACTTTCGGGAAACTCCTGAATTATTTCGGCTCGCCGGAGCGTGCGCTGGGGGCGCCGGTCAGCGAACTGATGAAAATCGAGGGAGTCGGGCAGCGCACAGCAGAGCGAATCGCATCGAGCAGGGACAAAATGAAAGTCGAGGCGGAGATTGAGCTCGCGGGAAAGCTTGGCGTCTTGATTATCAATCTTCGGGACCCGCGTTACCCCGTTTTATTAAAGCAGATTTACGACCCTCCGGCGGTTTTATACGTTAAGGGGACATTAGCGGAATCGGACGCGCTGGGGATTGCGATAGTGGGGTCGCGGCGATGCAGCTTATACGGCAGCGAGCAGGCGTCGCGATTTGCGCATATATTAGCCAGCGCCGGTTTTACGATTTGCTCGGGGATGGCCTACGGAATCGATACGGCAGCGCACCAGGGGGCGTTGGCTGCGAACGGGCGCACAATCGCGGTGCAGGGATGCGGGCTGGCAAACGTCTTCCCGCCTGAAAACAAAAGATTATTCGAGAGAATCGCCGAATCGGGCGCGTGCGTCAGCGAGTACCCGCTCGGCTATGAGCCGCTGGCGGAGAACTTCCCTCCCAGAAACCGGATAATCGCAGGCCTGTCGTTAGGGACAATCGTTATAGACGCGGGCGGCAATTCCGGCGCGCTCATCACGGCAAAATCGGCGCTGGAGTATAACCGTGAAGTTATGGCGGTGCCGGGGAAAATCGACTCGCCGACGTGCCGGGGTTCGAACCGGCTGATTAAAGAAGGTGCGCGGCTGGTTGACTCGGTAGAAGACGTTATGGAGGCATTGGGACACATCGGCAGCCGTCTCAACAGGCACGTAAGTTCGACAGCCGATTCGGTCGCCGCAAAAATGGAGACGCCTTTGTTTGACGCCGGGAAATTAAACCTGAACGGGAACGAAAAATCGGTGTTCGACTGCCTGCAAAGCGAGCCGGTTCACATAGAGCAGGTTATTTCGGACGCCAGTTTGCCGGCGGGAAGCGTGAGTTCGGCGATTGTATCGCTTCAGCTAAAAGGGCTTGTGAGGCAGTTGCCGGGCAATATGATATCGCGAAAATAAGCCCCTATAATAATCGGTATTTCCGTCTTTTTTCGGCGATTGCCACGTTGTTTTACGCGAATAAGCGTCGATAACCACATAGAAAACGCTCAGTTTCAGTTTGTTTGTTTGAACCGATTAAAAACAGGTAAACTTGTGCTACTAAATATCCGTATTATTTAATACAATTTACTGTATGCAGCTTTCGGGCGGTCAGAGCATTTTTTTTAGATGATTTTTCGATGAGGTCCTGAAAATGAAGAACGGATTTTCAAAACGATGGTTTTGTCCTGCGTTGTGTTTTGTTTTCATAATCGCGATAACAGGCACGGGAATCAGTATAGCCGAAGAAGAAGTAGAAGAAGCATCGGAAGAACCGGTACTGGAGTCCCATTTCGCAGATGAAATTGGTGTGTTGCAGAGAAAAGCCGAGGCGGAGTCGCAGGATGTCAACGAGACGATAGAGAAAGAGATTAAAAAGGCCGAATTGAGAAAGAAAGTCAGGTACCGCGAGGAGCTTGGATACATCCCCAAGGGCAACCTGCTTTCCGAGGAGGAGCTTGCCGTTTTCGAAATGGAGCGTCAGGAAAAACTCGAGGCCGTCCGCGGGCAATTCGGCAAAGCAATTGAAAACGTCAAGGAGCTTGGAGCCGCGTCGGCACAGTTACATTCGGCCGAGACGGTCGAGGAAAAGCCGCCGGCGAATCGCAATATCGAGTATGGAACGGTAACGGGAATAGTGCTCTATGAAGTAAAAGGCGCAGCACTGGTGGCTGGCCGGGTGGTCCGGGCAAACAACGTTGTCGGCGACATCAAAGTCGTCAGGATACTGCCCGATTACGTCGAATTTGAAAAGCAGGGAAGAAAATGGGTTCAGGAGGTTGGACAATCCCCGCCCGCGGGCGTCTGGGAGCAGAAAGACAAGAAATCGCCCTAAAAACGGTAATCGGCCAGGCGGAGCGCCGCCTGTTTCATAGTAAGCGCCTGCCGCATCCTTCACATTTCGCACTTTTTCATTTTTTTCACAATCCCCGCAATACTTTTTGTTGACTTGGTAGCACTAATAAAATAATTTTATGCGCAGAAGAATAAAACCTTATTATAAAAACGATGAGAAAGTATTTGATATGTCAAGGCCCCCAACAATTAAGTTTGCCTGCATCCTTTTTTTCGCGGCGCAACTTTGCGGGGCGATGGAAAACGACTCAATACGGCAACGGGAGACATTAACAAACGATTTATGCGGATTAAAAGACAACCTTTCGGACAAGGGACTTGACGTGAGCTTGAGCGCCACGCAAATATATCAGCAAAATGCGAGAGGCGGCGTAAGCACACACCGCCGGGCCGGCAGGTATTCGGGCAGCTACGATGTGGAGCTTGAGGCCGATTTTGAAAAACTGTTCGGCATCGAAGGCGGACGATTGTATATGCTCACAGAAGGCAAGTGGTCCAAATCAGCCGGCATCAACGGCCCGGCAGTCGGCAGCTTTTTTAACGTCAACGGCGATTCGGCACCGAGACGGGCTATGGACGTAACCGAGCTGTGGTATGAACAAATATTTTCGACGCAGACGCTTACATTCAGGTTCGGCAAGATTGACCTCACCTGCGGATTCGAACATCACAATTGTCCCGTCTCGTTTGACTGCAGCAACTACGCGAATGACGAAACCACTCAGTTCCTGAACGGTGCCCTGAAAAATAATCCGACGATACCATTTCCGGACAACGGTCTTGGAGCGGCGCTGCATTACGGACCGGATGAATTATGGTATATTTCCGCCGCAGTCGCCGACGCCCAGGCCGACTACAGGGAGACAGGTTTCAGAACCGCATTCTGCGGCGAGGACCATTTTTTTTATATCACGGAGACGGGTATTACGCCGGCGCTGAATTCGGCAAATGGAGCTCTGCGCGGGGCTTATCGAATCGGCCTGTGGTATGACCCGCAGCCCAAGGCAAGCACAGACCTTGCCGATGCCGGCAAAAGCTACAGGGACGACGTCGGCTTTTATATAACCTGCGACCAGATGCTCACAAAAGAAAATACAGACCCGCAGGATAGACAGGGTTTCGGCCTATTCTTGCGCTACGGCAAAGCCGATGGCAAGCGAAACGATATTACCGATTTCTGGAACTTTGGGTTTCAGTATCAGGGTTTGTTCGACAGCAGGGATGACGACGTTCTCGGCGTCGGCTTCGCGCATGGCACATTAAGCAACAAGGCCTCGGCCACCTACACAAATGATTACGAAAGCGCCTTCGAGGTATATTATAGCGCCAAAATCGCATCCTGGATGGTTATAAGCCCCGACTTTCAATACATAATAAACCCGGGCGGCGACAGGTCCATTCCGGACGCCGTGATAGTCGGAGCAAGGGTGCAAATGGCCTTCTAACCACAAGAAAGGAATAGTTATGGCCAACATAAACGCGCTGCTGATTACGGCGGCATCGATAGGTTTTATTCATACGCTGCTGGGACCCGACCATTACCTGCCGTTTGTGATGATATCGTGGGCGAGAAAATGGTCCGGCGCTAAAACGTTCATCATTACGTTTCTTTGCGGCGTTGGTCACGTTGTCAGCTCGGTGGTCATCGGGCTTTTCGGGGTAGCCCTGGGTATTGCCGTAGGGAAACTGGAGAACATCGAATCCGCGAGAGGAGGATTGGCGGCGTGGCTCCTTATCGGGTTCGGCATCGCCTATTTTATCTGGGGACTCCGGGCCGCATACAGGAACCAACCTCACAGGCACATTCACTTTCACCCCCCGGGCCTCGAACATGAGCATGAGCACGACCATCACGAAGAACATACCCACATACACGAGCAGCCGGGTAAAGCGAATATAACGCCCTGGGTGCTATTCATAATTTTCGCATTCGGCCCCTGCGAACCGCTGATTCCCATCCTAATGTATCCGGCAGCACAGAACAGTATCTCAGGCATGCTGTTAGTTACGGCGGTTTTCGCAGCCGCGACAATCGGGACGATGCTGGTCGTCGTGATGCTGGCAAGAAACGGCGTCAAACTGCTCGAATTTCCCTGGCTATACAGATACTCTCACGCCATAGCAGGCGCGACAATCATGGTTTGCGGCTTGGCAATTCAATTTCTCGGGCTGTAAAGTTTTATGATGAATTGAAGCGGTCTTAGAAGGTGATTTTGAAGTCCCTGAGATTCGGGTCAACGGCCACATTCTTAACGTCGGTGTCGCGAATATATCCTGCGAAAGAGTCCTGCAGGTCCCGGATACAACTGTCGATTGTCTCGGCAGGTCCCTGAGTAAGCATCTCCACCCGGCCCCTCGGCAGGTTACGCACGTAGCCGGTGAGGCGGTAACTATTGGCAACGTTCAGCGCCGTGAACCGGAAACCAACGCCCTGAACCTGTCCCGAAAACACAATAAGTTTTGCGACGTCGTCCATAGCCCATATTTTATCTGAAAATCGGTGTTCTTGAAACAAAATACTAACCTTAATATTTATTCCGCGCAGGCATGTATTGTTCTGCCAGTTTATTGTTCACGACATAGCCCGTATCGTGTATAATCCCGCGAACTATAATACGCAACACATAATCGAGGTTTAATAACAAGGTATTCAGGGGTATTGGTAATTTTTGTTTATGCCCGACCTGACAAAACAAGACACAGAAAGAGCGGATACGGCGAGCTTGCCGCGAGACGAGCCCGGCTTCGCGTCGCTTAGCCGAGACGAGCAGATATACCAGATAACGACGCTGGTTGCGGGGCGTTTTACGCTGCAGGAGGTTTTAGACAAGCTGGCTGAGGCGGCGGTCAAGATAACGGGCGTCAAGGCCTGCTCGATACGCCTGCTCGACGAGGACAGCGGCGACCTGAAGATGCGAAGCACCTACGGGCTGAGCGAGGAATACCGCAACAAAGGCGTCGTGAACAAGGACGACCCCGTCATTAAGGCGGCGTTCGCGGGTAAAGCGGTAATTCTGGACGATATGCGCGACGACAACAGGGTGGCATATAAGGAAGCGACGATAAAAGAAGGACTGGTAAGCCAGCTCACGGTCGCGATGAAATTCCGGGAAAGGCCAATCGGGGTCCTGCGTTTATACAGCGGCAAGCCGATGCACTTCGACGACGACGATATCGAGCTTGCACGGGTCATCGTGTCGCAGTGCGCCATAGCGATAACCAACGCCCGTCTTTACGCCGAGGCCATCGAGGCCACGCGCATAACCGAGCAGGTCCGCCTTGCGGGCCACATTCAAAGGCGTATGATTCCTGAAAAGGCGCCGCGGGCGAAAGGTTTTGATATATCGGGCACATATATTCCGTGTTTCGATGTGGGCGGCGACTTTTATGACTTCCTGCGTATTGACGACAATAAAATCGGAATCGCGATAGCGGACGTAATCGGCAAGGGGATGCCTGCGGCGATTATGACAAGCTCGTTTCGCGGTGCATTGCGGGCGTATTCCGAATGCCAGTGGGCCGACCCGCTGCTCGAAACGGTTCGCCGGCTGAATAAAATGGCGTGCGAGGAATGCCGGGCGGGCGAGTTCATTTCACTATTCTACGGGATAATCAACCTTGAGCAAAAAACGATAAATTACTGCAACTGCGGTCATGAGCCGCCTGCGTTATTGCGAAACGGGCGAGTGACCGATTTGAACAAGGGCGGGCTGGTCCTCGGGGTGCTGCCGCAGCCGGAATACCTCAGCGAAACAGTCCAGCTCAAAGAAGGCGACCGGCTGATGTTTTACACCGACGGTCTTATCGACGCGGTGAACTTCGACGGGCAGATGTGGGGCAGGGACCGCCTGACGGAGATTTTCCGCAAATGCGGAGAGGAGCCGGCCTCCCAAATGATAAAAAATATACTGGCATACCGCAGGCGTTTTGTAGGCCTTGCCCGGCAGGTCGATGACACGAGTATGGTTATCATTAAAGTGGTCAAAACAGGCGAAACCGAACGCTGATACGCCTTTGACAAGTTTACAATATGTCCCGAATGATAATAACAATCGACGGTCCCGCGGCGAGCGGTAAAAGCACGGTCGCCCGCAAGCTTGCCGCAAAGCTCAACGCGGATTTTCTCGATACCGGGGCCATGTATCGAGCGGTAACATACGCGGCGATAAAGGCCGGGGTGGAGCTTACAAGCCCGTACCAGATTCTGGAAACAATGAACAACACGCAGTTTGAATTTACGTCGTCCGTCGGAGGAATGAGAGTGCAGATGGACGGCGTAGATATAACCGAGGAGATTCGCAACCCTCACATCACGGCCAGCGCACGTTTCATCGCCGGCTCCTCGTCAGCCCGGCAGCGTTTAGTTCAGATGCAGCGAAAATTCGCGGAAGGCCACGGCAGAATCGTCGCCGAGGGCCGGGACCAGGGCACTGTTGCCTTTCCCCACGCGGACATCAAATTTTACCTCACTGCCGACCTCGACGAGCGTGCAAAAAGACGACTGGGCGAATTGGAGGCAAAAGGCGCCGGGCAGGATATCGAGCGTGTTAAAGAGGCAATCGAAAAAAGGGACGAAAGCGACCGTAAGCGCAGCGACGGCCCGCTCAAGGCCGCCGATGACGCAATAACGGTAGATACGACTAATTTGACGATAGAGCAGGTCGTCGAGAAACTGCTTGCGTTTGTGAAAGAAAAATGTTCGGCCAACCAATAAAGGATGCCTGGTTCAAGTTCGCGCGGTTGTGGTGCGGGCTTTTCTGCAGAGTATTCTTCCGCATTCATTTTTACGGTCTTGAAAATATCCCTTCTGAAGGTCCTTTTATACTCGCAAGCAACCACCAGAGCTTTCTGGACCCTCTTTTCTGCGGGATTGCCCTGAAAAGAACATTGAGTTTTATGGCCCGCGATACCCTTTTCAAGGGCCGGATTTTCGGCCCGCTTCTTTTTTCTGTCAACGCGATACCGGTTCGCCGGGGCCAGGCCGACATAGCGTCAATCCGGGCGATTCTGGAAAAGCTAAAGCAGGGTAAGGGCGTCTGCCTGTTTCCAGAGGCGACCCGCACTGACGACGGAAAAATCACTTCCTTCAAAGGTGGTTTTACGCTTTTAAGCCGGCGAGGGCATGCCCCCATTGTGCCCGTCCTGATTGACGGCGCCTTCGAGTGCTGGCCGAGGCATCGCAGGATTTTCAAGGCCGGCTCAAAAATCACCGTTACTTACGGCAAGCCCATTCCCGCCGAACAGATAAAAGAAACGGAAGACGACGACTTCGCGAAGTTATTAACCGACACCCTTCGCAATATGCAATCCGAAATACGTTCGAAGGAAGGTAAAGAGCCGTTCAAATATTCCTGATAAATTTTTCTCCAAAGGGTAAAGGGGGACATTCTTACTTTTTGTTTGACCGGATTACGGATTATGCATAAGCTTCCATTATGCCAAAAACAGCCAGAGCAAGTGCAGGGAACATTTGTTATCATGTTATCAACCGCGGCTCTCCTTTTGGTGATAGCCACTGGTCCGGGCAAATCACCGCTAAACTGGGCATCGAAAGCTCTATTCACCCAATAGGCCGACCATCCAAAAAGGAGAAAAAGAGAATGTCCCCCTTTTTCTTCGAGTATGGCGTCAAAAGGCATTTTTTCTTGCAGAATAGATTCCCAGAGTGTAAATTATTCAACGCCGATAAATTAAGGAACAGAATGCTGATAGAAAGCAAAGGGTCGGTGCCCGAGCGGCTAAAGGGGGCGGACTGTAAATCCGCTGGCTAACGTCTACGTAGGTTCGAATCCTACCCGGCCCA
>JAFGDN010000069.1 GCA_016932095.1 Sedimentisphaerales bacterium
CTTAAAAACGCAACTTGCTCATCTATAAAACCTTGACCGTCTTTGACCATCTTGCGTTTTCAGCTTAAAAATGAGGTTCTCACATGGTTTTGTTGCTGAATATGCGAGATTTTCCGAAAAAAAGGAAAAAATCCGCAAAAATCCGAAAAATTCCGACAAAATCAGCGCAATCTGCTTAAAAAACAGTGTAAATACCGTGTCGAAAAAAACAGCCGGCCCGCCATGAAATGCCGGGCTAAATGTAACGGCAAAACCGGTGTCAAAATTGCGGTTTACCCTGCTTTCTTGCGGTTTTCCTGGCAGAATTTTGCCATAAGCATCATCGCGCTGGCTGTCGGCTCGGGGGAGCCGTCCATTTTCGAGAAGGCGTCAACCAGTTCCAGCAAATCGGGGTCTGGAGGAATCTGGCCATAGTGATGGGCGACGTTGACTATGCCGGCGTCAAGGCCGCATTCTATCGCCTTGGCCACGTAAGCCCGGCAGACGCCGATACGCCGGCCGGGCAGGTCGCGGACGGAGTTGCTTATACCCAACGAGAAATGAACGCCTTTCATTTTGGGGTCGGACTTAATCTTTTTTATGGTCTCAAACGTGCGATAAGTAAAGCCGGGGATGTCCGGCTCCATCGGCATGTCGATTGCCAGCGGGAAAACCGTCGAATCGAAGAAGATTTCTGACGGCTTGAAACCAAACTGCCCCGTCGCCTTGTCGAAAATCCGCTGTGCGAGGGAGCAAAGCTCCTGAACCGAGTATGCCCCCCCTGGGCCGGTGGGCTTTTCTTCTGATATCAGCAAACCGATGAACGCAAAATCGTAATCCTTTTTCAAAGGCAGCATCTTGTCCATCGTGTAAACCTTGATTGAGTTTATCAATGGCTGCCTGACGGCTTCAGAGGTGTTGTGCCATTCCTTTAGCCCCGCGATTAGAATGTCGTCATTGCTGCTATCAACGCAGACGGGAACGCCTTTGCCCCATTTGCGGACGAGCTTAACGTATTCCCGCATCATATCGACGGACGTCTGGGGGTTGTCCTCGCCGAAAGCGTCTAAATTTACCGCGATGTAGTCGGCCCCGTCGTTGGCCTGAGAATCAATAAGGGCCTTGATGTAATTCAATGGGCCGCTGTCTTGCGTATAGGCATCAGGGCCAAGCGCGGCAAGCTGTTTCATTATTTGGCCGGTTTTGGGGATTGAGGCGTGAATGGATTCGCCGATTGAAATAATAGCATTTTTCATCGTATGGTCCCTTCCAAAAAGGTAATTGAGTATCGAGGCGGAGTGCTCAAGCGTTTTAATTCTGGGCTTATTTATGGTTTTGCGTAATTTTTCAATCCCTTTTTCTTCCGATGCGGCCGCCTTGTATATCAGTTCGCCAATACAGACACGTTCGAGGTTGTTTCCGCATTTGCCTTCAACCGTAGCGTCGCCGCAGGGGGCGTTATCCATACCTTTTTCGCACCCGCCGATAGTGCAAAGGCCGAAGTTTTCGGGCAGGTAGCAGTCGCCGCAGCCCTCGCAGTCGAAAACGAGGTATTTGAACGCCCCCTCGCCTGCGTTGAACAGTTTGTAGATTACCCCCTTGCCTTTTCTCGTTCCCAGCACGGCCATTACTTTTTTGAAAACGTGAAAGCCGCGGTAATTGGAATCGAGAATCGCACGGTGGAAAAAATTGAAGAATTTGTGTTTGAAGGTCTTGCGGGGTTTGGACAATGCGACCTGCCTGCCCGAATCATCATAGAGATAAAATGCGTTTTTAGCAGGCCAGCAGAGGTTATTCTTAAATTGTTCCCAATCGGCGCCAATCTCAGCCGCCCTTTCGAGAATCTGGGTAAAGGTCTCGAAATCGTGAATCCCGCCTATATCCACGCCCGCTGCGCCGAGCGACTTATACATAGCCACCTGCTGTGCGGCTCTTTCGATATGCTGCGACAGGTCTTCCATATAAACTTTGGCCAAAAGCTCGTCGCTGACGTAACAGCCGGTGAGCTTCAAATCGTGCATTAGTCGAGGGGCCGCGGTCGCCGTGCTGAGGAAGTAAACGTTGCCGATGACGGGGGTGTTTAGCTTGTTTGCTTCGAGGTATCTGAAAAGCTCCTGCGATTTTTTCCAGTCCCAGCCGACCTGCGTAATCAAAAATTTCGCCCCGGAGGAGATTTTTTTCTCCATTTTGAAATATTGCTGCATCAGCGACGGCTCGGTGTATTTGAAAGGCGATACGGCCGCGCCGGGGAAGAACTGGTGGACTCTATCGAGGTCCTGCGGCCTGGCCTTGATATATGATTCATTATTCATATCCCTGACCAGCTCAAGCAGGCCGATTGAATCCCTGTCAAATACGCCTTTTCCGTCGATGGGCTTATCACCGGTGATTAAAAGCAACGGCTCAATGCCCGAATTTCTAAAGCCGACCAATGAGCTTACGATTGCGTTTACGTTCTGGTCTTTACAGGAGATATGCGGAACACAATCGAGGTAGCCCAATAATTTCTTTGCCAACAGCTTGTCCAGCACGTATGACGGGTCGAAATTGGCCGCCCCGCCCGGGCTTTGCGTTAAAGTTACGCCGACAAAATCAAAACCCTCTGGTATGGCGCTTGCGTCGGATTTCTTGAAAGTGGTAAGAAATTTTGAAATTGGGCTAAAATCGAAATTTGGGCCTCCAGCCATTTCAGCCAGAACTACAAAGCCGCTTTTTAATTTTAGCCGTTCACTTAATCGTTTTCGCAGCATCAATTTTGCTCCAGACAGAAAATTTTAGCCCATAGGGTATAATCAAAAAACCAAAAAAACTCAAAGAGAAAATCGATAAGTGTTGAAATTCGCAATACCACGTTAATTTCGTTCTTAAACCTATACGCTATCAGCAGTTGACTTTACTCTGTTCACAAAAATAACAGAAAAATGTGCAATTATATATACGCCAAAACCTTGTGGATAACCTGTTGATAGGAAACACCTAAGTCAGAATATTGTAATTCGACGAATTTCCTTTTAGTTATACGGCAAACAAACCGCCAAAACGAGCGGTTATATATCTTGCTGTAACTACCTTGAAATCAAGAAGTTACGTCACATCGCGGAGAGGTTAAAATCGGTAAGCTGTGTCGGGATTTTCAATTTGGGCAACAAAACAACTATTTGGCCGGATACACTGTTTTAACAAAACGACAAAATCAAGGTGGATAACTGTTAAAAAACACGCCGATTTTTTCTTTCAGTTTTTTACAAGCAGCCGCAGGGTCGGGCGAGGCGGTTACCGCGGAACTGACGGCTATTGTTTTTGCCCCGGCTCGCAAAACAGAATCGATATTTTGCTCTGTTATGCCGCCTATGGTGACGTGCCAAACACCTGTGCCTGATATAATTGGCAGGGCTTGTTTGACATAATCGAGCGTAACTGGCGTCAGTTTCGGTTTTGTCGGCGTTGCAAAAATTGGGCCAAGCGATACATAGGTCGGCAGCTCAGCTATTGCCGAGGTCAGCTCGGCGGGATTATGCGTGCTTTTGCCGAAAATCAAAGGTATCCGCTGAAGTTTACGGGCCTGTTCCAAAGGCAGGTCATTTTGACCTAAGTGAACGCCGTCGGCGCCGCTTGCGGCCGCGATATCGACCCGGTCATTTATAACGCTTAAAATCCTTGCGTCTTTACAAATTTTCACGAACTCAGCCGCAATGGCGAAATATTTGTCGGCGTCTATATCCTTTGCCCTGAGCTGAATACAATCCGCTCCCCCCTGTATGCACTTGTTAGTAAGGGCAAAAACATCTGCAGGCAAATTTGAGCTGATAACAACGTAAAGTCGAACACCTGCGAACCTCGCATGGGTATCGGCAAACAGGGCAACGTCTTTTTCGAGGGTATAGCCGGCGTAGCGGATTTTCTCTATTTTGTCAGCCAAATCAGGGCTGGCGGGCCGAAGCGTCTCAGCCAGAACCCGAAGCGCCTCAGGCAATCGTTTACAGGCCGCGGTTGATGCACCTTTGAGGTCTGTCCTGCCGGGCGTGGTTTTTACCTGCCGACCTATGCCGACATCGCCCTGTGTGTCTCTGCCGACAAGTAAACTTATACCATCGAGACAGGATAACGCCGAACAAAGCTGGTGCCGCAATTCTTTAGCCCGGCTGCTAAGTGGATTTGAATCGAGGGCGAACCGGCAATAGTCCTCTACCACCCGAAGCGCCTCCCGCGCCCGATTGAAATTAGCGTCGATTATCCTGTAATCAGCGTGTTCCATAAATTCAGCGAAACACGTGTTTATTCGACGGCGATAACTTCTTTGACCTGCGGGACTTGTTCCTTTAGCAGCCGTTCGATGCCCATTTTAAGGGTCATTCTGGCGCCTGGACAGCCGGAGCAGGCGCCCTGAAGGCGGACCTTGACTGTTTTATCATTTTCCGTGGCGACAAGCTCCACGTCGCCGCCGTGGCTTTGCAGGTTCGGCCTAATCGCGTCGATTATCGTTTTAACCTTCTCCTCGAAGGCGTTTTGTGTTTTCTTATCACCACAACCACACTGTTCACACATAATAAATCTCCTATCTTTAATAAAGCAGATTGTCATTATATCCGCGTTCGAGTCAGTGAACACTAATTTTTATACGATTTTAGGGCTGTTTTGTTGGCTCAAAGAATCCGGCAGGCGATTTACAAAATCACGAATCTGGTCGCGGACTCGGCGATAGACGTCGAGGATTTCCTGTTCGCTTTTGGCCTGTTTGGCAAGATGCGGCGGGTCGTCGAAGCTGGCGTGAATAGTTTTGATTTTACCCGGAAAAACGGGGCACTTTTCGTGAGCATAGTCACAGACGGTAACAACGTAATCGAATTTGACGTCTTTAAGCTCTGCGAAATGTTTTGACTTATGGCCTGATATATCGACGCCGGCTTCGGCCATCACCCTGACAGCCAGTGGATCAAGACCGTGCGGCTCGATACCGGCTGAATACGGCTCAATTTCGCTTCCTTTTAAGTGCCTCGCCCAGCCCTCTGCCATCTGGCTTCGGCAGGAATTGCCCGTGCAGAGAAACAGGATTTTTAATTTTCGTTTCGTCATACCCGGTTATGATACGTGAAATCCAAGCGTATAAGCGATTGTAAAATAAATACCGATGACGAGAAACACAACACCCGTCGCCCGGCGGGCCCAAAACTCGAACTGCGTTACCTTATTAAAGACACGGGCCATAAGGTCAGCCCCGACAGCCAAAAGCAACGCGAAAACAAGAACGGGAATCGCGGTTCCGACTCCGTAAACAGTCGGCAAAACAACGCCCGAAGAATGTTTTACCGCAAGAGGGATAAGCGTCGCGAAAAACAGGGCCGCGGAGACGGGGCAAAATGATAGTGCAAACAGGATTCCGATTAGCAAAGCCCCCGCCAGGCCAAGCTCGCCTGTGCGTTTGTTACACCAGGAAGCGACGGCGTTTGATGTGAGGTTGAAACTGAGCAGGTCGAGCAGGATCATAGCGACAAGAATAAGCGCCGGCCCGAGCAGGCGATTCATATATTTTTGCAGCCAGTGCGAAACAACGGGCATAGCCGACAAGCTTTTTACAAGGATAATCGCAAGAACGACGTATGTTAGTGTTCGACCGAGGGTATAAAGAAGGCCGGTTGAAATGACGTAACCAGGCCGACCGACCTTTCGGCTTATGAATGAAATCGCCGCGATATTGGTGGCCAATGGACAGGGGCTGATTGAGGTCAGTATCCCAAACCAGAAGGCGGCGCCCGCAGCCAGGACAAATTCGTTCACTTTTACTCCTTTTTGACAAAGGCCGATATGTTTTCGCGAATATACGCGAGATATTTGTCTTTATCCGAGACCAATTGCCATATCTGGTCGAGATTTTTCCACCCGACCTGCCGGCCATCAACTATTTTGGAAAGAACCACTGATTTGGTAACAAGCTCATAATCCTTGACGAAATGCTCGTTGCCGGCTGTATCGACGTTAGTAGGTTTCCATTGAATTTTCCCTGCCGCCAGGTCGTTGGCAAAGTGTGTATCGAGGGATTCTTTGGCATACTCTTCAAGCTTATGACAGGTCGGGCAGCGAACGTCGCCGTAAAAATAATAGACAATTACTTGCTGATTCGGCTCGGACTGACCGGTCTCGGGCATAACCGCCTGCGGTGCGCTTGTCGAAGCGGACTGGGCTGATTTATCGCGGACGAACATATAGCCCAAGCTGCCTGCGACGAAAACAAGCAAAACAGCCGTGATTAGTTTCTTCGGATTCATTTTTTTGACTCCTGATTAAGTAAGTAATTGTTTGATTTGTTCGGGCGACAGGACTTTGCCCACGACCTTGACCTGGCCGTCAACGGCCAGCGCCGGCGTCATCATTATCCCGAATTTCATAATTTCGTTAATTTCGGTTATTTTTTCGATTTGGTATTCGCCGCCGAGCTGCTTGACGGCCTCTTCAGCGCTTTGGGCCAGCTTCTTACATTTTGGGCAGCCGGTGCCGAGGATTTGAATTTTCTTCATTGCTCACCTCTCAAAAGAACGCTCCGAAAACTATACCTGCAATCGTTGACATCACGATAACAAGAGATACATAGACGACGGTTTTTTGTGTGCCTATCACGGAACGAATTACGAGCATACTCGGCAGCGACAATGCCGGTCCGGCCAAAAGCAGCGCCAGCGCAGGGCCTTTACCCATTCCCGAGCCAATCAGACCCTGCAGAATCGGGACTTCGGTCAGCGTGGCAAAATACATAAATGCTCCCGCAACCGAGGCGAGAAGGTTAGCCCTGAGGGAATTGCCGCCTACAGCCCACTCGACCCAGCGATTTGGAATAAGCCCCTCGT
This sequence comes from Sedimentisphaerales bacterium, assembly GCA_016932095.1. GTDB lineage: Bacteria > Planctomycetota > Phycisphaerae > Sedimentisphaerales > Anaerobacaceae > Fen-1362. The sequence continues at coordinate 6,819 of JAFGDN010000069.1, forward strand.
GTCCCGGCCGACCGAGCAAAAATCCCGCGACAAGAACGCCCAAAAGCAGCAATGGCAGGATTTGTTTGGCAAAAGCCCACGTTGTCTGTGTCCATTCGCTTAGCTCGGTTTTCTTAAACCACATTACTAAAGTCGCAATCAATATAATTGCGAATACCCCGGTGATAGCCCATTTTGCCGAATGGATTAAAGACCATAATCCCGCGTCGGAACTCGCCGGCTTTGCCCAGTTTGCAAAAATCAGAATACCCACCATACTCGCAAAATAGACGGCGTTCTGCCACAAATGCCGGCTGACGTGCGCTTCCGGCATAGCCATTTGGCCGTTGGCCTTTTCGATTTCCTCTTTGCGATAAATGAAGTGCATAATCAGGCCTATGATTACGCTGAAAGCAATCGCCCCGACCGCACGGGCGATTCCAAGCTCAAGGCCCAAAATGCGGGCCGTTAAAATGATAGCCAGAACATTGATTGCCGGCCCGGAATATAAAAAAGCCGTAGCCGGGCCCAGACCCGCTCCCATACGGTAAATTCCCGCGAATAAAGGTAAAATCGTGCAGGAGCAAACCGCCAGAACCGCTCCTGATACCGAGGCGACGCCATACGCAAGTGTTTTATTGGCCCTGGCCCCGAGATATTTCATTACCGACGCCTGGCTGACGAATACGGAAATCGCGCCGGCTATGAAAAACGCCGGGATAAGGCAAAGTATAACGTGCTCCTGTGCGTACCATTTGACAAGATGCAGCGACTCCATTACGGAGTTGTTAAAACGTTCGGCCCCCACGGGCAGATAGAAACACGCAAGGAAAACCCCCACAATAATTGCCAGCTTTTTCCATTCGCCCTTGGAATTCAAAGCAATATCTCCTAACAAAGGACTTTAAGCAGCCGGCTGCTTTCCTTTGCCTCCTTCTTAAGGACGCTGGATATGCAGGTGAAAAAATCGAGGATGCACGGGCATTTGAGCCGGTAAATAACCTTAAGCCCCTCTTTACGATGTTCAAGCACACCCGCAGAAACCATCAATCCCAGGTGCCGCGAGACGTTGGAACGCTCCGCCCCGATATGTTCTGCTATGTCGCAAACGCATTGCTCGCCATTTTTCAGAAAATCGATGATTTCGAGGCGCAGAGGATGGCCGATTGCCTGGGCAATTCTGGCCTGTTTTTCAAACAATAGTCGTTTTCTCGAATCCGGCATATATATTTCCCTTTATTTTAGGTTACTATATGATTATATACTCACATAGTATCGGAATAGTTCACCCGGTCAACAATAATTTTCTTAGTATTTTTTTCTCAGGCGGGCTGGCGGGATTTTCATAAGGCCGCGATACTTGGCGATTGTCCGGCGGGCAAGGCCGGTTATGCCGGCCTCGGCAAGTTTGGCCTTTATCTGGTCATCGCTGAAGGGCTTCTGTTTGTCCTCAGAATCGATTATTTCCTGCAACCTGGCCCTGATTGCCTCCCAGCTTTTTTCATTTCCCTGCTCATCTTCGATTCCGCCGCTGAAAAATTTCCTCAGGGGTAAAACCCCCCACGAGCACTGGACGTATTTACCGGCGACCGCCCGCGAAACCGTGGCGATATGCACGCCGACGTCCTCGGCGACCTTAGACATCGGGAGCGGCTTCAAATAAAGCTGGCCCTTGTCGAAAAATTCCCTCTGCCAATTGACAATAGAGCGTGTAACTTTGAGCAGGGTGCTCTTTCGTTGCTTTATGGCGTCGATTATCCACTGCGCCGAGCGAATGTTGTTCTTCAAAAACTCCTTCGCCTTGTCGGCTGCGTTATTCTGCCCGGCCATTTTCAGGTAGTAGTCATTGATTCGCAGGCGAGGCAGAGTATCTTCAGCCAGTCGCACAGTGTAATCGCCTGTTTCCTCGCAATATTCCACAATAACGTCGGCCGTAACGGGGTGATTTTCATTTCTTCCCACCTGCAGGCCGGGCGATGTGTCGAACTTGCTCAATCGTTCTATCGCGCGGTTGATGTCCTCGATTGAGCAATTCATTTTTTTCGCGATTTCAGGCAGGCGGTTCTCGAGAAGCTCCTCAAAATGGCCCGCGACAAGCTTTATTTCAAAGCTCATATCCTCTGCGCTTTGGCTTAGCTGAATCAGAAGGCACTCTTTGAGGTCGCCTGCGCCGATGCCCGGCGGGTCGAGCTTTTGAATAAGCACAAGCGCTTTTTGCAGGTCCTCAAGCGTAAAGTCGGACCTGTCTTTGCTGTGCAACTGTTCCAGCCGGACCGACAGGTAGCCCCTGTCGTCGATGTAGTCGATAATCATACTTCCGGCCCTTTTCACCGGTTCATCGGCTTCGACCATTCGCCACTGGTCTTCGAGGTAATCGTGCAGCGACTGGGGCGGCGCGGCGGTGTTTTTTATGGCCGCCAGCTTCGGGTCCGTCTCATCCGGCTGCCGCCTGACGCTTTCGGTTCCCTGCTCCATATAATCCCTGATTTCCTCATCGAGCGTATCGGCGCCTGTTTGCTGCTCTTTGGGTTCGGCTTGAACGTCCGCTTCGGGTGCTGTATCCGTGGGCGATTCGTCGGTCTCAAGGACGGGATTACTGTTCAGCTCCTGCTCGATTCTCTCCTGAAGTGCTAAAAGTGGAAGCTGGAGTATCTCCATCGACTGAATCATGTGCGGAGCCAGCTTCATCTGCTGCTCCAGCCGCATTTGTCCTCGCATTTCCAGCTTCATTGTTTTACCCGAAAAATTTTATAAAGTGGCTTTCCGAAGCCATCTATACTATTATACCAGAAATTAACGGTAAATGACCGGTTCATATTTAGAGGAAAGGCAAAAATGAAGACCCAATTTCGTTTATTAATCCTTACGTTATTCGCTGGTTTTTTTATCAGTTTTGCCTTTGCCGGGGCGGAACCGATAACACTAACGCTTCCGCAAAGTCCATACCTTGTCGGCCATCCAAATCCGGCACTGGAGGATGTCAATTGTCTTTATATAACCGTTATATTACGAAGGGAGCATAACGAACCCGATTTGTCATTCACTTCCCAAATTGAACAAAAAGCCAGGGCCTTGCTGGGGGATTCCGATATTAACGTGATTGGTACCACTGTGGACGCAAATTCGTCGCTGGCAACGCTGGCAAAAAAGCGGTTAGGTTCCGTATCTAATCTGCGACTGAGGCCTGCCAATGTTCCTGAGTTTCGCATTGAGGTTGATTTGTTGAATTTGCCTGATGCCGACAAGTACGTTTTTCGTATTCAGACCTCTTTTGTAAAAAAGTCAATGCTCGAAAAAGGTCCCCAAGCGAATATGACGGCAGAGGTATGGAAAGATGAGCCGGTTATGTGTGCAGTCGCATCAAAAGATTTGAGCGAATCTGTCATCGCCGCGGTTATCGGGCAAACAAAGACATTTATCGGTTCCTGGTCCGAAGCAAGACAGGCAGGCAAAAAGTCGGATGACAACCATGCACGAACACAATTAAGTAAGGCGAACAGGGAAAAAGAAACCAATTCCGTCAGACAGAAAGCTGCTGAATCTAAATATGTCGCCTCGAAGAACAGCGACGTTTTTCATAAGCCGGATTGCCCGTTCGCTCAGAATATATCACCAAAAAATATCATTGATTACAACAGCCCCGAAGAGGCAATCGCAGCAGGCAAACGTCCCTGTAAAAAATGCAATCCCTGAGCAAGTCCGTTTTATTCGGAAAAGGTTCGATAAAACCCCTTCCAGCTCTGCTGAAATTCACCTTTTCAAAAAGAGCAAAATTTTCCATAAGTCCGATTGTATTCTTGACGAACATATTAATGAACGCAACCTTGTAAATTATGAAATGAGCGAATAGGCCATCAGAAACCGTAAACAACTTTGCTGGTGATGTAATCCTTAATATGTCTGAGGTGAAACATTATGCAAATGGACAATAAAAATAACGTTCTTTTTCACGAAGTTCAGAGATTTTCGGCTTTGCTGCGGCTGTTCGCCGTGATTTCTATGCTTTGCAGCATTGGCCTTGCCGCGTATGGATTATGGCTGAACCTTTCTTCGCATATAACTCCTTCTTTATCGTCATTAGCTACGACCGCTATCCCCGGGTTTATCATACCAGGTTTATTAATCGCCCTGTTGATATTTATGAAACTTGAAACGTTTGTTTACTCCGATTGCCTTTGTTTTCGCTTCTTTCCCTTCCATATTTCGTTCAAAAAATTCACAAAAGCGGAGTTAACCGAATGCAGTTCCTGCACATATAACCCCATAAGAGAATTCGGCGGCTGGGGAATAAGGTGCGGCAGTAAACGACATGCATATAATATCAACGGCAATCGCGGCGTCCAAATCACATTGAAAGATGGTAAGCGCCTGCTGATTGGCTCTCAGAAAGCTGACGATTTCTCACACGCCTTGAATTCGATGTCCTGATTAGCCGCGTTTCTTTTTCCCGTGTTTTTCAGGTGGGATTTCGCAATTTATTTTGTTCCTGCTTCTGTTTAAATCACAGCCGGCTCATCGTATAATGTTGTTGTGGTTACACTAAAACGAGCTTCAAACTGGCTCGCAGGAACGGGCCGTTCAGTTACTCAGGGCTTTGCCCACCTGCTTTGGCCCGCGCGATGTATGAACTGCAGGCAAAATCCGGTCGAAAGCGGCGGCCGGCTCTGCGGCCGATGCTGGGAACAGATTATCTCATTATGCACCCCTGATTACTGCCGCCGATGCGGCCGGGACGCAAGCCCTTACGCGATAGCGGACGGCGTATGCGCGGGCTGCCGCAATGAAGATATTCTCTTTGATGCCATCGCCCGCGCCGGCGTTTACGCTGAGGCGTTGAAAGAAGCAATCCTTGCTTTCAAACACGGTCAAACTGAGCTTGATTTGGTGCTCGCCGGGCTTATCGACTCAGCCCTGCGGGCAGGCCCCTTTTTAGCAGAGGTCGAGCTCTTTGTTCCCGTTCCCCTGCACTGGCTTAGACGGCTGTATCGCGGTTACAATCACTCTCTTGTCCTGGCAAAGCGCCTCAAACATCCTTCCGCAAAAATCAGCACCGACCTTGTTCGGATTCGCTATACAAAACCGCAACCCGGTATGCTTACACCCGCGGCTCGTGTAAGAAACGTCAAAGACGCTTTTGCCGTTCGCTATCGACATCCATTCGAAGGACGCAAGGTTTGTCTTGTTGACGACGTTAAAACGACGGGGGCAACATTGAACGAATGCGCCAAAACGTTAAAAGAGGCCGGCGCATCGAAGGTCTTCGCGTTGGTATTGGCGATAGCTGGTCAGAATAAGGCGTAGCTTTTAGCGGTGGTTATTTCTGGCAGTAGTCAATTAAACGTGCGATTTCGCTGCGGAGGTCTTTGCGATGGACAATCATATCGACAAAGCCGTGTTCCAGCATAAATTCAGCCGTCTGAAAGCCCTCCGGCAATTCGACCTTGATGGTCTCCGCTATGGTTCGCGGCCCCGCGAAGCCGATGAGGGCCCTCGGCTCGGCTATGAGACAATCGCCAAGCATTGCGAAACTTGCCGTTACCCCGCCCGTAGTCGGGTCGGTGAGTATTGAGACGAAGAAACCGCCTTCTTTGTCAAACCTGGCCAGGGCCGCGCTGGTTTTCGCCATTTGGCCAAGCGACACGACCCCTTCGTGCATTCTTGCCCCGCCCGATGAGCATATAGCAACAAGCGGTAGCGATTCTTCGATTGCCTTTTCGACGGCCGCACAGACCTTTTCGCCAACCACGTAGCCCATCGAGCCCATCAGGAAATTCGGCTCCATTACGGCGAGCATTACCGGCCTTCCCTTTATAAACGCCTTGCCGATTCGCATCGCCTCTTTTGCGCCGCTTTTCTGCTCGTCGTCCTTAAGCCGGTGGCGATAGGTGGTGCCCCTGAAGCTGAACTCCAGCGGGTCGTTGCTGGCAAGGTCAACGAGCATTTCCTCGAAGGAGCCCTCGTCGGCCAGATAGCCGATACGGATTTCGGCGCCGATGCGAAAATGGTAGTCGCATTGCGGGCAGACGTTGAGGTTCTTCTCGACCTCGCTTTTATAGAGCATATGCTCACAGGCCGGACACCGCGTCCAAAGCCCGTCGGGCATCTCCCGGCGCTTGCGAAGCGAAAAACCGTTCCATTTTGATTTTGTCTCTTTCGCCATAATCAGCGTAAATATCCCGTCCGTTAAGTGTCAAAAATTCTACCATAAAAGGGAGTGCATTTCCAGAGGCAACTATTGAGAGGCCTTTCGTATGGCGTTAATTGCGGCAATGCGGTCTTTTTTCGAGAAAATTGCCCTGCCGGCGACGAGCGTATCGGCCCCGTAACCGACCACTATGGGCGTGCTTTTTACGTCGATACCGCCGTCAACTTCGACGCGTATATCGGGGCCGACGATTTTACGAACGATTTCGATTTTTTTCGCCGCCGACGCGATAAATTTCTGTCCGCCGAAGCCGGGGTGGACCGTCATCACCAGAATCATATCGGCAAGCCGGGCAAACTTTTCAATCGTCTTGACAGGCGTTTCCGGATTAAGACACAATCCGGCCGTTGCTCCCATATCGTGAAGCTTTTTTATCAAATCAGAAGGTCTCTTTTCGACCTCGATGTGAAAGGTAATGTTATTAGCGCCCGCCTTTATGAAAATCGGGGCGTATTTTCTCGGCTCGCTAATCATCAGGTGGCAGTCGAAAAACAATTTGCTGTGCTTTCGCAGCTTCTCCACGACCGGCGGGCCTATTGTGATATTCGGAACGAAGTGCCCGTCCATAATATCCAGATGCACCATTTTTGCCCCGGCTCTTTCCACTACGGCAAGCTCATCCGCCAGACGGGCGAAATCCGCGCTCAGTATCGAAGGATTTATCTCAATTGTCCCGGGTTTCGGCAGCTTCATAATCAATCCCTTAGAAGCCCGTTCAAGATGTTACATATTCTCATATCTTGCGCCTCATCGCAAAGTTTGGTTGCCCAGTCCTTAAGATACCGCGTATCGAGTTTGCCCTTATGACGCAGGGCGATATTTTTTGCATCAAGCAGGTCCTTATCCCGTCCCGGAATAATTTTCAAAAGTATCATATCCTCCGGAGTAGGGAAAAACGCCTTTACGCCATATAGCGTACGCGTCTTTGCCCTTTCAAACGCTTTTATTTCTATCTCTGTTGAAGCCACGATAAAGTCAATGTGGAAATCTGCGTAGTTTATCTGGAAGACACCCGTTCGCTCGGCTGATTCGAGGCACCTTGTCTTTATAAACTTAAAGCCGGATTTTTTTGCCTTATCCAGAAAAACAGGGACGTTCTCCCTGCTGATAATTATATCAACGTCTACATCTGCCGTGACCCTGGGTTCACCGATTACGCCTGCTGCTATTCCTCCGATTATTAAATATTTGTATTTCTCCTCATTGAGAAACGTCACGGCCTTCTTATAGACATCTTCCAATAGAATGTTCATTTATTTCGTCTGTCCAGAAGAGATTTTTTCAGACAAACGGGCTTATCCTGTGAGAAATTATCTCGCCATTCTATTATCAGTTTGGATGAAAGCATTTTTTCTTCGAGCCGAAGCGCTTTCTTCCAGGAAAGACCTCGCAGCCAGCGTTCTTTTTCCCGTTCCATCTCCGCGAACCTGCTTTTTTCCAGTAGGCCTTTATTGCCTTTAATTTTTTTCATTGTTCGATACTTTGGCCTGTTATTATTTTTCGTCTAAAATTTCGAGGCAGACGAATTTTTTGCCTTCGAGAAACTCAAGCGATGCGCCGCCGCCGGTTGAGATATGGGTTACCTTTTTGTCGAGGCCCATTTTTTTCAGTGCGCTTGCGCTGTCGCCGCCGCCTATTACGCTTTTAGCGCCTTTGCCCGTCGCGTCTGCTACGGCCTGGGCGACCGCCTTTGTGCCCTCATTGAAGGGAGGCATCTCGAAAACCCCCATAGGGCCGTTCCAGACAATTGTCTTTGCGTCGGCCAGTTTTTCGGCGAACAGCTTGCGGGTTGCGGGGCCTATGTCCATACCCTGCCAGCCCGCGTCGATGCCGCCGGCTACAACTTTATGCTCGGCGCCTGCCTTGAATTCCTTTGCCGCGACGTCATCCACCGGCAGCAGCAGCTCGCACTTTCCGGTTTTCGCCTTTTCCTGCAGCTCTTTGGCCTGGGCGACGAAGTCGTCTTCGCACAAGCTGTTGCCCACGCTTTTACCGTTGGCTTTGTAGAACGTGTAGGCCATAGCGCCGCCGATGAGGATTCGATTGACCTTCTGTATAAGGTTTGCAATGACGCCGATTTTGTCGGAGACCTTGGCGCCGCCTAAAATCGCCACAAATGGCCTGACGGGGTTGGCGACCGTATCACCTAAAAATTTAAGCTCTTTCTCGACCAAAAAGCCGATGACGCGGGGCTTGCCCTTCATCATAGCCGGTACCGTGTACATCGAGGCGTTATCCCTGTGGGCGGTGCCGAAGGCGTCATTGACGTAAACGTCCGCCAGCTCAGCCATTTCCTTAGCGAAGTCGTCTTTGGCCTTGCGCAGGGCGGGGTCGTCTTTGGTTTTCTTGTCCTTGATTTCTTCTTCCTTGTGGAAGCGGACGTTTTCCAGAAGCAGCACGTCGCCGGGCTTCAGTATCTGTGCTTTGGCCGAAACTTCCGGTCCTACGCAGTCGTTGGCGAAGATGACCTCTTTACCCAATAGTTCCGACAGCCGTTGTGCGACCGGCTTCATTGATGCCTTTGGGTCGGGCTTCCCCTCAGGCCTGCCTAAGTGGCTGGCAAGAATCAATGCCCCACCGTCTTCGAGGACTTTTTTTATCGAGGGCATCGCCGCGACGATTCTCTTGTCGCTTGTGATGTTGGCGGCGTCGTCCAGCGGCACGTTAAAATCCACCCGCATAAACACTTTTTTGCCTTTTACGTTAATGTCGGCTATCGTTTTCTTGGCCATAATGGTCTCCTGTGTTTTCTTCTAAAAACGCTGCTCCTGTAATTCTAAACATTTCTGTTGATAAGGTATTTTGCCACCACGGTGCTCAATCTGCCCTGTGCCGGTTCGTTTCTGGCGAAATCCTGGAGAATATCCAGGTCGGTTTTCCATGCCTCGTCACCAGGCGCCAGTAAAAACAAACTGTTCGGTTCGTATGTCTCACAAAGCCGGCCGTCCTTGTAATAATAATGAGTGGAGCATATCTCCGTCGGATAGGCCCGCATCAGCGGCGGGATATCCTGAGGCAAAAACCAGAGCTTGATTTCCCGTTCGGCGTCGGCGGATGTGGCTGACGCATGAACTAAATTATCCATTCTATGACCAATAATGTTGCCGTTTGCGTCCTTTATCGGCACTACCGTTCCAAGCGCCCTGATGCAGCCGGGTTTTTCTTCTCGTGCCTCGTGCGGGTTTGTCGGTCCCGCTATTGCCCTGACGGTATCCAGGACGCCGGGGCCCTGATAAACTATCGCGATTACCCGGCGCTTCCATTTATCCTGCTCAGGATAATGAATCGCGCCTGTAATGTAATCGAGCAGCGGCTCATAGAAAGCTTTCCCCTTGTGCTCGGCGTAATGCTCTTCCGCGAGGAACCTGTTTACATTGACAATCTTGGCGGCGGCGTAACGCGCCCCCGTGTGGAATTCCGATAACTGTGAAAATATGAATCCCGTGATGGAATTCTTAAGAGCGTCCGGCTTGATGAGAACAAGCGTCTGTTCGAGTTGTTTTGGGTCCATAATCATACGCCCACACCTGTAAAATTTCACCGCAGAGACCGCAGAGCACGCAGAGTTTAATACGTTTTTTCTCCGCGGTCTCCGCGTTCTCTGCGGTGAGTTCGTCTGTTTAACCGAGTTTTGCCATTTTTTCCATAATATCGACCGTGCGGTTCGAATAGCCCCACTCGTTGTCATACCAGCTTATCGCCTTGACCGTTCTGCCCTTTACCATAGTCAAAAGCGAATCGAATATGCTGGAGGCGGGGTTATTGACGATGTCGGAGCTTACTATTGGCTCATCACAGTAAACGAGGATGCCTTTCATCGGGCCTTCAGCGGCTTTTTTCATCGCGGCGTTCACGTCTGCCGCGGTTACGTCCTTCTTGACATTGACCACCAGGTCAACAATGCTTCCGACAGGGATGGGAACGCGAATCGCAAAGCCATCGAGCTTGCCGTCAATCTCCGGCACGACCTTGCCGATTGCCTTTGCGGCGCCTGTGCTTGTGGGAATAATGTTGGCCGCCGCCGCCCTTGCCCTGCGAAGGTCTTTGTGTATCTGGTCGGCCACCTTCTGGTCGTTGGTATATGCGTGAATCGTTGTCATAACGCCGTTCTCGATGCCGAACGCATCGTTGAGAACCTTGGCAATCGGGGCAAGGCAGTTTGTCGTGCAGCTCGCGTTTGAGACGCACTTGACGTCCTTTGTAAGCTTGCCGTCGTTGACGCCCATAACGATAGTTGCCTCGATATCGTCTTTTGCCGGCACGGTCAGGATGACCTTTTTGGCGCCGGCTTTCAGATGGTCGCCGTAGCCGCCTTTCTCGGATGATACCTTGGTGAATATGCCGGTTGATTCTACTACGATTTCAACGCCCATATCCTTCCAGGGCAGTTCCGCCGGGTTCTTCACGGCCAGCACCTTGATGGTTTTGCCGTTTATCACCAGGTCCGTTCCTTTGGCCTCGACCGTTCCCTGCCATTTGCCTTCGACTGTGTCATATTTGAACAGATGCGCCAGCGATTTGGCGTCTGAAAGGTCGTTGACGGCGACCAGCTCAAGTTCGGTCTTGCGGCTCATCAGGATTCGTGTTACGGCCCTGCCGATTCGGCCGAAACCGTTTATTGCTACCTTTGTTGCCATTGCTAAATCTCCTATTCGTTTGATTCTAAATAAGGTTTCTTTTCCGGCTACGGCTCGGCGCTTCGCCGAGATGAGTCGTAATCAGGCGTCCTGACCGGTTAGAACGCAGATGGGGTAATTTATTTGTCCAACCTCCTTTTGTCAAGGATTTATTGCGATTGAACTTGGATTTAAGAACCGTTCTTCTTTAATGGGCCGCTCGACAAGGTAAATTTGTGGCAAAAAAAGAATTTTTCAAAAAATTTCCCCTGTTCTGTCCTATATTATCTCCGCTGCCAGTTTTGACATCTGCTGTTTTGCAAAATCCCTCGCCGCCGGCTGATTTTGCCCTTTTTTGGCTGGTCTTTTTTGAGACGACTTACCGATAGAATCTTTGCTCGTAAGTGATAAAAAGACACAAAATGGAACGTGAAAAAATAATAAATATCAGCCCCGTATGCAAATTCGGACCCGGAGGCGACTATACTTCGAACTGGCCTTCGGAATGGCCGAATCCGGCCGACAATCCGAAAAATATGATTTACCGGCTGCTGAATATGATTGCCGGGACGATTCAAACCCTGCGGGGCGGTTCCGCGGAATATTCGATAAGCGGCCCCGATGAGATTTCGGTTTCGCCGTCGGCCAATGGGGAAACGCTTTTATTCGCCGACGATTTATGCCGGGATAAACCTGCTGTACATAAGACAATCAACCGCATTAGAGCATACAAGCAACTGGCTAGGAAAAGACCTTGTTTTTCACTTTCAGACCAGCCCACCCTCTTTGACTCCAACCTCAAAAACGCCAAGACCGCTTAGCCCTTGACTCCACAGCCGAGCACACCGAGACCGCAGAAAAAACTATAGGATATTCTCTAAGAGGGCCTTCGTCTTTGCTGCGGGCAGGTCTGCGGATGCTGTTTTGCCCAACCGGATTTTTTTACGATGATTTACAGATTTCTCTCCGGTAATTTTCACTTTAGTAATGTTGTTACCTTCACCTCTTATCTTGATTCGCCGGAATAGGTCGGCTATATTTTGCGACGAACTTGCTTGTAGCATTTGCGCCGGCTGCTTTTTCAGGTCGCTGATTTCGTCGGCCCCGGCGCCGCAGGCGAAAACCATACTTAACAAAAGCTCTGCACGCAAAACAGTGAGTTTTCTCATAATTCGCATCTCCTATAAGACACTTTATATTTTGGCGTTAGACAATAACCTGCACAGAACCGAAAGGGCGAATATGACTGTGCTGACAATTACAATGCAGGCGCCGGTTGGCAGGTCAAAATAAAAAGACACTAAAAATCCTGACACCGTTGACAAAACGCCGAAAAGCGTTGCTGCAATCACAACCGCCCTGTGCCCCCGACAGATTTGGTAAGCCGCAGCGGCGGGGTTTGTTATTAAGCTGAAAATCATCAATCCCCCTATTATCTGGAGATTCACCGAAAGCGTTATTCCACACAAACACAAGAAAAGACAATACACAAAACCTTGATGCACCCCTGTAGCAGAAGCAATGGAACGGCTGAATAAGAGAACTTTCATTTCCTTGTTAAAAAACGTCCCGAACAATACAAGCAGCAGAGCAATGGCTGTAATTGCCAATACGGATTTTCTTTGAACGAAAAGGATGTTCCCCCAAAGCAAACCCAGTATTTCGGAACGGCTGCTTTCAACCAAACCTATGCCTAAAAAAGTCAGTCCAAGCATAAAAGAAAAAAGGATGGCTAAGCCGACATTGGTGTCGAGTCTGGACTTATCCGGCGGAATGGCGGCCATAGACATCGCAGAGAACACTGAAAAAGTGACGGCGCCGATTGTTGGGGGAATCCCGAGCAGGCATGAAAAAATTGTTCCCGCCATAGCTGCATGTGAAATGCACGTGCCGATAAACGGCATTCGCATACCTACAATATACACCCCAAGAAAACCGGTGCTTGCCCCGGCAACTGCTCCAGCGAATATGATTAAATAAAAGAAAGGGTCCATAGGTTTATTGCCGAGATAGTTCCCGGCTGAAAACGTATTTGTTTCCTTCCGTTTCAAAAATATTTATTTCGCATTCATATACATCCTGAATAACCGCTGACGTCAAAACTTGTTCGCTGTTGCCGTCGGCCAGGATGCCGCCTTTATGAAGTAAAATCGTCCGGTCAACGTTTACTGGAATCGACGAGATTTCGTGTGATACCATCAGAACGGTCAGACCCGGCTGCTGGTGAAGCTCCCGCACGATGCGGCTGATTCTCAATTTCCAGTTAAAATCGAGATTGGATGTAGGTTCGTCCAGCATAAGCATAAGAGGTTCCTGCACCATTGCGCGGGCGATAAGAACCTTCTGCTGTTCGCCTCCGGACAAACTCCGGAAGGTTTGGTTTTTCTGGTCATTGAGCCCAAGTTTTTCCATCCAGAAATCCACGTGCTCATAATCAGCCCGGCTCAGGCCGGTCAGGAGCGGTTTTATGCTGGTTCGCCCCATAGCAGCTACTTCTCTTGCTGTGAAAGGCAATTCAGAGTTGTATTCGGTGGATTGAGGAATATAGCCGATTCGTTTCCTTATGTTACTTTTTTGCCAGGGGTTTAACGAGTTTATCAGGATATGGTTAAACACAACGCTCCCGGCGGAAGGTTTCAATAGTCCGCAAATTACTTTCAGCAGCGTTGTTTTGCCGGCGCCGTTTGTTCCGATGATATTAACGAACTGTCCGGATTGAATGTGCAGGTGGTCGATATGGAGTATTGTTTTGCCTGCCCGGGTTATATGTATATCGGATAATTTCAAAAAATCTTCGGACATTATTTCGACGCCTCAATCAGGTTGTTAACGTTGTCATTCAAAAGGGAATCGAACCCCGGGATATTGACGTCGAGAGTTGCCTGTTCAGGAAAATTGCTGAATATAACAATCCCGGTCCGCAGATGTTCGGCAAGCGCTTTTGCCAAACCTGCTCCTTCCTGTTTGTTGGCAATAATGAACCGTATTTGGTATTGTTCGGCCTGTTGAAGATTTTCATTGATTTGAGCCGGTGTGGTAGTATCACTGCCGGTAAATGTTGAAACCGGGTTCAGCCCCAGCCATTGTGCAAATTCCGCCTGGTGCTGAGACGCTATGACGTTACTATTTTTCAATCCTGAGAGTTCTATCCGTTCAGCCAGTTCTCGGCTTAAATGTTTCATCCGGTTTTCAATTTCTGCGAGTTTTAAATCATAATATACTTTCCGGGAAGGGTTGTTTTCTGATAAAGTTCCGGCAACCTGTCTGGCAATCGACAGATATGTATCGGGAATGCACAATCCCTGTGGCGGCGCGACTCGACAGACCTTCAGACCTTTGTTTCTTATCCGGGGCGCCGCGTTCTCTATATTCTGCTGGAAGTCAAAAACAAAAAGCATTTTACAATTGCAGAGCTGGTTTACTTGAGATGGAGATATGTCAAAGTGTCCGGGGCACATCCCGGGCGGAACCAAACTAAGCACCTCCGTCTGATTGCCGCAAATATCTTTAATAACACAGTGCAGATAGGAGTTGGCGACGGCGATTTCCGGCTGTTTTTCTAAGCCCTTGCCCGGCTTGCAGCCACAAAAGCTTATCGTTGCCAACAACAATGATAAAAACGCGAATCGACGTTCGAACACTTATGGACCTTTCTCAAATGACCCTGTCTGCGACCCGTTTTTCAGTCGCATCCTGACAATAAACCCCCTGCGTTCTTTTGGCGTGTACCATAACTCCTTAGGCACAGGGTATCTGTTTTCCAGGCCCAGTTTTTCTTCAAGCCATTCCTCGCTGAATCGCGGCCCCAAGCTGAAAACCACCCAGCTCACCGGCAGCAGCAGAGGAATCAGGCCCTTGTTTTCCGAGTGCAGCTTGCGTTCGTTCTCGTTGGGACGCCAGCATTCTTCATTCGGCTCTATGCTGCTGTTTGTGGGGAAATTGTCGGGTATCCACAGCTTGGCCCATATATACTTGTCAATTTTGTTTCTATCCACGATTATTTCCCCGACGCTTCGGTATTTATAGGTATGCCCGCGGTTGAACCGGTCTTCCATAATAGTTGACATAGCATCCGTTTTCGGCTTCGAAGGAAGATAGTCCTCCTGGGCCAGGACTTTAGGCAGCTGATACAAGTGGTCCGTCAAACTGCCTAATATACAATCCGCCTGGGTGGGAGGAAACTTCTTGTAATCTTCGAAATACATCTCTATGGCAAGACCGATTTGACGAAGCTCCGAGTCAACGGCAACAATATTGGCCTGCTCCCTTGCCCGTGACAGCGCCGGCATTAGTATTCCCATCAATACCCCGACGATGAAGATAACGACCAAAACTTCAATTAGAGTGAAACCCTGCTTCATCGATTATTCGCCACAGCCGCTCAGGCCGGCCCTTTGCTGAAGCCAGTTGCCTGCGAGTTCGGCAAAGTCATAAAAATCAACTGTGTAATCGGTGTTAATGTCGCCCGGCAGATTTCCTCTTTGATGCCCGCGACTGGTCAGGACAAGCCCGTTTCCGTCGTAATTGGGAACCCACAGCCGGTATCCGCCTGTATATGGCGAAGAAGAACACTCCTGGTCGAAAATCGCGATGACGTCAATCTGACCTGTCGGACAATCATATCTTGCAATGCCGTCGCCGATACCGAGTTTTACGGGGAACGTTCGGCCTGTGTTATCCCTGATTGTGACGGTTCCATCAGGAACCCAGTTTTCGGGATTAATGATATTGACGTCATCGACGCGCACCAGCCGGGCCTGGTAATACTCACAGCCGGTTAATCGGGTCGAGTCAAAAATATACTGGTCGCTGCCGTTCTTGACCATATCGAGCGTGATAGTTTCCGGCTGAGGCAGCCCAACCGCCGGCTTGACCAGCTCAATATCGAGGTCGAACTCCGGTTCTACCTGATGTTTCTCATTGACGTTGAGCTTGCCTTTGTAGAATTTGTACCAGCCGGTAACTCTAATTCTGTCGCCGGCGGCAAACGTGTAGCCGGTATTCGGGTCGTGGTTGACGCGACATAATTCGCAGAGCAGCTCTTCACCGGTATAATTGCCAGAGCCGCCCGCTACGGAGTAATTCTGCCCCATAAAGACGGCGGTACCGGCGTGGTCTTCGCCCTCGCCTTGTATGTAAATCTGCCACTGTCCGCCCATTGCGACCGAACTGGGAGTAGGGTCAAGAATCTCTTCGGGATTATTCAGGACAATTCCGGTAACGATGACTTTATCCGTGGCGTCGTATGTCCCGATGCCATCCGCATCTACCGCCTGAAGCTGCCAATGGGTAACTTCGGCCACTGTCGGCTCACCAGCAAAAGCCGCTGAACCGGCAAATATAACAGCAGCCGCAAACATCAGGTTACTTTTCTTCATCACTCCTGCTCCTTAAAAAGTAATATTTTGTTTTGTCTTTGCGCATACGATTTTTATATTTGTGTTACCGATGTGCATAAGAATATAAAATTTGTGCTACCAGGTCAATGACGAATTTGCTAAGATTCTAAAAAAATTTGGCGTCAAGTTATAAGGAGTATTCTTGTGACCGGACAGGCGTCTGTTATCGATGTAAGGAATGATGACGAATATCAGCCGCTGTTAAACGGCGAACCGCAGACAAGCGGAATGAAGGCCGGCAGGGTTTACTTGAAATCGGGCCAGTCCTGCGGTCAGCATTCTACTAACGCCCACGAAGAAACGCTTGTTTTTCTCTCCGGGCAGGGACAGGCGCTCATCGGCGAGGACAAAAAATCCTATCGGGTGGGCAAAGGAAAAGTGCTTTACATTCCCCCCCACACACTGCACGATATTAAGAACTCCGGGAAGGAACCGCTTGTTTACATTTATTGTGTAGCTCCGATTAGCAAGGTGGACGGATGAGTAAAATAGAGCGAATAGGGGTTTCTTTGGAAAAAGAGTTGCTTTCGGTGTTTGACCGGCTGGTTGCAGAAGACGGCTATACAACTCGTTCTGAGGCGATTCGCGCTCTGATTCGTGAACGCTTGTCAAGGAAGCGATTATCCGATGCTTCAGCCCAGGCCGTAGCCGGCGTATTTTTGGTTTATGACCATCATGAAACAAAACTGCCTCAGAACCTCGTTGACCTTCAACACAGCCATTTATTACAGGTTATCGCGTCAACCCATGTGCACCTTGACCACGACAACTGCATGGAGGTAATAATGCTTAGGGGCAAAGTAAAGGATATCGAAAAACTGGCAAGTAATATAGCCAGCTTAAAGGGTGTTAAGCTCAGTCGAATGAATGCTATGGCCATTGGCGAAGACCTCATTTAGTATTTAGCGAGATGATAAAAGTGAGAACAATATCTTGCCATAGCTTAACGACCGGCTTAAAATGAAGCGGCAAAAGGCATTGGGCTAACGGCAGGTATGATTTGCAATGCGATGAAAACCTGGATTAAAGCTCCTCAGCGGTTGAGGGTTGCGCTTGCTTTCACATATCTGCTCGCAAACTTTATCATACCCTTTACTCATACCTGCGGAAGAGAATGCAAAAATTCTCCTGATTGTATTTTAAGTCATTGCTGTTGTTATGAAAGTGACAGGTGCTCATAATCTGGTCCACTGTTATTTTGGCGTCAATAGCAGGGCTTTTATTTTCATATAACCTTGATTTTTCGGTCGGGCCTTCCATTGCGATGTTTCTGGGGTGCGGATTGATTATCGCTCAAATAATCAAATACTCCTCAAGGAAGCTGTTGTTGAAAGACACAAATTGCGTCTGAATTTGCAACTATGGTTGCAATATGCGACTGTTCATTGTATATTAGAGAAAATGGAAAAAGAAGCACAAACTGTCATCCTGGACTCAATAACAGAAGGTGTGTTTACCGTTGACCGGAACTGGGAGATTACTTTTTTCAATAAGGCCGCCGAGAAAATTACCGGTATTACCAGACAGCAGGCAATAGGACAATTATGCAAGGACATTCTGAGGTCTGAATTATGTGAAAAGGATTGTGCGCTTCGTAAAACAATGGAAACAGGCAGGCCCATTATAAACAAGCCGGTCCATATTGTTGATAGCAAAGGCAATCGGAAAGCCATTTCAATCACAACGGCTATTCTGAAAGATAAGCGCGGCAAAATAATCGGCGGCGTGGAAACCTTTCGGGATATGAGCTTGGTCGAGCAGCTTCGCAAGGAAATCCGGCACGGATACTCTTTTGAAGACATCATCAGCCGAAATCATCAGGTGCAGAAACTTTTTTCTATCCTTCCCAACGTTGCCCGGAGTAATGCCGCGGTGCTTATTACCGGGGAAACAGGGACCGGCAAGGAGCTTTTCGCCAGGGCAATTCATAATATAAGTCCTCGAAAGAACAAACCCTTTGTCGCGGTCAACTGCGGGGCGCTTCCCGATACGTTACTCGAGTCGGAATTATTCGGCTATAAGGCCGGCGCTTTTACCGATGCCAGAAAAGACAAAGCCGGCCGCTTCGCATTGGCCGAGGGCGGAACGATTTTTCTCGATGAGATAGCCGACACGTCGGCGTCGGTGCAGGTCAAATTGCTGCGCGTTCTTCAGGAAAAAACATACGAGCCGCTGGGAAGCACGTCCTCTTGCAGGGCCGATGTGCGAGTAATTGCAGCAACAAACAAGGATATTGAAGAATTTGTTGCACAGGATAAATTCCGCCGGGACCTGTATTATCGGGTAAACGTTGTCAAGCTTGCCCTGCCCGCCCTGCGGGAGCGAAGGGAGGACATACCTTTGCTGATAGACCATTTTATCAGCCGATTTAATCCCCTCCGCAATAAGAACATCACCGCCGTAACAGATGAGGTTTTGGCAATTCTTCTTGAATATGAATATCCCGGCAATGTCCGTGAGCTTGAAAATATCATCGAGCACTGCTTCGTGCTCTGCCAGTCCGAAATCATACAAAGGGAGTATCTGCCTGCAATGTTTCAGAAGAAACAAACAGATGAATCCGTCGGCCTGAATAAGGCGGTAACTCTCGAAGAGATGGAGAGGATATTCATAAAACAGGCGTTGCGGCAAAACAACGGCAATCGGACCGCTGCTGCAAGGCAGCTCGGCATAAACAAAAGCACTCTTTTTCGCAAAATGAAAGCGTTTGACATTACAAACAAAATCAGTTGACTTTTCCGCTAAGCCGGCTTACTTTATTCGACCAGCCGTAAAAAACACAACTCGAATATCGCATCAGAGCAATCAATAAGGCAAAGAAGATGTTGAAGCGCAGCGAAAACCCCGTTCTATCGGGGGCGGTGCTGTAAGAAATTGGAATATGAAAGGGGATAAAGATGGCAATCAGAAATTATTGGGACTTCAGCAATCCAAGAGATCTCACCTTAAAAAACGTAAAGGGATTTGGTGGACGTGTCTCTAAATCCGAAATACACTTTACGTGCGATGATGCTGATTTTAATTTAACCCTCCATAGGCCAAGACTGAACTCGAATACTCACTCCAGCTTAATTGAGCTTAGTGAGGACTTGACTGAAGTTAAACAATTAGTATCTCGGCGTGAAAAAAGAAAAGATGGGGCACATCAATATTGGACTGAGATTGTACGAAAAGATGGCGTGAGAGAAAGCATAAAATGTGACAAGATTGAAGGATTGCCATAGTAATACAGTGATGGCGGTGCTGTAAAATGTTTTATACAGACTGTATAAGCATTGTTATACTGCAAGAATGCGCAGATTGAAAAAAGGTAGACTTGGGAATATAGAATATGTAAAACCTTGAGCGAATAGAAAGGAGCGGTTTAATGTCAAACGGAATAACAATCAAAGACGCCGTTGTACAGGTGGAGACAATCAGAAAATCCACGGTGATATCTTACATGGCATCGGAACATGCCCTTGTTGGACCAGAAGACGCCGGTCTGATAGTTGATACCATTGAGATGATCTTACCTGGAACAAGAAAATTTGACCGACTTGATCTCTTCTTGCATAGTCCAGGAGGATTTCTTGACTCTGCCTATAAGATAATAAGAATATGCAAAGAGTATTCCAACGAGTTTAACGTTATAGTCCCGTTGGCGGCGAAATCGGCGGCAACCTTAATCTGTTTAGGCGCCAACGAAATAGTAATGACGGTATTTGCAGAACTTGGCCCTATTGATCCCATAATTCAACATCCATACAAGCCAAATGTCCGTGTTCCTGCTAGATCCATTAAAGATTTCTTTGAATTTTTGAATTCAACTGAAACTGCAAAAATATCGGTAGATCCACAGTTCAAGTCCCAAATGTCTAACTTGCTAGATCCATATCTTATTGGTTCCTATCAGACCGCACTCAATTCATCAAAGCAAATTGCCGAGAAACTGCTGAAGGAAAATGCTTTTATGGGTAAATCTCAACCGCAAGTTGATACAGCCGTAAATAAGCTAACTGAGTATTATTACTCCCATTCTCATGTCATTGACCGACAGGAAGCCAGAGAAATCGGTTTGAATGTTACCAACGCGGAGAGTACGCCACAGCTAGATAAAGCAGTGCGGCAATTGCTGAGTGTTTATCAGCAATTCATGATGCAAAATAGAATATTGAAACTCGTTGGTAATCGGGATTTGAATCGAAACGTTCAGCCAGTTCAGGTACCACCACAGATCGCAAATCCATCAAAGCCCATCAATCTGGTATTTTGAGGTGAATATGGATAATCTCTTAAGTGGTGCAATTGGTGCAATATTGGGAACGATATTGGGAACGATTGTAACATCAATTGTCAGTTACCACATTTTCCATCGGCAAACTAGAATTGAATCAAACCGCATTTTCTTACAGGACATCTTAAAAGTAATACAGCGTATATATGTATCAGAGCTTTATGGCAGGAAGATATCGGATGAAGACATAAACTTCTTGGTGTCATTTAAGATAGTTGCCTTTGGGGACTTCGAAATTATCAGCAAAGAATTGGACGCAATCAATATTACGATTCCACAGTATAATGAAGGAGTTCAGAAAACCCTTTCGGAAACGGCAACTTCTCACCTAGAGCTATCTGCAAAAGAGGAACTGACAAGGCACATTCGCAATCTGATATTGAAGATAAGAAAACTGACGTAACCATCGACGATCCATATAGTGTTGCATTACAACAAGATGCTCCATCGGATGCACTGCCGAACTCCGTTAAGTTTTATCGTTCCAGTGAATTTTGAGGTTGAAGCCCTCGACGAACCGGCATGTGAGTTGCCTGTTGTGGTTTAAAAGGCCGAAAGTTAGATTTTTGTCCTGAAAACGGCGTTTCTTAATATAAATGTGGCTTGTAGCCACTTTACATCGTGATATTGTAAGCTTGCATCATCGCATTCTCGGCTTAACGAAAATCACAAATCGTAAATAATAAAACATCCCCGCCTTCCTGCCCGCCTGTCCTCGAAAGTTGTTATCGGGGATGCAGGCCGTAGGCAGGGGC
>JAFGDN010000070.1 GCA_016932095.1 Sedimentisphaerales bacterium
ATATTCGTTACTGCAGCCCTCCGTGGAGGTCCGGGCAGTGTCTCAGTCCCGATGAGGCGGGCCGACCTCTCAGCCCCGCTACCCGTCAAAGCCTTGGTGGGCCGTTACCTCACCAACAAGCTGATAGGCGATAGGCCGCTCCCAGGCCAACATATTTTTGGTCATAAATCACGCGAATTATGACATTATTCGGTATTATCGCCCCTTTCGGGGCGCTATTCCGAAGCCCGGGGTACGTTACCTATCTATTACGCACCCTTTCGCCACTAACCACCCTCTCGATTGCTCAATTGGATGGTCCGTTCGACTTGCATGTCTTAGCCACGCCGCCAGCGTTCGTTCTGAGCCAGGATCAAACCCTTCAGTTTGATTCATCGATAACCCCGCCGCCTTCTTGCGAAAGCAAGACGCGGGGTTGGTCGTCTTATAGAATCCCGGCCGAAGCCAGGATTTGGCTCAACACTCTCAAAAATTGGCACAACAATGAAAGTGCTGAAGAACCCCCCAATAAATTGGGGGGCTAAACAAATGCACTTTCGCTGCTGTTTGGCTTAACTGTTAACTTTTAAAAGAACGTTCTCAATGCTCGATACTTGATGCTCGATACTCGGATAGACAGTAATGGCCAAGCGCGTTAGACAAACGAAGCTTGACCATTTAGCACCCCAATTCTACTCTATATACGGCAGGCGTCAAGGGGTATTTTGATATTTTTGAAAAATTTTTTACTACCGCGTTTTCACCGCAGAGACCGCTAAGAACGCAGAGGTTTCATATTGCTACAAAAAGACACGAAGAAAAATCACAGATTTCACAGATTGCACAGATTTTAAGGAAAAAGGCAGAAGTTAGAAGGCAGAAGAGAGAAGGAAAACGAGGATTTTTGATACTGGATGCTGGATACTGATTGCTGATTGCGTTAAACGGTTTCGGTTCCGACTCCGCTGCGCTACGACGGACAAGTATCCAATACTGCATTTCGAATGTCAAAGTAAACGGACAATTAAAGACCGGAGAGCCAGAGAGAGGAGAATTTGGCGAGATCGGCGATATCGACGAGGCCGGAATGGTCGAAGTCGCAGCCGCGGCACCAGCCGGGGGAATAGCAGGGCTGGTTCCATTGCTTTGCGAAGACGCTTAAATCAGAAAAGTTGGTTCCATAAAGGGTAAAAGAACGAAAAAATCCAGCTGCAATGGCGATGAAGCCGTTTCCATCAGGCGGTATCGCCTGACCATGACGAGGGGTATCGGGAGCAAAATCTTCTCCGAGACCCCAGCCGACGATAGAGCCGTCGGATTTGAGCGCAAGAGCGTGTAAACTTCCTGCTGTAATGGCGATGAAATCGTTTCCTGCAGGCGGAGGTGTTATTGGGACATAATCATTGCAGCCCCATACGACAATAGAACCGTTAGATTTTAATGCAAGGGAAAAATATTGACCTGCTGAAATGGCCGTGAAATCATTTCCCAAGGGTGGCGATGCCTGACCACAATCATTTCTTCCCCAGCCGACGATGGAACCATCAGATTTGAGTGCAATTGAATGCTCGCGACCTGCCGCAATAGCAATATAATCGTTTCCATCCGGAGGAGATATCTGACCATAAGGATTATCGCCCCAGCCGACAATAGAGCCGTCGGATTTAATAGCAAGAGAATGATACCCACCCACCGCGATGGCAATAAAACCATTTCCGTCCGGCGTATTCGTCTCGCCATTATTATTATAACCCCATCCGACGACAGAACCGTCGGACTTGAGGGCAAGAGAATGTCGCCTGCCAGCCGCAATAGCGATAAAGTCGTTTCCCACAGGCGGCGTCGCCTGGCCGTGGTCATTTAAACCCCAGCCGAAAACAGAGCCGTCGGATTTGAGCGCAAGAGCATATCCCTCACCAGCCGCAACGGTGATAAAGTCGTTTCCCACAGGAGGTGAGAACATATTACCCCAGCACAAGAGAGAACCATCGGACTTAAGTGCAAAGCTATAATTATAATTAGCCGAAATTGCAATAAAACCATTATTTGGCTCAGGGACGTTACACTGACCCCAGCCGTTATACCCCCAAGTGATAATGGAACCATCTGATTTAAGTGCAAGAGAATGGTCCCAACCTGCCGCTACAGCAATAAAGTCATTTCCTTCGGGAGGAGTAGCCTGACCAGCAGCATTATAACCCCAGCAGACGATTGAGCCGTCGGATTTAAGGGCAAGAGAATGATAACATCCTGCCGCAACAGCAATAAAATCATTTCCATCAGGCGGCGTCGCCTGGCCTTTACCATTCCAGCCCCAGCCGACGATAGAGCCGTCGGATTTAATAGCAAGAGAATGAGCATAACCAGCCGCAATTGTGATAAAATCGTTTCCATCAGGAGGCGTTGCCTGACCATCTTCATTGTAGCCCCAGCCGACGATAGAGCCGTCGGATTTGAGGGCAAGAGAATGCCACATTCCTGCAGCGATATCAATGAAGTCATTTCCCGAAGGAGATGTTGCCTCGCCATGAGGATTATAACCCCATGCAACGATAGAATTATCGGACTTGAGGGCAAGACCGTATCCTCCTCCAGCAGCAATGGCGACAAAATTGTTTCCAGATGGTGGTTCTGCCAGACCGATCCAATTCCCATAATTATCATAGTTGACACCCCAAGCGGCAAGCGAGCCATCGGATTTAAGGACGAGAGAATGAGCTGCACCAGCGGAAATAGAAACAAACGGGCTACCAATAAAATCTGAACCATCAAAATTCATTTCTCCCCAGATTTTGATAAAGGCGGCGAAAAGGGGCGATGGGATGAGGTAAAAGCAAAAAGTAAAAAGTAAAGAGCAAAAAATCGCCTTTTGCCCCCTATGGCGAGTTTGAATACGCATTTTCCGTTCCTCCAACCTCAATTTCAATTGAAGAACAACCCAATCGCCGCAGGAACGGCGGCGGATAAACATCGAATATATATTGAATATACCGCATTGTATAGCTGATTTGCAAGAGGATTTAATTTATGAATTATGATTTTAAGTCGGAAGACAAAGGGCGAGATGTCAAATCAGAAACAGCAAATCCCAAACAAATTACAATGAGCAAAAAGAATCAAAATTCAAAACGAGAAAAACCTGTATTTGCGGAACGTTGGCGGTTAAACAGTGCTGTAACATCATTATTTACAAGGACTTATGGTGTTATGTAAATAATTTTCAAAAATTCTCACTTTTTCATTGACAAAGAGACGAGGGATTGGTATAATACTCGGCCGTCGGGTCAAAAGCCCGGCGGTAACAGCCCCAGAAGGGGCAAGGCCCTAAACCACGTTGGGTTTAGGGTAGCGCAGAAGCGCAAGAGCAGTGGGGAGAGAAATCCCGGCAAATGGAAGACAGAAGACAGAGGACGGAAGACAGAGGACAGAAGACAGAGGACGGAAGACAGAGGACAGAAGACGGAAGAGAAAATTGAGAATTTAGAATGAAGAATTCAGAATTTATTCCCTGCTACCTGCCAAGCCAGCAGGCACTCCCCCGACGGAGGAACCAAAATGGTTGGCTCCCCGCCAACAGCATGCGGGGATTTCCGCTGCGCTCCAAGAGGGCAGGCGGGGATATTCGCTACGCTACGAAAAAAAGGTGGGTCCCCTGCTGCGGAACCAAAGGAGCGGGTTCTCCCCCGATTGCAAAACCAAGGGAGCAGCAATCGAGGGCAGGCGGGGATATTCGCTACTCTACGAGGAGCGGGAAATGGAAACGACGGTTGTAAAAATCAGGATGAAAGTGCCGAAATGGCTGGACCGGGTTTGCGCGCGGCCTGTGATTGCTTACCGGAAATATAAATACGGGTACGGCTTTCGCAAGATACCGCTAACCGACTGGAAATGGGCGATGGTTGACGAAGAGGATTACTACCGGCTCAACGAGTTCGACTGGACGGCGATGGGAAGAGAAGGACATATTTACGCGGGGCGAACCGTATGGAACAAAAGAGGGAAAATGAAGACGATACTGATGCACAGGGAAATAATGAAGCCGCCTAAGCGCAAATTAGTTGACCACAGGAACAAAAACGCATTAGACAATCGAAGGGAAAACCTGCGACCGGCGACGCCATCGCAGAACGCCTGCAACAGCAAAAGAGACAAATCAAAGACAACGTCAAAGTATCGAGGGGTGTGCTGGAGCAAGAGAAAGAAGAAATGGTTCGCGATGATACGGGTGCGAGGGAAAAGAATATGGCTGGGGTATTTCGACAGTGAAATCGAGGCGGCGAGGGCATACGACGCGGCGGCGAGGAAATATCACGGGGAGTTTGCGCAGTTGAATTTTCCGTAATTGACCGCCGAGAACGCCCCCTGCTTACGACTTGCAGGGGCAGGCGAGGCCGCAGAAGATTTTAAGCCGGACGGGTCGGACTTGTCGGACAGGTCAGACCGGTTTATGCGGTCTCTGCGATAAAAATATTATTTCAGCAGGCCGTAGTCCTGGAGGGTTTTTTGAAGGACGGTTTTTTTGGCCTCATCCATCGGCACCAGGGGCAGGCGCATCTCCTCGGGCGAGAGGTTCATCATAGCCATAGCGGCCTTTACGGGTATGGGATTAGTCGCCAGGGAAAGCATACCGCGGCTGAGGCCGAAAAGTTTTTTGTGCCATTTCAGGGCGCTTGTAAAATCGCCTTCGAGAATCGCGTCTGTCAGGGCCTTTACGTCGGCGGGGACAATGTTGGCGACGACGCTGATTACGCCTTTGCCGCCGACGGAGGCGATGGGCAGGGTCATCGAGTCATCGCCTGAGAGGACGGTCATATTGCAGCGCGTGGCGATTTCGCTGACGTGGTCCATCTGGCCTGTGGCGTCCTTTATGCCGACGATATTTTCGATTTCGGAGAGGCGCACAATCGTATCGACGGTCATACCGGCGCCGCATCGGCCGGGGATGTCGTAGAGGATGATGGGCAAATCCACTTCTTCGGCTATTGACCTGAAGTGCTGGTAAAAGCCCTCCTGCGTGGGTTTGTTGTAATATGGGTCAACCTGCAGCGTTGCGTCTGCGCCGACTTTTTTTGCAAAGGCAGTAAGCTCGATGGCCTCAGCCGTCGAGTTGGAGCCGGCGCCGGCGATAACGGGGACCTGGCCTGCGACGGTTTTGACAACGCGTTCGATAACTTTTTTGTGCTCGTCGTGGCTGAGCGTGGGACATTCGCCGGTCGTTCCCACCGGCACTATGCCGTCTATGCCGCCTTCGAGCTGAAACTCGAGCAGCTCATCGAGGGTTTCAAAATCCACCCGGCCATCCCTGAAAGGCGTGATTAACGCCGTCATCGCACCTGCAAACATTGTCTTTTCCTTTTTCTTTCTGGGTAATCTGTGAAATCTGTGATTAAGTTTTACCAAACTTATCAATCAGGCGAATCATTTCGGCTGCGGCCTCTCTTATTCCGACAAAAACGCTTCTGGCGATGATGCTGTGGCCGATGTTCAGCTCGCTAAGGTCTTGCATCGCGGCTATGGGTGCGATATTGCGATAAGTCAGGCCGTGGCCGGCGTGGACGAGCATTTTCTTTTTGAGGCCGAGGTCTCTGGCGGCTTCAAGGCGTTTGAGCTGCTGGTAAATCTCTTTGGGCGTTTCGGCGTTGGCATATTGGCCGGTGTGAAGCTCTATGGCGTCGCAGCCGTGACGGGCAGCGGCGATTATATGCTTTTTTTCCGGCGTAATGAATGCGCTGACTAATACGCCCCGTTTGTGCATTCTTCGGACGACCTCTTTAAGCCGGCTGGCCCAGGTGACGCAATCGAGGCCGCCCTCGGTGGTCAATTCCTCGCGTTTTTCAGGGACGAGCGTTACCTGTTCGGGCTGGATGCCTTCGGCAACGCAGACGATTTCCTCTTCCATCGACATTTCGAGGTTGAGCTTGCAGGCGACGGTTTCGGCGAGGACCTGGACGTCACGGTCGTTAATATGACGCCTGTCCTGGCGGAGGTGGACGGTGATTCCGTTTGCGCCGGCCAGCTCGCACTGGGCGGCGGCCCAGACGGGGTCCGGCTCATCGGCGCGTCTGGCCTGTCTGACCGTCGCAATATGGTCAATATTTATGTTGAGAACCGGCATAAAATTTACCTTAAAAGCGGGTCAATTATAACGCGGAAATGTTTTTCGGCAAGAATTATCCTGTTGCCTGAGTGAGTTTTAGGTCTGTATAATCCGCCAGCGAACCGAGTTAATAAGAATAAAATATGAGGTTAAACTGGGCAAACCGATTTACTATTCTGCGAATACTGCTGATAGCGCCTTTTGTCAGTTGCATGCTGCAGATAAACGACCCGTCGCTGAGCGGGAATATCCGTCATTTTATTCGTTACTCTGCGGTGGCGATATTCTTTCTTATGGCGATAAGCGACGGGCTGGACGGTTTTTTGGCGCGTAAAAAGGGGCAGGCGACCAAACTTGGGGCGTTTCTGGACCCGACGGCGGACAAGCTGCTGATTACGTCGGCGTGCCTGCTTCTGGCCTCGCAGCACTCCGGCGTCGAGGGTTTCGTTCTGCCGCCTACCGTAGTCGTTCTCATTATCGGAAAAGACATTCTCATTTTCATCGGCTTTCTGATTGTTTATTTTCTCACGGGTAAAATCCGCATCGTCCCTGTCTTTGCCGGCAAGGCGTCCACGGCGCTTCAACTGACGATGGTGCCGGCTATTCTCATAGCGCCGGAGGCGTCCCGTGCTTTACCTTTCTGGGGATATTTTGTGCATGTCTTGTGGTGGTCGGCGGCGGCGGCGGCAGTATTAGCGACGCTTGTCTATATCCGCGTCGGTTCCAGATTCATCGAACAATTCGAGCAAAGCAACAATCATTAGCCGCGAAAACCAAACGGTAATCGGTTGGGGTTGCGCGGCTCGTTACGTTAAGCGTGGCTCGTGAAGCGGCGTTAAGAACAACCCCGCCAACGACCCCCCGATAACAACATTCGAGGGCAGGCGTGCTGGGGCAGGCAAAAAGCACAAGGCAAAAGGCAACCACGGATTACACAGATTTTCACAGATTCTACGCTAAAAATTAAGGGAATTTCCTGGTGTCTTTGTGACTTAGTGGCGAGAAAATTAGAAAAAATGCTTGCTAATTCAGGGGATTCGGATAAACTAACTATATGCGGCAGGAGAAACACCCTGTAAAGAAAATACGCATCAGGCCGCGTTCCCAGAGAAGGAGAAAAATATGTTTGATAAAGATTATCGTAGGACCTCCCCTCTAAATAAGAAACAATACAAGCCATTGCTCATTGGCATTGCAATTTTGTTTTTTGCGAGCTCGGCCAAAGCGATGGAAGATTCAAATTCAATAAATGGAGTATCTTTGAAGGTTTTGGAACTCGTCAAAGAACCTTGGAATGAAAATTCCTTCGTTAAATCTTTATCCGTTATTCAGGACAAACGTGAGTCGATTCGTTCGCGCCGATTAATTCTTGAAAAACTAAACAGCAATGCCAAGCGGCTGGAGATGAAAGAACGACAACAGTTGTTACAAAATAACATTGCTATTGCGAAAGATGCAAACGAATCGCCGTTTCTTTCCGCTTTAGCAATAAGAAATATGGCAGGCGTATCCCGAATGATGTATGAAAAAGGAGAAATCACCCGAGACAACGCAACGAGTGAAAAAGCATTTTTAATTGAAACGGCGGCAGATAAAAAAAGGGATTTACAATTACGCTCTTCCGCTGTCAAAGCCATCGAAATTCTGAAGATTAACGAAGCTATACCCGTGCTGGAGTCGTTGCTTTCAGATGCAAATAACTTTGATGTGCCGGAAATTGCGAGAAGTTCAACCCTTTCACTAACGCGATTGTCAGAAACACAAGCTTTTCCATACATTCACAAAGTAGCGAAGAATACAGCCGATGCTTACGTATTTGAAACTGCCGCTTATTGTCTTGGACAGATGAGAACGGTAAACGCTATGAATTCGCTGGTACAAAACAGCGGAAGGTTTATTGATACGGGCTCCTGCGATTTTACTCTTGTTGAAATGGAGGATATTATTATCGACGCGTTGAAACAGCCATTTTCTTCTGATGTTACCTCTGCGATACACGCCACAAAACATCTCTGGAAGAAAGGGCAGAAAGAAAAGTATATTCCTTTACTTTACGACCTTATTGCAAAAGCTCCGGTCCCCGTAAAAATAGAAGCAATAAAAAGGATTCTTTCTATAGCTGAAAAGCTAAACTATAAAGAGGAGAAAAGTATCTTATCTGAAGCATTATCGAAAATAGATAATATTCCTGAGATGAAATATTATTCCGATGAAATTCGAAAACGCCTCGGGGCGAAATTACTGGTCCCACAAATATCTTCGATGCTAAAGCTGGCGAATGAAAGCATTTTACGAGAACGGGCAGCGGCCTTGGCAGTTTCAGATTACGGCAATATGACTGCTCAGGAATACGGTGATGCCGTATATCGCTTCTTGGATGCCTGGGGGCTGGGGCAGTTGGCAAATTACAACCATGCAGGGCTCTTTGCAGGAATAGACAGTGCGGATTCCTTCCGAGTATTTCACGCAGCAGATTATTATCCTTGTGTCCAGAATGCGGGCTTTAATGCAGAGTTCAAGAACAGTCAGGAATATTATGGCGCCTATACACATTCGGAATTAGACTTGGATTTCTTCGACCGCAAGGCAATTGTGAAAACTGCTCATGATTTGGCTGCCGCTAATGTCTATTACACAATCTGGAACGCCATTGACCCGTTAACAAGCGAAATTCCAATTACTATCAGTAACATTGATAATATTCGCTGCGATGGCGTTGTGGAGTACTGTTATGAAGCCCAAGATTTTGTGGTATGGGAACCAGCAAACGACAGGGATAAATGGAATATTCTTTATTTTCCTGACGCACATAATGATATGCCAAGCATATTTTCTTTGAACCCGGATATAGAGTTATCTCCCTGGGCCCAACGCGGAGCCCCGGCAAACACTGGTCCCTGGTATTTCGGAGGAACAAATCCGAACAACGCCTATCTAATGCCTGCCGAAATCGATATGCCAACGTATGAGGTTCAAAGCTGGCCAGGCAATGGTTGTATGGTTGTCCAAATTAAGGCAAAGGATAGAACTTCCGGCATTCATCGTATCGGCTATATGCGTCCAGGTGAGGTACAATGGAGTTACAGTAGAAATACCCAACATCCTGATTCAGATACGTTTACTCGACACTATAATGTATATCAAAAGGGTTGGTTCTATTATTTTGCCCAAGACAATGGCGGCAATTTTCCCGAATATTCAGAAAGCGTATACATAGATTTTTCAAACGGCGCATTGCCATGTAGGTTCGGAGCTATCGAAGGAAAGAACGTTAAGATTATTCTGAAGGATTGCAACAATAATGATGTAACATTCAGCTTAACAGGAGGCGGTTATGGTGAGATAAACTGCGACGACTGCACTTTCTCAAATATTGATTTATTCGATACTACCGAGAAATCGATTTTAACAATCAAGACAAAAGGCAACGTGGGGACCAGTGTCGGTGATATAATTTGCAACGGGCCGATTAAAGGTATAAATGCCAAAACAATTGACCTTTTGGGCAATGTCGAAATCGGCTCATCTTTGAATCCGAAGGCGGCCGTGACAATTGTGTTCGATGAGGCAAGCGACCTGACAATCGACAGTGAAATGCCAATCAAATCAATTTCGGCGACGGAATGGCTCACTGGCTCAATTAACGCACCCTTGGTCGGAAGCTTGACAATCAAAGGTGACAAGAAGCGTGGTATTTCGGGTGATTTGGCTGATGTCAATTTGAATTTGAGTCAACAGCCGGATACGAAGGTAATGGCGTTAGGGAAACTGACGGTCAAGGGCTGGATTGATTATTTTCAAATAATATCGACGGGAAATATTGGCAGGGTTACTGCGGGTGCAATTGCTGATTCAAGCTGCTTTGCGGGTGTTACTGATACAAACGATTCAGACACGGACGGAGTTCTGGATTTACCCGACCCGGCTGTGCATATCAATTATGTCGAGCCGGCTACTATAAAGAAAATTACAATAAAGGGTATCAAAGGCGAACCGTATCCGTATTATATCAACAGCAATATCGCTGCTGCGCAGATATTAAGCGTTTCTTTGAGTTATCCGGAAAATGATAATAACGATGTTCCCTTTGGATTGTCTGCTGGTTTTATTAAATCGCTCAAGATTAAGGACGCAGAAGGGACTGTATCGTATAAGAATCTCGACAAACCGGGTGACTCGAAAAAATTTGAGGACGCCGAAATCCGGCTGTATTAGGGAAAAACTCCGCCATAAATGCCGGGGCTATATATAACGGCGAAAAACAAGTGAATCACATTAAAAAGCGATGTCTTTGGCGTCGAAGACGGGGCCGTCTTTGCAGCAGAGCTTGTAAATGGTCTGACCCGGGGTTTGGGCCCTGCATTTGACGACGCAGCTCTGGCAAAGACCTATGCCGCAGGCCATCATTTCCTCCATACTGACCTGGCAATCAATTTGTTTTTCGGCAGCAATTTGGGCGATACGGGCAAGCATCGGCTGGGGGCCGCAGGCGTAAATGACTACCTGGGCGGGCTCGGGGTTGTTTCGGGTGAACCAGTCGAGAAGGCAGTCGATAACGGTACCTTTGAAGCCCGCGGAGCCGTCGTCGGTGGCTAAAAATGACCTGACGACGTATCGGCCAAATTCGGCAATTGAAAATTCCAGCTCCCGCGAAATTTCATCCAACTGCTTTTCGAAGGGCATATCGAACCTGCTTTTTGCGCCGACAAAAGCAATTGGCTCGGTTTCCCTGTAATGGGTCGTTAAAAACTGGGTAAGGTGTTCCAGCGGAGGAAAGCCCATACCGCCGGCGACGAGGAGGGCGAGTTTTTTTCCCTGCGGGACCGTGAAGCCCCGGCCTAAAGGGCCAATGACGCTGACCGTATCGCCTTTGGCGAGGGTCATCATTCGCAGGGTGCCCGGCCCGAGGACCTGATAAATAATTTCGACCGCCGTTTTATTTGCCTCTTTTATTACCCTGGCAAAGCTGAAGGGCCTGCGTAAAATGACCTGCCGGGTCGATACGTCCTTTAAGTCCTGTGGAATCGTTTCCGGCGAGGGAGTTGCCATATTTGAGACGTCAAACTGGGCGAACTGGCCGGGTATTGTTTTTTCAAAGGCCGACGCGCCGGGGCCTTCGAGGAGCAGTCCCAGCCGATAGAAGCGCTCATTTAACTTTTTATGAAAAGTAACTTTGGCCTCGAAACGTCCTTTTTGCTGAGTTATTTGTTCTTCCATAATCGTCATTTTCGTCGTTTAAGGTAATGCAAGAACACGATTATAACCAGGCCGGCCTGTAACGCAAGCCATAACGGCTGAAGCTGGTGATTTTGGGGATTGGTTGAAAAACCGAAAGGGCCGCAGGCGACTGCTACACGATAGCATTCCATATCGCTGCGGCCCTTCTTCGACTTCGGCGACAAAGTCGAATCGCGGCGGGTAATTTCTCTTTCTATTACTTCGCTGAGTCCTTTCAGAACCTTTTCTTCTATAGCTAAAGTCCCGATGTCTTTTCTTCGTTACACTGTTTTTTTCAGATTTTTCAGTATTTTCCTGAAATTTCTGAAAAGGCCGTTTTTGGGGCTGTTTTCAGCCTTTTTGCCGTCTCGAAATGCATAAAAGAAAGCCGCGGGTCAAATTTCCCCGCGGCTTTCGTCTTTACGCCTTCTGCAGAAAAGTGACGTTTATCGACGCCGTTTCAGGATTAACGCACCCAATCCGAGCAGGACGAGCGTCGTCGGCTCGGGAATTAACACGTAAATCTGCTGCACGGCAATCGGCTCCGAATCGATTGGTTCTCCATCCCCGTCAAACAGGTTCAGTGTTATTAAACCAACGGTTGTAGGCGACAGCCAAATATTCTCAACAAGCTGACCCAGCAGCGGCGTTGGAGTTTCCGGGGGCATAACGGGATCACTTAATTGAATATTCAGGGCCGGGTATTCAACATCGAGATAATCTGCTATCCACTGTTCTTCCTCATAGATTACCCACTTTGACCAGCCCGTATATAAAATGTTTACAGATGAAATATCAAAAGTTGCTGGACTTCCGGTTTCAACGCCCATAAAAAATAATCCTCCCACCAAGATTTCCCCGTCGCCCCATAGGCCGATGTCGAGAACGTCATTTATAGTAATGACAATCGGGTCGGGATTCATTTCGCCTTCAACTGTGATGAACACCCCCGCGCTGGCTGTGCCGGCCATCAAAATGACCAAAGCAAAAATCGATATGCGTCTCATTTCTATTTCCTCCTAAATTTCAGTTAAACTATATTTCGTCCAATATTAATTTGTATTATACCCCCTTTTTTGCCTTTTTGACAACAAAAAAATTGCCTTTACGTAAAAAATATCACGCAGCACCTGCCGCCTTTCGTAAAATTAAGTCCTTAAATTACCCCCGCGTCATCTTTTTCCCTGATTTTCGCGATTCTTCGAACTCAAACTGAACGATTTTGAAATTGAATTTTGCATAACTAACGCCTGTTAAAGGGGTTAACGCTAATTGTCATTCACGCGAAAGCGAGAATCCAGAATACTATATAAACCACTGAATACCTGCTTTCGCGGTTATGACAAGTCATATCGGTCAGTCTGAGTTAGTAAGTGCTTTTTCTATATGTACAAATACTACAAATATTTAGGCCCTCTCGCCTTATAAAATCAGAAAACCCGGTGGAATATCCGGGTCAGGATGCTGCGAGCTTGCAGATTTGGCTCACAGCACCCTTATCTTTCCGGAAATAGCTCTATCGTAGCCAATATCCACAGAACGTCATCAGGTCATCGATATCGACGCAGAAATCCTTGTTGAAATCGCACTGATAGAACCACGGCTCTAGCTCGTATTGAACCTCTAGGTTATCAATGTACAGGTACATTCGAACCTTGCCCCCCGTCTGTAAGCGTATCATTGTTGTCGGAGAGATAAAATCGCTGATATCAAGGTCAGCGTGACCAGAGCCCGAAGAGGCACTGTAGGCGCCGACGCTGGTCCAGTTATTCCCGTCCGCAGAAACTTCGACGGTTACAAGACCAGTATGGGAGGGTATGCCGACCGCGTAGTCATAGCTGAGTGTCGCTCTAATGGCGCCGGTCAGGTCAGCCTGTCTGGTCAAACTTGTAGTAGGATAGGTTGTATTACTTTTGCCGCCAATTCTCAGACAGCAGTGTGGGCTGGTGACGACCTGGAACAGACCTGATGTTGGCCCATCCGCCTCGCCTGATTCGACCCAGTCACTGGAGAAGTCAATCGTCCCGTCATTGTTACAGTAGGAGATGGCGCTGAATTTGTCTGCAACCGTCTCGAAAGAGTTTCCGTCATATTGCAGTTTCCAGTATTCCGCAAACAGCGAGAAATCCCGCTGGTCAACCTGTAAATCGGCATTAAGGTCGGCTTCGAGGTCATAAGGACCATAAGTTGTGAAGTCGGATTCGATAAAGAAGGCCGGCTGGCCCTGGCCATCCGACAAACCTACAAGGCCGTCTTTGGCCGCAATGTCGAGCAAAGTCAGAACTATCTTGCCGCTGTATAACATTTCAATTTGAAAGTTATTGGCGTTCAAGAGGCCAAACTCCGGCACATCCTCAAACGTTACTACCACGCGATCTTCAAGCTGCATAACTGACACCGTTCCTCCCGCCGACGGGTCAAGGTCGTCGAACAGCGCTGAAATTCGCGGCAGAGCGAAGTGCCCCTCGAGCGACTCTGCCCTCGCTATGTCGCCGTTTTCGAACGTTATGTACCCATTGCTGCCGATGAAAAATCTGTCATACTCCCGGCCATAATGTTTGAGCGTAGCGCCATCCAGAATCACCTCTATATAGTCGTCGTCGCCCAAGGTAACAACTGTGCCCCCAGCAGGGTCAATCCTGAAACCGTTTGCCTCATCGACGCAGGCGTTATAGTAGCTTACGGAACTGTCGGGGCTGAACAAAATAGTGTAGTAAGCAACGTCGTTGCAGTTGGGGTCACCGGGGTCGATAGGCAAGCACGGGTAGAACAACTCGGTGAAGTAGTCCACACGCTCAACAACCATCGTTACCGGTATATATGATTCCGGCACGAATGGGTCGTTGGAGGTTACCTTGATATATCCCTCATAAGTTCCTGGCTCGCACTGGCCATTGAAAATCACGCTAACGTCGTAAGTGCTGGCAACAGGCACTGTCCCGGACTGCGGTATAAATCCAATCCAGGCGGCAGTGCTTTGTTCTCTCGCCTTGGTGACTGCGTTATAGAGATTGAGCCGTCCCCCTGAGACACATCTGCCGTTGAGCACCGCAAGCGGGTCAACCGTGCTCAACAGGATATCCTTGACCTGCGTGTGGAGGAGCGAAGGACTCATCGACAGAATCACGGCACAGGCGCCTGACACGTGCGGACAGGCCATTGAAGTTCCGTAGACGTAATAGTAGCCAGCGCCCAAATAGCAACTATAAATCTTCAAGCTTGTGTCTCCGCCTGGCGCGCCGAGGTCAACCGAGACAGGACCCCAGCAAGAATAGGAAGACCTATTATCCAGGTAATTAGTGGCAAGGACTGATATTATGTTTTGGCAGGGGTAGCTGGCCGGATAGTGAGGTTCTATATCGTTGTCGACGGCGTCGTTGCCGGCCGCTGCGACAAACAATATGCCGGCACTATTGGCGGCTTCAATCGAGTCCCTCAAAGCGGCGCTATAGGAGGTGCCGCCCCAGGAGTTGCTCATAACGTCAACTTTCATGAGAGCGGCATATTCAATTGAGTCAATTGCGTCGCTGTCATAGCCGGAACCGCTTGAGTTGAGAAATTTCACAGCCATTATTTTGACTTTGGATGCGACTCCCGCTACGCCCACTCCGTTATCCGCAGTTGCGCCGATGATGCCGGAGCAGTGTGTGCCGTGTCCGTTGTCATCCTTCGGGTCGGAGTCCCTCGTTTTGCCGTTTGTGCAGAAGTCGTATCCGTATATATCATCGATGTAGCCGTTGCCGTCGTCGTCAACGCCTTGTGTTCCGTTCTTTTCGGCCTGATTGGTCCACATCTGCGCCGCAAGGTCGGGATGCGTGTATTCGACGCCGGTATCGATAACTGCGACCACAACGGTATTTTCCTGGTTGGCCGCGTCCCATCCCTCGGGGGCATCGATGTCGGCATCAATTTTGCCGCCGCTCTGACCTGTGTTGTGCATATTCCACTGCAACGAAAAGCTCGGGTCGTTGGGAATCTTCTGCCCTCCATCCAGCGCGTGGACCTCGTAATCCGGCTCTGCATATATCACTTTGCCCGACGCCTTCAAAGCCGCGACTGCATCATCAACTTTTTTATCTGAGGGAAGCTCCACAAGGCACAAACCTTTGACAAGCGAAAAACTCTTTTTGACTTTACCAAGCCCCAAATCGCTGATAACCCGCTCGTGACGAGAGACAACCTGTTCGAAAATCTCGTTTTCACCTTCTGATACGAAGCGGACAAGCAGCCGACCCGGCGCAAAGCTCGCGCCAGCTGCAATGCTGAAATCTTCCGTCATTAAGTCGGCGGAATAGTCGGTCTCCGCGACCTGATTGACGTCGGACTCTTCGCTCGGCGGGGTAAAACTCGTTTGCCTGCTGGATGCCGAGAAGTCGAGATCTAACCCGCCGCCGTTTCCTATAGTCATTATCTCGCTTCGGATCTGACCGCAAGGAACAGTTACGCTGAATGACTCGGGCCACAACCATATCTTCGGCTCAGTATAAACATACAGCAGAACGACTCTGTTATGTTCCTTGCCTGTGTTGATATTTTTAAACGTCAGGTTGGCTGAATGCCACCCTATCGGGAAAGTTTTGGCCTCAGAATTTGTAGTTACCGACACGCTGGCGGAGATGCCCGGCTCGATTGTCCCGCTGCTTGGGGATAGATTCAGCCAGTTAACGTCGCAGGTAACCATCCAGTTCAGAAGCGCCTCCCCCGTGTTAGTGAGCCAATAGTGATGATAGGTTGGCACGAACGGCCCGCCGGGATGACCGGAGAACTCCAAGTTTGCGTCGGGAATTACCTCAAGATAGTCATTGATGCCTCTGCCGCTCAACTGTACTTCAATTTCCGGCTTATCCGCGTCGGAACTGTTTACTATCAATGCTTTTTCATAATCTTCGGCCTCCGCCGGGGTGAAATTAACATCGAAAGTAATGCTGCCCAGCGGCGGTATCATAACCGGAAATTCGGGGACATTCTCCAAGCGGAAACCGTCCAAAGATAGCTTTACGTATTGGGCAGGCGGAAGTTCCTGCTCACCCGGGTATTTCGGCGGGGCCCAGTTTTCGGGAACAACCTCAAGAGTACCGCCTTCACAAGGGTGCTCGTTGTACCATTGCTGCTCGTCACTTATGGTTTGTGAAGTAGTTACGGGTTTGGTAACAAGTACGTTGTCAAAATAGTGGGTTGTCAGTGAGGTAGAGCCGCTATATCCGAGCAATCCAATTCTTCCCTCAGCTATAATACTGCCGTCAGTTCCTGACCATGCCAAATTGCCGTTGAAATAGACATCAATTGACGAGCCGTCAATGTTGAACATTACGACGTTAGAAACCTCGCCGGCATTCAGATGCGCCGAGTAAACCCACCCGTTCGTAAGAAAGGCGAATGAGCCGGAAATCCATTTGCCTACCCAGTAATGCTGGTTGCCACTTATACCAACCCCATATCCGGAGCCGAGTCTCCCCGGATAACTGAAGTCGTCACTGGCGCGCACGACTAAGCCTGCCATACTGCCCAAGTAACCGGTCCGTCGCATAGTAACCTGCGCCGAACAATCCTGCCATAACTGCCCCGAATACAGTGACTGTAGAACCACTTCGGCGGCGCCCACCATTGCGCGATATTCGCCGGAAACCACATCCCAATAGCTTGGCACCAGTGGCTGCCAGTCCTGGGCTAACCCATCATTGAAATCTTCGAAGTATCCACCGCCAAGGGAAATATCGGTAACCACAAGACTATAGGGGTTGGTATTGGTCAGGGTAATCTGCTCTGTTCGTGACAGTCCTATGATAACATCACCGAAAGGCATATTCAGGTCGTCAACGGGCGGAATTGAATCGGTAACCTCAATCTCGCCTGGGATACACCTATTCAGGAATGTAAGAACAGGATAACCTTCTTCAACCGGCATCTGCCAGTAATCGCAGTTGCCGTTGGCCGATTCACCGAGAAAATCCCAGCCGATGAAACTTTCCTGCTGCTTCATTTGCTCATCGGTCAATGGCTCACCATATCCGTTATCCGGTCCGCTGGTGACAAGAAAATAGCAACCGATGATACTTCCACCATTGTATCCCGCCAGTCCGCCGACATAAGAAGAGCCGCTGACACTGCCCGTCGAATAACAATTGGTAATACAAGACCTGTTGTTTCCCAGCAGACCGCCGACACAACAAGAGCCGCTGACACTGCCCGTCGAATAACAATTAATGATGCTGCCAGCGTTGTTGCCCCCCGCCAGACCGCCGACACAAGAAGAGCCGCTGACACTGCCCGTCGAATAACAACTACTGATGCTGCCGGCATTGTTGTTCCCCGCCAGACCACCAACATAAAAAGAGCCGTTGACACTGCCCGTCGAATAACAACCTATGATAATGCCGTCATTATCCCCCGCCAGACCGCCGACATAAGTGCGGCCGGTAATATTGATATCCTCTTCGCCGAGGTTTTTGATCGAGCCGATGGAACCAACTCGAGCGAATAAGCCGATGAGATCTTTACTTTCGCCTTTGATTGTAAAATTAGTGATTTTGAAATTGTTTCCGTCAAATGTTCCGGTAAATTCCGCTGCACCAATGATAGCATCCGTGAAAACCTGTCCGTCCATATCAATGTCTGCCGTCAGGATAAAGCACTTGTCATAATCCGCAGCAGTTGCGGCCAATTCCAGCAAATCCGCTTTTGAGTCAATTTTGTAAGGGTCGTCGGCAGTGCCTGAACCGCCGGAGTAAGCAACAACATTTGAAACAAAGCAAAGGGCTTGGCCAGCCAAAAACAGGATTATTGTGGTTAAAATCGACTTTTTCATAGGAATGTCCTTTCCGAATTAAAATGAATTATGACTCTAAAAAGCGTTCTCTCTGTTCCGCCGTGTAAGTCCGAAAGGAGAAAATCGAATTTAAGATTACCTGCCCGCCGCCGTCCTTTCATAATATGAAGTCCACGAATACCCCCCGGCGTTACGGGAATTCTGCTTATTTTTCGCAAAATTTTGAAAAAAAATGTAAAATAGGGTGTAACGGATACCTCAAAAGTGGGACTATATACGTAGAAACCTTAAAAAATGAGCAGCGTAACGCTACAAATCAGTCCCGGGCTGGTTCACGAGGCGCAGCTCGGCAACAAGTACAGCATTAACCGGCTCACCGAGCTGGTGAGGGAGCGTCTGTTCGCATACATTTACCGCCTGACGCTCGACGAGGCGCTGACGCAGGACCTTTTACAGGAGACAATACTTTATATGCTTCAATCGATTAATCAGCTCGAACACACAGACCATTTCTGGCCCTGGCTTTACCGGACGGCCTTAGGGAAAATCCAGCATCATTACCGCGACCTGAAACGCAAGAAAAATATGGAGCTAAACGAGGCCGAGCGCACGCGGATACATATGCGGGTTACCGCCGAATTCAACGACGGCCTAAGCGAGCTATTGCGAAAGGAGCTTTCCGACGCAGTGTTCAAGGCGATGAAACGGCTGAATCTCAAGTATCGAAACGTCCTCATCCTTCGATGCTTCGAGAACCTCGAATATTCCCAAATCGCGTCAATGCTGAACTGCTCGGAATTGCGCTCGCGTGTGCTTTTTTTCCGCGCCAAAAACTCGCTTAGAAGGCAATTGGCCGTGCAGGGTTTCGGTCAATGCTATTTCCTTATTGCGCTGGCGCTATTCGGATTTGTTACCACCTCTGCAAAGGCCGCCTCTTCCACTATAACTGCCGCTTCCCTCGACGTGGGCTTCGCCGCCGCCTTTATCGCCGCCCTATCCAGCAAAGCCGGCATAGCCGCCACGGCGGGACTGGCCACTTTGGCATTTGCCGTGCCTCTGCAGATATTTCTTTCTGTTATTGCCTTAAGCTGTCTGGCCGGCATACTTATCTTCCTTGTTTGCCTGCTGGGCATCTACGGGTAAGCGAACCTGCCAAAAATCACTTGAAGCGCGCGGCTTTTTCGGATAAACAAATCATTTGCGCAAATAATATAAATACCGAAAGGAACGAACCTATGGCAGGCGCGACAAAAAAGGCGAAAGGGCATCACAACCGGTCTTCTATGGCAACGAGAGCGGTTCACGCGGGAGAACCCCGAAAGAAATACGCCGATTCCCTGACTACGCCTATCGTCCAGACCTCGACTTTTACCTTCAAAAACAGCAAGGCCATCGAGGACTACACCCAAAAAGGCAAGGAACATTACGAATACGGCCGATACGGCAACCCGACGGCGAAAATCGCCGAGCAGCGATTAGCCGACCTCGAAGGCGCCGAGGACTGCGTGGTGTTTTCCTCCGGTATGAGCGCGATTACCACTACCATTTTGTCGCTGGTCCATTCAGGCGACCATATCGTCGTTACCGACGACAGCTACAAAAAGACGCTGGAGTTTTGCCGGTCATACCTCAAGCAGTTCGCCATCGACTGCACAATCGTTCCCTTCGGCGATTACAATGTCATCGACAGGGCCATCAGGAAAAACACCCGCTTTATTTTCTCCGAATCGCCGACCAATCCGTATCTGAATATCTTCGACCTGGTTAAAATCAGGAAAATCGCCGACAAGCACAAAATCCTTACGCTCATCGACTCGACCTTCGCGACGCCATACAATCAAAGACCGATTGAGTTCGGTATGGACCTGGTCCTGCAAAGCTGCACCAAGTATTTGTCGGGTCATAACGACATACTGGCCGGCGCGGTCCTGGGCAGGGAGGAGCTTGTCGAAAAGATACGCGATTTACACAAATCAATGGGGGGCACGATTGACCCGCACTGCTGCTACCTTCTTTTACGGGGTCTAAAGACATTCCCCCTTCGTGTTCGCCAGCAAAATGAGTCGGCTTTGAGAATCGCCGAATGGCTTGGGGCGCATCCGGCCATCAGGCGGGTCTATTATCCCTTCCTGCCGAGCCATCGGCATTACGAAGTTGCAATCGAGCAGATGGAAGGGGGCGGGGGAGTGGTTTCATTCGATATCAAGGGCAGTTTGGCTGACGCAAAACGGCTTCTCGACCGGCTTAAACTTATTCATATAGGCCCTTCGTTTGGCGGGGTCGAATCGCTGATAACCCATCCGGCCTTAGTCAGCTATTATGACCATACCCGGAAAGACCGTTACGCCCTGGGCATAACCGACACGCTTTTCCGACTGGCCGTGGGCATTGAGGATACCGATGATTTAATCGCCGACCTCAACCTGGCGCTGAAACATTGATTTTCTCGACAAGTTTTTATAATTTTACTTGAAATAAAATAACCACAAAGGTTAAATAATGGCGGCGGAGAGAAAACCGCCAGTAAAAAGTGAATCACTGAGATTTCAGACGTTCCACTCCAAACCGCAAGAATGGTTCAGGAAACGTTTGGAAGGCTCGGTGCTCTTTGTTTGTTTGCAAAGGGCACCGATTGCTTTCACGTTCTTGAAAAGCTCTTGCGGGCTTGGAGTGGGCGTGATTGCGGCGGTGTCCTTTTTAATTGGCACGCCGAAAAAGATTGATATTCTCAATAGTTTAGGTGTAATATACACCCGTAATCCGCCTCGGCGGATAAATTTGAAAAAAGGAGAATCGCCATGAATATTCGAAAATGTATATTCACAATCTTACTCGTGTCCTTTACATACCAATACAGTATTTTTGCACATGCGAAAGATTCCAATGAATCCGATATGTATATGGCCATTCTATCAGGGAAATCTGGAGGTTCAACGCCAGAAAGCGATAAGCTGGGCGAACCCAACGACTTTATCACCGAACTGATTCCTCAAAGCGAAGAATACTTTGTGGGTAAGCCAATGAAATTCGATCTTGTCCTGAAAAACGTCAGAGATTCAGTAAAGAAATATGACTACGGCGTCATCTTCTACCGTCCGCTTATAGTTAAAGCCGCTGATAATAACGAACCTTATTATAAATTAAGCCCCGGTCAGATGGTGGATTCGTGGCGTTCCATCGGTCCCAATGAGGTTGTTCCTTTGTTTGAAAACCTCAATATCGCCAATGAGTTTGTGATAATAAAACCCGGCAAATACAAGGTTCAATTTCGCGGCGGAAGAAATCTTCCCGAATCAAACGTTATCGAGATTGAGGTCAAGCCGGGAACGCCGAATCAACGCGACTATTTAATTTATTTGCTTGTCGATGTTATTCCTGATGCAAACTGGCACGCAGAAATCCGACCGATGTTTCGTAGTGCTCCCGCCGGTCGAAAAGAAGAGGCGATTTCGATTGCTCTCAGACATCCCCATCCCGATCGATATGCAGGCGTTTTCGTAACCCTGTGGCAAACAAGGATGCCGGCTGAAGTAATTGAAAACGCGGATGACAGGGAGATAAGCGAATATTTAGGAAAGAATCCTTCAGGTTATTTCTATTTAGAGATACCCCCTGAGGCATTGGATTACTGGCCTAAAATAAAAGAAGATATTGCAAAGGCACTTAAGCTTGACAGCCATTAGATTTGGGGAAAGGAGAAGAATTATGCGAAAGGGAAAAATAATTTTGCTGGTCATTGTGGTTATGGGGATTCTGCCTCGATTAGCATCGGGGTCCGCCGATTTTGACGAGAATCTCATTGTGGATTTGAATGACTTTTCGATGTTTGTAGATTACTGGCTTTACGATTATGATGATAACCAGCAGTGCGAATTATGGGATTTGGATGACAACGACCAAATTGACCTTTACGACCTTGATATAATGGCTGAGTATTGGCTGGCTGATTACGATTTTGAAAGTTTTTCGGATTTTGCGGAGTATTGGCGAAAAACGGTGGATTACAGGTTTATGGACACACGCTTTGACCTTGCTGCAAGCGGCCTCGTTGATTTCGGGGACTTTTCAGCACTTGCCGCAGAATGGCTGGTACCTATAAGTTGTTGTGACGATAACAGTTTTCCCGACCCTACTGATAGTGATAATTGGGAGGACATAACCTTTACCGGCATTGTCGAGGGCTGCGCAGCAGATACTTGCTGGATTTGGGGGGATGATTACAGCGACCCGTGCTGGGATGGTTGTGCTAACGTGATACTTAAGGCGTGCGAGGAAACCCCGGATTTAGGTTATACTTGCGCTTATAATTATTGGTTTAACATCGGCGAGCGTGTCGGCTTATGCGTTTATCTTTGCGGGAGAAATAATTTTCAGGTTTTGAAAAACACCGGCAGATGTCGTTTCATTTATACGAGGCATCGGACACGTGATATGCCGCCACAAGACCCGGAATGTGACCCGTGGGACTGTGACGAAGATTGTGACCAGGGAACCCTTGGTTACTATAACTGGCAGGTTGTTGTTTACTGTCCCAGTTGTTCCCCTGAGTATAGAAAGGTCGGTATTTGCCGGCAGTCGTTGACAAAGCCAAGTTACAACTGGGGATGGCAATCAAGTGAAGGTGAGCCCGGCCCCTGTAAATATCATTGGTGGCCGTACCCATAAATGGAACAAAAATTTTCGCCTATGGCGGGAAAGGAAGGATTAAATCATGTGTAAAAGAAAAATGAAAACAGCGGCTTTTACATTTATCTTAAGCAATTTCTTACTGGGGACAGCAGAATTATTGGCGAGGCCTTGTTCTGATGCCCCGCCGAAAGTGCCGGCAGAGGAAAAGTGTTGTATTAATTTTACAGGCGAGGCATCGGGAGGAACCTTGATATTCTACAGATATCGCGGTAGTAATGCAAAATGTGCGGCTGTTGAAACGACGGCAGGTGAGCCGGCGGAAAAGGTAGTAAGCCGACTGGCAGACGTTATTGAAGAGAATAATCCATTCGGCTGGATAATTGTTCGCGGCGGCAGCCGGGGAACCGGGGCAAGAGTCGTTATCTCATCAGGAGGTGAATTGAAAGGATTAGTAGGCGATTGCCATCAGTATATAGTTGCTGGAACGGAAATTGGCTTGGGTATTCCTCAGCCGCCAAGTTCATTAACCAGCAATTACGACCCAGAGGTCAACAATATTACTTTAAGGTGGGTTAATCCTTCGCCAAACGCTTACGATTATATTAGAATTAATCTTCACAAAGGAGCCGGAGCCGTAGTTCCTACGGTCCCAGGAAATTCAGAAAGTTGTGTCCTCGACTTGAAAAAATATACGGAGAGTGTGAAAGCTGGCGCTGATTTTTACTCAAGATTAACGCCTCCGAATTCGAAAATAATATATAAAGATAAGCCGGGCGATATTAAGATATGGGTATTTGGGGTCCGTAACGATATCCCGTCTAACGCTGCGACTATTCTTGTTAATAAAAACGTCCAGGAAGAACTCTTTGGCATTCCATTTACCGGCGGAATAGCCCCAAACTGGCAACGTTGGTCTCTTGATACCAACGATGGCATAATTCGGCTGGAGGAGGGCAAAAGAGAAGGGGGTACAAACATCCCTCCTAACAAGTATAAACCGGCAAGCACATTTGATAAAAATTCGTTTTATCAGGTTATAAATACCGGG
The DNA here is from genome assembly GCA_016932095.1 of Sedimentisphaerales bacterium. GTDB lineage: Bacteria > Planctomycetota > Phycisphaerae > Sedimentisphaerales > Anaerobacaceae > Fen-1362. The sequence continues at coordinate 23,737 of JAFGDN010000070.1, forward strand.
GCAAAAGGATGCACGGGAGGCGTTTACAGGAAATTCATCGGTCTTACGCAGGGGCACACTTACAGGATAAAAACACGAGTCGCAACATTAAGCGAACCGAATGAAAAGGGATGGTCTGTTTCTGTACATGCAGCAGCGAATGGCCCTGATGGCCGAGACCTCAGCCCCAGACAAATGGCCAGCCTCGATGCTTTACCCATCGGAAGTAAAGATTTTGCAGAAGGCAGAATGGCTCTTTACGATTCATCGCTTAATACTAAAGGAGAGTTTTCGGAAATATCGACTGGCAAAACGGTTCGTGGGCAAGAGATTAAGGATATTACTTTGCCAATGGGGGTTGACTCGATTACGGTGTGGGTGAAATGCTCGAGTTCGGAGTCGCTATCTGCTGCCATTGACTGGATATCGCTCGAAGATTTATCAGTGCAAAAACTGTAATTCACAGTCAGGACTTGTTTTTTGCCGGAGTTCTTTGCAAATCCAAACTGCCCATGTAGGGGAATCGCGGACCTCAACTCGGCGTTGAAACCATAAAAACAGAGAATGGAGGACAGAAGATGGAAAAGGGAGGGCAGAAGGCGGTCATCCGTCATTTGTCCTCCGTTGATTTTTTAGTCTTTCCTTTATGAACGCCAGCCCTGCGCTACCGCCGGATTTGCCGGTGTAAACTGAGGGGCATTTGTGCTGCCGGCGGCTGGAGAACCTGGAACCGACAAGTAATTGGCGTTGCCGAACGCTAAAATCGGGATAAAGATAAACGGCAAAAAGATTAGCCCAATTGCGAAGCCGGTGCCTTTGCCGAAATTTGTCGCGATACTGACGCACATCAGGATGGTCATAACAAGAGACCACACAATATTAACGATTGGAACGAACAACAACACAATCCACCAGCCGGGCTTGTCGGCGATTTTAAGCATTACGTAAAGGTTGTAAATGGGTATTAATATTGCCCAGCCCGGCTGGCCGGCCTTTTTGAAAAGCGTCCAAAAAGCGCCAATCTCGACAATCAGCACCACCACCCAAAATATCTGATAAATGAACTTAATTGTGTCTTCCATCGTAAGGCCCTTTCAAAACTTGTTTTTTCTCTCTCGTTTTTTCAACCTTAGGACAGTATTATCGACTGCTTGAAGATGGTGATTAAGAGTAACTTTTCAATATCGCTTGACTCTGTCCCGTAAACCGGATGTCCAAAACAACTGTTTTATACAACTGTTTAAAACAAATGTTTTATACTATTGTATGAAACAAGTGTTTCATACAACTGTTTTATACAAGTGTTTGAGGCAAGCGTTTAAGGAGATAGATATGCCCGGTTTGGATACTGAAAACGCCCCTAATTTAACAAAAGAGGCCAAAGTAACGATGCAGCGGCTGCTGAATGCTGCCGAGGAACTATTTGCCCAAAAGGGCTTTGACGGAACCACAATTCGAGATATTACCACTAAAGCGAAGCGTAATACGGCTGCTATTAACTACTTTTTTGGCGACAAACAAGTCCTGTATGAGGAGCTATTTCGCAGGCGCCTTCGGGAAATGCGTGAAACCCGTCTAAAAAGCATAAAAGCCGTGATGTCCGATAAAAACAAGCCCGATATTGAGAAACTGCTGAAATCGTATGCCGTGGCATTTCTCGAGCCATTCACCGATTCTGCCCGAAACAAGATATTTATGCAGCTTTTCGCCCGTGAGCTTGTCGAGCAGCAACTGCCCAAGACAATGTTTATCGAGGAAATGGCGGCGCCGGTAATGAGCGCCCTCGAAGAGGCATTATCCGTTGTTTGCCCCACTCTCCAAAAGCAGGACTGCCAGATGTGCATTCATTCTCTAATCGGGCAGCTTATTCACATTGTGCATATAAACGCAATGTTCGAGGGGATTCAAGCGAACTTCAGGACAAATTTCGACCTTGAGGAAGCCATCAACCATATAGTTAACTTCTCAGTCGCAGGTATCAGGGCTCTGGCAAAGGGAAATCAGAAATGAAAATGAAGAAAGGAGCACAAGTCACAAATGCACAAGTGCACAAGTTACGAGCGCACAGGCAACTTACGCTCTTGCGCTGCTGTGCTCTTCTCTTACTGTCCGGCTGCGTCAGCAAAGAGCGGTATTTCGACGATGTTACTCTGTCGCGGGAATCGGCTTATGAACAGTGGGAAAACCGCAAGCAGGCCGAAAAGCAAATTCAGTCGGTCATCACCGGACAACTCTCTCTCGATGACTGTATCAAGCTGACGCTAACAAACAACAAAGCGCTGTTGAAAACACTGGAAGAAAAGGAGGTCGCACGCGGCGCGGAAATCGGCTCATATTCGGCGATACTGCCGAGCGTTGACCTCATTGTAAATTATGAACGGCTTGACAAGATACAGTCGTTTGGCCCGATTTCACTGGGGTCCCTTGACAATTACTCAGCGAATCTTCGTGTAACACAGCCATTGTTTGCGGGAGGGGCGATACCGGCCAGAATCAACGCCGCCCGGCTCGGCTTACTGCTGGCCGACCAAACCGTTTGTCGAGTCGTGCAGGACACGGTTTACTTCGCACAACTTGATTACTATGCGGTCCTGCTGTATCAGCACCTCAATACCATAAGCGACGACGCCGTAAAATCATCGAAGGCGCACTTAGAGGACGTGAGGACCAAAAAGGAGGCGGGCGTCGCCGCCGATTTTGACGTTCTGCGAGCGGAGGTTGAGCTGTCGAATTTCACCGCCGACCTTATTCGCACCAGAAACGCCATAAACGTGGCGAAATCCACCCTGATTAAAGTAATGGGCGTTTCTCAGGACAGCAATTTTATCTTGTCCGATGAACTTACATATTCCGTTTTTAATATCACGATGGAAGAGGCAGTGTCAAACGCCTACCGGAATCGACCGGATTTGTTTACAAGGGAGATTAACATCCGGCAGCAAAAAGAGCTTCTGGCAATAGCGCAAAGTCAATATTTTCCGGTTATAAGCGCGTTTTATCAAAATACGTGGTCCAAACCGGACCCGCACAACAGGACGTTCATCGACTGGGGCGAGGCCTGGAGCACGGGTCTTACGGCTGCGTGGCCATTGTTTGACGGATTCGCCCGTGAGGGAAGCATTATCGAGCAAAAAGCCCGCGTGAAACAATCACAGATAGACCTCGTAGATACAGAAGAAACCGCCCTGTTCGAGCTTACGAGAGAAATCCTGAGTATTCAGGACGCCAATGAATTCGTCGAGAGCCAGAGGATGAACCTGACGAGGGCCGAGGAAGGTTTGCGTCTGGCGGAAGTGGGTTACCACGAGGGCATAAATACACAGGTCGAAATGCTTGACGCGCAGTCGGCGTTAACGGAAGCCAAGGCAAATTATTACCAGGCGATTTACAATCACCTCAGGTCGAAACTCGACCTGCACCGGGCAATGGGCACACTAACGAGATTTGAGACGAAAACCGGCAATTATTCATCGAAGAACGAGTAACGAGGCAACGAAATGGAAATGACCAAGACAAAATTCTGGCTTGTAATTATCGCGGTACTGGCGCTGACGTTCTGGTTCGGCTACTTTCACAAAAAAGCCCCAAAACCACAGGAGAAAAAAATTGTGCCGGTCGAGGTAGAGACCGTAACCGCCGGTCCCATCGAGCAAACCATCGAGCTTACCGGCTGGATAAAGGCCAGCCAGGTGGTTGACGTTGCTTCCAAGGTCGCCGGCAGGGTCGAATCGCTGGAGGTCGTTGACGCAAACGGCAACAAGCAGTCCGTTGAGGAAGGGCTGATAGTCAAAAAAGGTCAGCTTCTTGCCGTAATTGACCACGACGTATATCTCGCCCAGTTAGCCGCCGCGAAGGCCGCTGTCGAGGCGAGCACCGTCGAATTGAACGAGGCCGAGCGCGAGGAAAACCGGATGCTCGTTTTGTATAAGTCCGGCTCTGCAACAGAACAGGCCAAAGACAAGGCCGTCACCGCAGCCCAGCTTGCCGCTGCCGCTCTGAACGCCGCAAAAGCAAACCTTGAGCTTGCCCGTGTAAATCTGCAGGAGTCCGAAGTCAACTCGCCGATAGACGGTATCGTAATCGCAAAACACATCGACCCGGGCAATATGATAAATCCCGGAAACAAAATTGTTACGGTAGCAGACCTTACAACCGTTAAAGTCATCGCCGCGGTCGCAGAAAAATACGCCGGACAAATCGCCGTCGGCACCCCGGCTGGGCTAAGCGTTGACGCGTATCCCGACCGCGTCTTCAAGTCATCGGTGTATTCGGTGTATCCGGCGCTCGACGAGCAAACCCATACCATTCAAATCGAAATCCGCTTCGATAACGAGCAGAAGCTGTTAAAACCCGGTATGTTCGCCAAAGTTTTGCTCATTACCAACAGTAAAGAAGATGTCGTCGTCATACCTAAAGACGTCATCCTTGGGGGCAAGATTGACAAGCCATACGTTTACGTCGTCGAAAACGCCAGTGAAGAGAAAAAGGCGCACAAGCGCATCGTCAAAATCGGCTTCGTTCAGGCCGACAAATGCGAAATCATCGAAGGCATCAAACCCGGCGAGACGCTGGTCGTCAACGGAATGCAATACTTGGCCGACGGCATCGACGTCGAGGTCGTCAATATGAAGGATATCAAATGAAGCTTGCCGAGTGGTCGGTAAACAAACCTGTTACAACGCTGATGATATATATCGCGATTGTCGTGCTGGGTCTTGTATCGATACCTCTTCTCGGGCTGGACTTTATGCCCGATATCGAAATTCCGGCCGTCAGCGTGCTTACGTCATACGAGGGCGCAGGCCCCGAGGAAATCGAGACGCTGATAACCAAGCCAATCGAGGACGCGGTAAGCACCGTTTCCGGGGCCGACGAGGTAACCTCACTGTCGAAAGAAGGCATCTCGGCCGTTACTCTTCAGTTCAAATGGGGGCAAAACATCGACGAGACCATAAACGACGTGCGCGACAAGGTCGGCCAGGCCGAGGCGCTTTTGCCCGACGACGCCGAAAAGCCCTTTATCGTAAAATTCGACCTTGCCATGTCGCCGATTCAAATCATCAGCATTACCGCCGAAGACACCTTCCCCCGCCTCGAACGTCTCGTCGAGGACCAGATTGTTGACCCGCTCAAGCGCATCAAGGGCGTCGCCGCCGCCACCGCGAGGGGCGGCCTGCAAAGGCAAATCCGCGTTGACATCGACCACTCGCGTCTGGCCGCACTGGGCGTTTCGCTGGAACAGCTAAAAGCGATTCTCGCAACGCAAAATATCTCCACCCCCGGCGGCAACATCAAAACCGGCTACAAGGATTACCTGCTTCGCACGCCCGAAGAATTCTCGACCCCCGAAGAAGTCGCAAACGTAATCATCGCCCAGCGAAACGGCGTTCCCGTCCGGCTAAAAGACGTGGCGGAGGTCAGCGATTTCTTTAAGGAACAAACCTACGACGTCAGCGTGAACGGCCGAAAAGGTATGGCCGTATTCATCCAGAAACAATCCGGCGAAAACACCGTCGAGGTCGCCACGCGAGTCGCCGCGGAGCTTGAGCAAATCAAAAAAAATCTCCCCCCGGACGTCATTGCAAAAATCGTCATCGACAACTCCGAATTTATTCTCGCTTCCGTCAAAAATCTTCGCGACAGCGTCCTGTGGGCGGTCCTTTTCGTGTTCCTGGTCCTGCTTTTCTTTCTGCGGGACCTGCGCTCGGCAATAATCGTCGCCGCCTCGATTCCGACCTCGCTGATTGTAACGTTTCTTTTGATGTGGCTGGCCGGCTACACTATCAACACCAATTCGCTCGCGTCGCTGGCGGTTGTTACCGGCATGGTTGTCGATAACGCCATTGTTATTGTCGATAACGTCTATCGCCATCGACAGAGAGGTCAGCGAGCAAAAGAGGCGGCGATTTACGGCTCAGCCGAGGTCGGCGTAGCGGTTATGGCGTCATCCCTTACAACAATCGCCATTTTCGCACCCATTATGTTCGTCGGCGGCATCACGGCCATAATCTTCGGCCAATTCGCCGCCGTCGTTACAATGGCTCTGGTCGTGTCTCTGTTTACAGCCCTTATGCTGGTCCCGATGCTCTGCTCCAAATTCCTGAAAATACAGGAAGAAAAGAAGCACCACCCCCTGCTCGAACGTTTCTACAAGTGGGGCGAGATTACGCTTGCGACCCTCGAAAACAGATACGTCCGCTTAATCGAATGGGCGTTACGAAACCGAAAAACAGTCCTTGCCGCCTGTGGTATTTTGTTTGTCTGGGCAATCGGCCTGAGCGGCTTTTTAGGCACTGAGTTTTTCCCGGAAGAAGACCAGAACCGCATTATGATTTCCTACGAGCTGCCCATCGGCACAAGGGTCGAGCGCACCGGCGAGGTCGGCAGGCAGCTCGAAACTATCATCAACAACAACACTCCCGAAAAAAGAGACCTTTTTGTTCGATGGGGCGTATTCGGCGGCGTTCGAAACACCTTCGCGGCACAGGATGAGTCCTACAAGGGTTTTGCGTTCATTCGCCTGGTCGATAAGGAAGACCGCGACGCATCGCCGCCCGAGATTATCCAACGGCTGCGCAAAATCGCGGGGAAACTCCCTGGAGCGACAGTTCGTTTCAGCTCAGAAGACCCCCTTATGTCCATTATGTTCGGCGGCGGCCGCGAGCTTGCCATCGAACTCTACGGCCACGATATGAAAGCGGGCCGGCAATACGCCGAGGCCGTAAAAAACGCCATCAGCGCCATCGAGGGCGTCAGCGATATTGAAATCAGCCGGGAAGAAGAAAATCCCGAAGTCAAGGTCCTCGTTGACCGCGACAAGGCCTCCCGCCTCGGTCTCGACGTCCGCTCTGTCGGCAAAACCATCGAAACCCTCTTTGCCGGCGACACCGCCACAAGATACCGCGAAGCGGGCGACGAATACGACGTCGAAGTCCGCCTGCGACCTGAAGACAGGACCAAACTCGAAGACCTCCGCGATGTCTATATTGACCTGCCCTCGGGCGCAAAGGTCCCTCTTGCCAACATCGCTGCAATCGAAACGGGCCTGGGCCCGACGAAAATCGAAAGAAAAGACCAGGCAAGATACATCACTGTATCGGCGGATGTTACGGGCCGCGACCTCGGCCACGTTGTCAAAGACGCAAAAAGCGCCCTGGCCAAAATCCCGCCTCCGGTGGGCTTCGGCTACAAATTCGGCGGCGCTGAAAAAGAAAAACAGGAGGCCTTCCGGCTGCTCATTATGGCCACGGCGCTCGGTATGGTCCTGGTTTATATGGTTATGGCCTCGCAGTTCGAGAGCTTCCGCGACCCGTTCATTATCTTCCTTTCAATTCCCTTCGGCATCATCGGCGTCATTATCGGCCTAGTGGCGACGGGACAGACAATGAACGTCATCAGCTTTATTGCGCTGATTCTGCTGGTAGGCATAGTCGTCAATAACGGCATTGTCCTCATCAGCTACATCGGGATTCTCCGCAAACGAGGCCTGGACATATACACGGCGATAATTCAAGGCGGCAAAAGCCGGCTGCGTCCGGTCCTTTCAACCACCATCACCACGATGCTTGGTATGCTGCCCCTGGCTCTGTCTCGCGGCAGCGGTTCAGAGATATGGGTTCCATTCGCCATAACTTCCATCTCCGGCCTGATTTTCGGCACCGTAGTTACGCTGATTCTTATGCCCACGCTTTACAGCATATTCGAGGGCTTCCACCCTAAACAGTTGGCTCCAAAAAGGAACTTCCCATTGCCGCAGGAGTAATATGAAAGCCGTTCTGATAGTTCACAATATGGCCATAGACGAGGACATAAACGAGGCGATTGCTACCGCCGGCGTTGACTCCTATACTAAATTCCCCAATACCCTCGGTAAAGGCAAGCTCAGCGAGCCGCACCTCAACAGCGAGGTATGGCCCGAAACCAACTGCTGCACATTAGCCATTACCGACCCCGAAAAGGCCGCAGAACTTATGAAAATCATCGCTGATTTACGCTCCCGCCTCGGCGCCGAAGGCATCAAGGCATTTCTCTGGAACATTGAACAAATTACCTGAAAAAGCCGCTAAAAAACCGAATATCGAGGTCCTTGCCGATGCGGACGCGGTTGGCGGCAGGTGTCTTGAAATTTTTATCGCTTCTGCTGAAAAGGCCTTAAAAACCCAAACACGTTTCAATTTCGCAATCCCAGGCGGGCGGAGTCCTGAAAAATTCTTCAAATTGTTGGCCAAAGACCCAGCAGCAAAGGCGCTTGCCTGGAGTAAAATCCATATTTTCTGGGCTGACGAGCGATACGTCCCGCACGACTCGCCTTTGAGCAATTACCGGCTCGCAGCAGACACGTTCCTTTGTAAAATCCCAATACCCGAAAAAAATATTCATCCGGTTCCAACCGACCTTGCAGACATCAAAAAAGCCGCCCGCCAATACGAAAAAACGATTCGTTGCGTCTTTCACCTAAAGGCCAGCCAACTGCCGCGATTCGACCTCATTATTCTCGGCCTGGGCGGCGACGGCCACATCGCCTCGCTTTTGCCATATTCCGATGCCCTATTAAACACCTCCAAAATCGCCTGCCCCGTTTATATCAACGACCAGAAACCGCCCGACCCGCCAGTCAATAGAATCACACTCACCCGGCCCGCCCTATGCTCTGCTTCACGGCTGATTATCATCGTAACAGGCAAGGAGAAAGCCCAAATCTTAAAAGATGTTGTTAATTTTCCCTCTGAAGAGCTTCGTTACCCCGTCCATTATCTCTGGCAAGCCCTCAAGAAAATCTCCTGGCTGGTTGATACCAAAGCCGGCAAGCTCCTCTAAATCCCCTGTAATACCAATTGCGTTAAATATATGCGCCTTTGAAAGGGCGAGTTGTCATTTCGAGGCCTTTGAAAAAGGCCGTGGCAATCTGAAAAGCCAGATTGCTTCGATTCCGCTACACCAGCCAAGGCGGCGGACAGGTCGTTCGCAACTACGCCAAGCGCACTTTCTAATTTCAATTGGTATTAGACCCCGGATGTTTTTTAGTCAACAGTCCTATAAAATCAATCCCGAAAGTGAAATACTCTAAAAGGAAAAAATATTTTTTCAATTCACTCAAATTGCCCATTTTTGCTAAACTTCCCAGATTAACGCTGCCGATAAATTCTTCTGTAATATGTGCTCAATTTTGGAGATAAAAGAATGGAGACGATGGTAGAGCAACGGAAAAGTTTACGCACTGAAGTGGCCTGGCCCGTCAGCGTCTGGCTTCCCGAAGCGAACCGGTTTATCAACGGCCGAAGCGCTAACATCAGCAAGACAGGCGTCCTGCTTCGCCTTCCAGCCACTACGCCATTGAACGCCGGCAATATAGTCGAGCTTAATTTCCCACGGACGATGACGCTGGCAAAGAAAAAAGGCGGCTTCGCTCGCATTAAAAGCGGTAAAGTCGTCCGAGTTGACCGCGGAGGCCTGCTTGATGACGCCTCAATATCCGTCGGCGTCGCATTCGAGGAAATCGAATATTAACCTATTGAAATTAGCAAACTGAACTACATGTTTGCTGTCAGCATTTAGGCCGGGGATAAAAACGAATGACCGGCGATACCGAAATCAGCGATATCGCCGGTCATTTTGCCTGCCTCTTTTAAGAATACCCAGGTCTGCCGGCCTCAGTCAGCTATTTCCATCTAAACCTAATAAGGCAGCATTTCAATTTTTATTTGCTGCTTTTCAGGTTCTTCCCTATTTTCATCATTCTCGGAAACGGCTGTAAACGTCTCATCCGTGAACGGCCCCGGGTAAACCGGCTCATAAAACTTATGGACCTGATTATCGAAGTCAACCCACTCTTCGAGATGAATACCTGTATTCGTCGGCCACTTTATTGTGCTGTTACTACTCACTTTAACCAGCTCCTTGTCATATTATCTTTGATATTATTACGCCTATAATTTTAATCGGTTCTTTTTTAATCATCCTGAATTCATTTTTTTCCAACTTTGTGAATTTTCGAACCCGCTTTTTTCGCAGATTTTGTTTCAAACGCCTTTTTAAACGAAAAAAATACTTGCAAATTATAATTGACTATGAGAACTTGCCGCGTTAGTATAACGTAGTTTATAATTTTAAGCGAGTTCCAGGAACTTTCAAAGAATTGGTTATGTGGTTTTCTTAAAGGAGTAAGTTATGAAACCGTCAAAAACCGTAAAATTCAAATCAAAAGACAGTATTCAGCCCGTATCGGGGCCAGAGTTCAAACCCGCAGCACCCGTTGCCATACAGTCGTTAGGCCCCCGCCGCATTGCAAATAGCGTTCTTTTCGTCGCTTCCTTCCCCAACGCCAAATCCGTCAACATCGCCGGCGATTTCAACGGCTGGAAGCCCGAAAAAAATCCTATGAGCAAGGCCAACGATGGAACCTGGCAGGTTTCCATTCCTCTGGCCAGGGGCGTCTATAAGTACCGTTTCGTTGTTGACGGGAAATGGCATCAGGACCCGCATAACAAAAAGACCGAACCCAACGAATACGGCGACCTAAACTCCGTCCTGAAGGTCGATTAAAAACAAAAAAAAGCGGTTTTTGGGCGTACTCCGCGAGCAGAACACCGATGTTTTTGCGTCGGAAGGCGTGGTTGTCTGCAAATATCTCAACACCGCGTATCAGCTCTGTCCCGATGATTTTTATAACACCTTTCCATCAAATCTGGATTTTTCGGCCTATTCAACACAGTGATAATCTTTAAGTGCCGCCCGTCAAATGCCGAAAATAATCTGGCCTGCTCTCATCCCTGGAATATGTCAGCGAAGTTATACGTGCGGCGACTTCATACGAGGACGGGTTGTAAATTGGCGATTCGCAAACAATGTCTTTATGAACAACGGTATGAAAAAAAGAACGATTGTAATCACTTTTGCAACAGGTATGTTTCTCGGCACGCTGTTCACAAGCATTTCATATTCGGCCTGGAAGTGGTGTTCCGCCAAAAAAGCTCTCTTCTACGACACCTCCGTGCAGGCAAAGATGATTTCATCAAACATCAAATGCTCGCTGGCCTTCAATGACATAAAAGACGCAAATGACATCCTCAACTCGCTTAAAATCCAGTATTTTGTGGTTTTCGCCGGCATTTACGACGGCCAGGGCAACCTCTTCGCATCCTACTACAGACGAGACGTCAACCAGGCCACCTTCAAACCTCCGCCGCCTACGAAAGCCAGATTCAAATTCCGCAACGGCTACATTATCGTTACGGAACCTGTTATTGACGAAAAAGAAATCATCGGCACCGTCTGCCTCTGGGCCAAGCCATAATTACACTTTTATCGCTGCGGCGGTCCGTTATTTTATAACAGCTTTCTGTCCTGCAAGCACCCTGTCGGCTACGGCCTGAAGTTTACCTGCCTGCTTGCGCCGTTTAGAGAAGCGATTGCGTGAGGGTGTCGTAGTTGGTGTACCGCCTGTCAAAAGAAATGGCTTTACGAAAGGTCTCCTCGGCGGCAGCGGTCATTCCCATCCCATCATAAGTAATGGCCAGACCAGCGTATGGGTCCGCGTCGTCGGCAACAATCTGCTGAAGGTCGTCATAAACAAAATCCGCCCTGAGAACCGGCAGATATAACACGGCCGCAATACAGGCAATGATTATGGCAAAGGCGGAGAACTTCGATTCAACGTTCGCTTTTACAGCTTGCACAGCCCGCACAGTAAATCAAAAACCTCGTCAACGCTGATTCGCTTCATACAAATATTATCGTTACAAACCGAAATGCGGTTATTGTATGCGCTTACGCAGGGACTGCAGGGAATATCCTTCCAGATAATATGAGAATGCGGCGTCTCCGCGCCGAACAGCCGGGGCGTTTCCGGCCCGAACAGCGTTATGACCTCGATATTCGTCAGCGTGGCGAAATGCGCCGGGCCGCTGTCGTTGGTTACCAGCGCATCGGCAAGACAATAGAGCATCATAAGTTGCCGCAGCGTGGTTTTGCCGGTCATAGAAAAACACCTCCGGCTTGCGACCGCCTCGACAAGTTTCTGCGAATGTTCGGCCTCATTGGGCGCGCCCGTAAAAGCAATATGCACGTCCGACGATTTTGCGATTAGCCGGCGGGCAAGCTCTATATAACGCTGCGTCGGCCAGCGGCGCAGAGGCAGCATATCAGAGGCGTTGGCGTTGAGGAGTATCAGCGGCGAATAATTCTTTGTTCCAGCGTGATTTTCGAGCGCCGCTTTAAATTCATTCAATTCCTCCCGGCCGGGCGTAAAACGCGATTCCACGCGACGCGGTTTTGGCGGGTCCATATTCAGTCGCGGCGTCTCTTCGGCAGGCAGCTTAATCGCCTCAACCATCGCCTCGAACATCCGGCTGGTATGCAGGTGCGGGTTATAGTTCAGCCGATGCGTCATCAAATCGCCGCGATAGGGAGCCCCGCCGCCAAAACCGTGTAACCCGACCCGAATGCCCGCACCGCTGAGCCACGTCAGGATTGCCGAGAATCTCGCAAAAAATTCAAAATCAACCGCCGCGTCAATACGCAGCTTGCGGATTCGACGCATCGCCCCGATTGCGCCGATAAGCAGCGACAAAAAACTTGCGTCGGGAATCGTTATGACGTTGGCTTGCGGAATAATATCCATCACGTCGAGGATAAACCTGTTCTGCTCGAAGACGAGGAAATACACGTTTTCTTTTCCCGCCATTTGCACCGCCCGTCGAATCGCCGCGTCGGCCAAGACGGTCGCTCCCTGCTCGGCGAGCTTGACAAAAAGAATGCTTTTGACTTTTTGGGGCCGGGGTTTTTTCAGAAAAGGCAGCAGCTTGCGAACGGCAGTCAGAAGAAAACAGGCCGGCACGCCTAACAATCGGTCAATTTGTCGCATCGTCGATACTTTCACCGGACGCTCCCGTTGTATCCTTTTTCTGAAGTTTTTCCTTTTCAGCCAGCGCAAAATCGAGATTGGTTTTCGCCGCCGAGTTGTTTGGGTCAATTTGAAGCGCCTGCTTAAAATGCGCGACGGCCTCGTCTAATTTCCCCTGTTTGAATAATGCGACCCCTGCCTCGCTTTGCGCTATCGCGTTTCTCGGCTCTGCTTTCAAAACCTTTTCATACTCCTTCACCGCCTCCGCGTATTTCTCCTTGCCGATAAACGCAAATCCCAAGTTAAGATTCGCTTCAGTCAGCCCCGGCGCGATTTCCAGCGCCTTATTGGAAATCGTGATTGCCTCGTCATATTCCCCGTTTCGCGCCAGTGCATTGCCTAACTTGCTCATCACGTTAGGGTCGCCAGGCGTCATCGCCAAAACCTTGCGATATTCCGCTATCGCTTCAGGATATCGCCCGAGCTTAAGCAGCGAAATCCCCAGAAATTTCCGCGTGTGAATTAAATCCATCGTCTTCAGCACGATTCTGCACTGCTCTATCGCCTCATTATACCTGCCCGTCGTCACAAATATCGCCGCCAGGTTCTCTCGCATCACCGCGAAATCCGGCTTCATCGTAAGCAGCCGCTCATAACAGCTTATCGCCTCGTCGAACCTGCCCAGCCGGCACAGCCCCACACCCAGGTTATTATACGCCTCATAGCACTTCGGCTCGATGCGTATCGCCTCGTTTGCGTGCTCGATTGCCTCCTCAAACCGCCCCTGCTTCAATAACACCAGCGTAATACAGAAATGCGCCCTGTAATTCTTGTCCGTCACCTTCAGCGCGTGCTCACAAAGCGCTATCGTATTCTTCCAGTATTGGGCCTGGATATGCGCGCTCACCCCCAGCGCAGCCAATACCGCAACAGCCCCCGCCCACAGGATTTGCTTTCGATAATGCCATCGGCAAAGCAGTTCCGGAATCCCCCAGGCAATAATAATAAATAAGCCCGTCAGCGTAACGTAGCTGTAACGGTCGGCCATCGCGTGGTTACCCACCTGGATAATGCCGATGACGGGCATGAACGTGCCGATATACCAAAACCAGCCCGTGAAAAGGTATCGATGATTCCTCGAAAATATAATTATCAAAATCGTTATCGCCAGCAGGACAACAGCCGATACAACGGCGAATAAAATTGATACGTCCCTGCCGGGGTGCGGGTAAAACATCGCGAGGCGCGCGGGCCAAACCATTTTGATTATATACTGAATATAAGAAATGCAGGCGTTGGCGAGGCGAATCGGTAAAGCGAAATTTTCACCCGATGGTATGCCTTTGCCCTGCTTCTGGGCGATATATGCGACTATGCTTGCTCCAAATGCCATTGCAAACAGCGGAACCTTCTCAAAAATTAAATTCAGAATTGAGAATTTGGAATTTAGAGCTTTTTTCCTTAATTCTTCATTCTCGGTTCTTAATTCTTCGTTTTTATTTCGGAACCGGTCGAGCGGCCAGTAATCCAGAAGCAAAAGCACAAACGGCAGCGTAACCAGCATCGGCTTTGACATCATACCGAGGGCGAAAAACACGAGCACAAGCAAATACCGGCTTACACTCGGCTTATCGGCGTATCTCGCGTATGCCCACATTGTAAGCAGCCAGAAGAACGTGCTCAGCACGTCTTTACGTTCCGAAACCCACGCCACCGACTCGACGTGCAGGGGGTGAATGGCGAACAAGGCCGACACAAATGCACTTGGCCAGATTGCCTTTGTTAATTTTTTGAAAACTAAAAACATAATCAGGGTGTTTGCGACGTGAATAAAAACGGCGGTGATATGATGACCCGCCGGCTTGGCCCCGAACAACTGCCAGTCCAGTGCGTGCGAAAGCCATGTTATAGGGTGCCAGAAGCATGCGTAACCCGTCGTGAAGGCCCATCTGACGGCGGCAGGCGTAAGGCCCTCTTTGATATACGGGTTTTGACAGACGTATTCTGCGTCGTCGTAATTAACGAACGAAAAGCCGTAAACCTGATAATAAACGCCGAGCGTCGCCAACGCCAATATCAGGCAAATCAACAAAGTCCTTTTTGTGTCTGAGTTTAAGCCCATTCATTCAGGGAGTATCAACACTGGCTTTTTATCCGCCTCAGGCGGATTTCTCTGCAAACGTAATGGAATTATAGCGGTTTTTTACAGAACCGGTAACAAAAATCAGCGTTCAGCGGTCGGTTCAAAATCCGAAATCCTAAATCTGAAACTCGAAACAAACCTGAATTACCAAAAAAAGAAATTCCAAACAAACCATCGCAAATCTTGCCCAGATTAACGTTGTTTTGCCACATCGAAAAGCCATTTTTTTACGTTAAGAATCGAACTATGTGATAGTATGCGCTTGTATGCAAAGGTTTTGTGTCGTGCAAAGTTGCGTTTTGACGCTAAAAACGCAGATGGACACAGATAGACACAGTTGGACAAGGCTTTGTCGGCGGCAAAGTAAAATCGACTCTCGTTCGACTCCGCTCAGGGCAAACAGCCCCCGTTTTCTTCTAAGAATAGATGCCCAAAACAAGTAAATAACTCATACTGACTGATTTTTGAAAGAGTTATAGTAACCATTATGAAACAAAACCGGCCTGTTCTGACGATAACGCCTTTGATAACAAGAAAATATCGAAGGACAGGCCGGTCGCCAAGCCCGAGGACCCAGTTATAACCGGCCTTTGAAAAAATCCTGCAGTAAAGCCAAGTAACCGCGATGGTTACGAACAAGCAAATCAGCAGCGCAAAAACCACAAACCCGATTACGATTACCGGCGCCGCCGTGCCCCGGTTTTGTATATCGGCACAGGCCATATCGTCCCCTTTCAACTAAAAGGTTCAGCGAACAGTGCATCTTTTCGATTGCTATTTGAAAAGGGCATAGTTTTTTTCATCAGAGGGGTGTTCCTTTCTGGAGATATTAGAGAGTTGATTGCATCCAACGCTATCGGTGGTTATAATTTTGCACTTATGACCGAGCTGACTTTGGTTACTTATTGCGGACTATACTGTGGACTGTGCGCACAGCGAGGACGTATTCCACAGCGTGCGGAAGCGCTCAAGCAGGCGATGACGGGGGAGGGATATGATTTTTGGGGTGTTGAAATCCCCGGTTTCAACGAGTTCTGGAAATTTCTCAATAATATCTGTGACCCCGACAAGTCCTGTCCCGGCTGCAGGCAAAATGGCGGTTATCCTGACTGCTCAATCAGAAAATGTGCCCGCAGCATAAAAATCGATATCTGCCCTTTCTGCGACCAGTATCCCTGCCGCCGTATTGAGGCGCTCGCAAAAGGGTATCCCACTCTTATTCCTGACGGCAAACGCTTAAAAGAAATCGGAATCGACAAATGGCTCGAAGAGCAAAGGAAACGCATCCAAACCGGCTTTCAGTACGCCGATATTCGCTGCCACCCCTACGAAATCCCCGAATAAGGTTTTACTCTCAGGCCGTTTCTGTATTTTCCGAATCCCCGTCCGCTCTGCGGGATAACCGGCAGTTGAAGACAGAACCTTGGTTTTAATACTCCATATTCTCGTTCATAAAGCAGTGTCTCTGTTTTGGCTGTTTTCTGTCTCTGTGATGTTTAGCGTTTCCCTTTGAGGTGTGGAATTCAAGCCGAAAACGGGCTTGTAAGCGTATCTTAAAGCGGTTAAAATCATCCCGTCTTTAGGAATGAAAGCAGATGAGCGCGAAAAGTAAATCAAAACTTGTGGTATGTGGGGCGGCGGGCCGTATGGGCAGGCGTATTTTGGCCCTTGCCGGCGGGGAAGGCAGATTTGAGGTCATCGGCGCAATCGAAAAGGAGGGGCATTCTGACATCGGCAAGGACGCCGGCATTTTAGCGGGTATCCAGCAGCTTAACGTAGCGATAGCGGCAGATTATCCTGCAAAAGCCGATATTGTGATTGATTTCTCGTTGCCGGAGGCCGCCGAGAGGACGGTTGATTACTGCGTTAAGCAAAACGCGGCCTTGGTGCTGGGCACGACGGGGCTTGGCGAAAAACAGCATAAGACCATCAGGAGCGCATCATCGAAAATAGCTATTGTTTGCGCGACTAATATGAGCGTCGGGATGAACACGCTTTTTGCGCTCGCCGGCAAAGTGGCCGCGATGCTGGGCGCGGATTACGACATTGAAATTATAGAGCAGCACCACCGCTTTAAAAAGGACGCCCCGAGCGGCTCGGCCTTTACGCTGGCGCAGAATATCTGCAAGGCGACGCGCAGGCCTTATCCCGATTCTCTGGTTTACGGCAGGCAGGGTAAAGACGCCCTTCGCGCCAAAGGCCAAATTGGTATGCACGCAGTTCGCGCGGGCGATATAACAGGCGTTCACTCGATACTTTTCAGCACGCCGGGCGAGACGATTACGCTTGAGCATACGGCCAACAGCAGGGACACCTTTGCACGAGGCGCACTTCGCGCCGCCGACTGGCTCATCAACAAAAAAGCGGGTCTTTACTCAATGACCGACGTGCTGGGTCTCAAGTAATCGAACTCGTTTTAAGGATTGGAGCTAAAAAAGACAGATAGCTTGACAGGAGAAACAGACCTATGAATACGATATTAGAACTGATAGCGATAGTGGGCGGGGGAATAGGGTCGCTTGTTGCGTATAAAATCGTCCCTTTAGACAGGTTTGTCGAACCGGGCGAGGCAGCGATCTGGTATGAAAAATACGGCAAACTTTTCAGGATTTTATTCCCGGCGGCTTTGATTATCGGATTAGTGCTTCTGCTGTTTTAGCGAATCAGCCGGCGATTCTCCTCAAGAGTTGTATATCCTGTCTGAGGCAACTCTGTGTGCCGGATTTTTGTATGTCTCAAACTGCTATAAAAGTCCAAAACGTCGGCAAGAACTTCGGCAAGGTCTGCGCGGTACAAGACCTGAGCTTCGATGTCGCGGCCAACACCTGCTTCGGGCTTTTGGGGCCAAACGGGGCGGGCAAGACCACGATGATGAAAATCATCTATGGCAAGTGCACCCTCGACAACTCAAACGGCTCTTGCGTCAATGTTTTCGGTTATAACCCTGTAACCGATGAGCTTGCCATAAAATATCTTTCCGGCGTCGTTCCGCAGGATGACAATCTCGACGACGAGCTGAACGTAGTTCAAAATCTGCGGATTTACGCGAAGTTTTATGCCCTGTCGGCAAAGAATACTAATGAACGAATAAAGTACCTGCTCGATTTCCTGGAACTGACGGAAAAACGCAAGGCCAGCATCAAGCATCTTTCGGGCGGGATGAAACGCCGGCTGATTATCGCCCGCGCCCTTCTCAACAATCCGAAACTGCTCATCCTCGATGAGCCGACAACAGGCCTTGACCCGCAGGTGCGACACCTGATTTGGGACAAGCTCAGACAGCTTAAAAAGCAGGGCACGACCATTTTGCTGACGACCCATTATATGGAGGAGGCCTTCGCCCTGTGCGATGCGGTCCTGATTATGGACAGGGGCAGGGAAGTAATACAGGGAACCCCCGCGGAGCTGCTTGAGCGAAACATCGAAAAATTCGTGCTTGAGCTTACCGGCAGCCACGCGATAAGCGACATTGAAGAACCCGTTAAAACCGGGATTCGTGTTGACCGCGGCCAGGAAAGCACCCGACTTTACAGCAACGACGCCGACCGGCTCAAACGGCTGGCGGCAAAACTCGAAGGCGCCCATTATTTTTTGAGACAGACCAATCTCGAAGACGTCTTTTTGAAGGCAACAGGCAGGGAGCTTAATGAGAAACAATAACGCTTATCCCTATCCTCCGCTTGCCAGCCGATTGTATGGCGTTTGGTTTCGCCATATGCGGGTCTATACGCAGAACATCTTCAGCAACGGCCTGCCGCCATTCCTGGAGCCGATTTTGTTTTTAGCGGGTATCGGCCTGGGCCTCGGCAAATACATAACTGAGTCGATGGAAGGGCTTGCCTATATTGAGTTTTTAGGCACCGGACTGCTTATGACCTCGGCGATGTTTACGGCGACATTCGAGTGCACGTTCGGCACGTTTATCCGGCTCGAGTTTGAGAAGGTTTACGACGGGATGCTGGCCGCTCCTGTCACGGCCAATAACCTCATTATCGGCGAAATGCTCTGGGCGGGCACCAAGGGTTTGTTTTTCTCGTTCGCGGTCTTGTGCATACTGGCTTTGTTCGGCATAGTGTCGCTGCCGAAGAGTTTGCTTGCGCCGTTTGTCGGCTTCATTACGGGATTGATGTTCTCGACGCTTGCTCTTTTGGTGACGTCATTTGTCAAGACGATTAACCATTTCAATTTTTATTTCACCGGCTTAATATCGCCGATGTTTTTCTTTTCGGGCGTGGTATTTCCCATTTCAAACCTGCCCGGTTACGTGCGGCCTTTCGCCGAGGTCGTCCCGCTTACTCATTCGGTTCGTCTCGTCCGCGCTGTCTGCACGCACCGGTATTCGCCGCATCTGCTGTTTGACCTGCTTTACATTATCGTTTTCACCCTTGTCATCGGGTATTTTGCCGTCAGACGCCTCAAAAAACGGCTGGTTTATTGACCTAAGGCGACGAAGACGCTTAAGGCGTTGAACATTGAATGAAGCAAAACCGGGCGAAAAAGTGAGCCGGTTTTTTCGTATGAGTAGCCCAGGCACAGGGAAAGCATAAACAGCGCCGGCCAGTGCTGCGGGTTTTCGTGAAAGATGATGAAAACAAGCGAGGTTAAAACAATCGCCGGCCAGGGCCGAGTGATATACGACCGCAGAAGCGTCTGGAATATCCCGCGGAAAACCATTTCCTCGGTAACAGGCACAATCAAAATCGTCGCGATGAGAATCAAAACCCGGACTGAAAGCTGCGGATAGGCCGTTATTTGCCTTAGCCCCTCGTGCTGCTGGATATGAAAATCAGGGCCGATGATGAGCTTGCCGGCTATGGTCGTCAGGAAAAGTGCGGCAAAAAGGACCGGCAGAATCGCAAGCAGGTTGAGCAATGCCGCGAGCAGGTCGCCGCCGATTGTTTTGGGATTAAGTCCGAAGCCCTTTAGCCCGCGGGCAAAGTGCAGCCGGCCTATGACCAAAATTGTAGTAATCGGCGGGGCCGCCGCCAGTATCATTATAAGATTCTCCGTTAAGGTATCCTGCCAGCCGGATAAATCCGGGAAAACCGTTTTTTTCGCGGAGTCAAGCGCCCAAAACGCAGCAATCCATATAATAAACGGTATTAACGCCAGATGTATCGGCATATTGTTTCGCCGCGAAGGCGCATTGGCCAGCGATTGAACGCCGAAAGACGTTCTGATTAGCCATATTGCCAGAACGGTTATCCCTGCCGGGCATACGATTAAATCAACGATGGTTACCTGGCCTGCAAGCTCTTGAATAATCTCTTTAAACACCTCAGAAGATTCCTTTATGAAACAGCGTTTTTTTGGTAAATTGAATCAAATTAAAGAACTCAGGGCCTGTTTTTGCAAGGGAAATAAATATGGATGTATTCCGCATCGAAGGACCGGTTCGATTGAGCGGCACAATAACCGTCAATGGTTCAAAAAATGCGTCGCTTCCGATTATGGCCGCGGCGGTCCTGGCGCCGGGGAAATCCCGGCTCAAGGGCGCTCCCCGGCTTTCAGATATAACGGTTTTTGCACAATTGCTTGAAGACATCGGCTGCAAGGTATCTACCGAATCCGATGGCACAGTTTCTATCGATTCGACGTCAATAGGCAAACCCGTCGGTGAATACGACATTGTCCGCAAAATGCGGGCGGGTATTTGTATATTAGGCCCGCTTCTGGCCCGCGTCGGTCGGGCGCAGGTCTCAATGCCCGGCGGCTGCGCAATCGGCTATCGACCGGTCGATATTCACCTTCGCGGCCTTCGGGAATTAGGCGCACAAATCCGCCTCGAAAACGGGTACATCGTCGCCGACGCTATGCGAGGTCTTTGTGGCAACGAGATTTTTCTTGGCGGGCCTTTCGGCTCGACCGTATTGGGAACCGCCAATGTGATGATGGCTGCGACATTGGCAAAAGGCACAACCGTTATCGAATCCGCCGCCTGTGAGCCCGAGATTACCGACCTTGCCAACTGCCTCAATACGATGGGGGCTAAAATAACGGGTATCGGCTCGCCTCGCCTCGTAATAGAGGGCGTTAAACAGCTTAAACCCTTCGATTACCAGGTCATACCCGACCGCATTGAGGGCGGGACATTTATGGTTGCCGCCGCCATCACGAAGGGCTGCCTGCACATACGAAACTGCCGGCTCGGCGACCTTATGGCCGTCGCCGCGCTGCTTCGCAATATCGGAGTAACGGTCGAGACCGAAAACTCCGGCTGCATCGTCGCCTGCTCAGGTCCCGTCAAACCCACCGATATTACAACACAGCCATACCCGGGCTTTCCTACAGACCTTCAGGCGCAGTTTATGGCTTTACTGGCTTTGGCCGAAGGCAACAGCATTATTATCGAAAAAATCTTCACAGACAGGTTTATGCACGTTGCCGAGCTTGCCCGAATGGCCGCAGACCTGCGAAAAGAGGGCTCCGCGGTAATTGTATCGGGCGTGAAAAAGCTCATAGCCGCCCCTGTAATGGCTTCTGATTTGCGTGCCTCAGCGGCCCTTGTCCTGGCGGGATTGGCTGCCGAGGGCACAACGGTTGTCAACAGGGTTTATCATATCGACCGCGGTTACGAAAAAATAGAGGAACGCCTCAACCCCGTGGGCGCCAAAATAATCCGCGAGAGCGACTAACCTAAAAAGGGCACTCCCTTTTTCACCTGTCGGACTTGCATGCCCGTGCCTGCCTCCGCGTCTCTCGACGCGAGCCGGCAGGTGAGCACTTGGCAGGGATCTGACGTTAATTTGACGAATCGTTCGGCTCGGTCTTGATATCATTTTTTTCAGGTAAAGGCGACTTTTTAACGGACTCGAGACGTTCTATATAGTCAAGGATTTTTTGTGCTTCCTCACGGACATTTGGGTCTTCGTCATTTTTGAGAATCGTTGCTGTATCTTTTAATTCGTTCGGGTCCTTAGCCAAAAGGTGTTCCAGAACCTGCAGAGACATCAATCTAATGCTATCTGACTCATATCCAAGAAGTTCTTTTAATGCCTCGATATCTTTTGCCTTTGCAGCTTTTCTGAACTTCTGAACGCCACCCTCAAAGCCACCCTTTTCTCGTATTATCTTTCTCGTGCCATTAGGATCGACTTCAACAATCTCATAGTCAACAGGCGGACTGAATGTAAATGTCTCTTTTGGAATAGGAACATTTATTTGAACATTTTGAATCTGATAATGCTCACTATACTTTACTTTCCCTTCCTTGTCATATCTTGTTTCTATAACATTGTGTGGAAATCCTTGTGAATCAAAATCACGACATATTCTTGTTGATATAAGTTGGTGCATTGCGACATTACGAGTTTCATGGTAATAAACTCTTGAGTAATCCTCCTTGGCACAAACCATAATTGATTTCAAAAACGGATCGTTTGAATCTTTTGCATAGAATCCCATTAGAACCTTTTCTTTTACATTAGGATCATTTTCATCGGGACTGATTTCAATGCTCATACCATCAAGTTTACCGGAACACATTTGGTCTATTTTTGTCGTATTGACTTCGTAAGGTCCTTGTGGCAGGCCGCTTTTGGAAATTCCCAGTTTCATTTTTAAAAATAAAGCATTGGGAATCATCGCAAAACTTGTTACTGGGGCTTTTGAAACGTCTTGTTTTTCTTTGATATTTATGCTTCTTTTTGTTGCATTTTTGCCCTCATAGTTATATTCAAATCGCTCAATGGTCCCATTCGGGTCTGCCACCTCAATAGAGGAGAACTGGAAGGGTATATTGGAATCAAATGGCCTAAGCGAACAACCCCAAATATCGGCTCTATCTACTCTAAGACGATTTTCCTCGAAACGAATTCTGTAAGTGACTTTTCTCCCCCCTTCTTTTTGTTCGCCAAGAAAACGGCTGACGTTCTTTTGCACTGTTTCTTCCCTATGTTGTGCTAAATAGGGTGACGATTTTTCATTTGTACCATGAAGTTGGTCATACGCATCTTCATATATCTTCCGTATATCCTGTTCGGTTTTTGTGTTGTCTTCAAATGTCACACAGTATGTCACATCCATAGTTATAGGAGGTGACTTCCAAGCGGCCGCTACAAGTTTTTCCGCCTGTTCATGGGTTGGAAATCCTGATACATTGTCTATAATACAAATGTTAAAAGCTATGAACATAATGATAATTGTCTTCTTCATTTATTATCTCCTTTTATTGCAGCAAAACTAAGGGTAACAGAATTTCATTCCCGGCTTCCAATCAACAATATCTTCTTGATACGGGAAGGAACAACTCTCCCATTCATAACAATGGATACACTGCTCGATGTAAAAACATGCATGAGGTTCTACGCAAGTGTAATCGGCAGTGATCAACTCAACTAAACACGCACAGCAGGAAAACTCATCCACACCCCCTGACAATATGCATGAGATACAATCGCTTGTCTGCATCCCGACATCAATTGCGCAAGCAATAATAGCACTTACATTCACTCCATCCCCCCTGCAGAACGTATGAACACCCACATTTACATTATAAGCCATAGGAGTTCCACATATTCCCATTTCACCATGTGCTGGTTCTTCGCCTGTAAAATGTGAATGTTCCACTTTTATCCAGACATGGCTTGAATAACATCTTCCCATTTCGTCATTGCACACAGGACAATAAGGTAATGAATTTGGATAATGGTCAACCCACGCAGAACAGGTATCACAATCAGTATCTGTATCGGTATCAGTATCTGTATCGGTATCAGTGTCCGTATCGGTATCTGTTCCGGTTCCTGTGTCCGTATCAGTATCCGTGTTTGTATTTGTGTCGGTGTTAGTATCCGTATCCGTACTTGTATCCGTTTCTGTGCTCGTGTCTGTGTCGGTACTCGTATCTGTGCTGGTTTCTGTGCCTGTATCCGTATCCGTGCTGGTGTCGGTGCTTGTGTCCGTATCTGTATCGGTGTCTGTATCGTCAACGCAG
>JAFGDN010000071.1 GCA_016932095.1 Sedimentisphaerales bacterium
GGCTTGGCGGTGCCGATGTCCATCCGGCGATAGACCTTCATCGAGTCGATTGAGATGATTTCGGCGTCGAGGGATTTGGCGAGTCCGAAGGCAAGTTTGCCTTTGCCCGAAGCGGTTACGCCGAGAATAAGAATACGCCGGTTTATCATTTGTTATTTATTATTTATGATTTATAATTTGTAGTTCAAATCCCGACCACGCCGGGATAAATAAATAATAAAGAGAAAATCATAAATAATAAATCGGATTTTAACAATAGTTCGGAAATTCAGAGCAGGTTTTATGGCGGTTGCTGAAAAAGATTTTGCGAAACAACTCGATAGCAAGGTCCGATTAGTCAATAAGGAACTGGGTCGAATTTTATCGACGCCGGGCTGGGTAGCAAGCGAGCTGAAAAGACCGGTTCGTTACGCCCTCGAAGGACCAGGCAAGCGTATTCGTTCGGCGGTGGTTTTATGGTGCTGCGAGCTTGTAGCTGGCAAGGTAAACCGAAACGCCCTGACGGCGGCGGCGGCGATTGAAATGGTGCATACATATTCGCTTATCCACGACGATTTGCCCGCGATGGACGACGACGATTACAGGCGCGGGCGACTGACCTGTCACAGGAAATTCGACGAGGCGACGGCTATATTGACGGGCGACGCGTTACTGACACTGGCGTTCGAACTGCTGGCAAAGGAAATAAACGAGCCCAAAGCGGCAGTGAAATTGATTATTGAGCTTGCCGAGGCGGCGGGGCCTGCGGGAATGGTGGCGGGACAAAAGGCCGATTTAGAGGCCGAAAACGGACGAGTGAACAAGGAAACGCTGCAACGTATTCATACAAACAAGACCGCCAAGATGTTTCGATGTGCGGCGGCGATGGGAGGGATATGCGGTTCGACAATGCTCACCACAGGCGGCGGGGCCAATGAACGGCAGTTGAAACGCCTCAGGGAATACGGTCTGAAAATCGGACTTGGGTTTCAGATAGCAGATGACATTTTGGACGTTTCAGCAAGCAGCGTTCAGTTGGGCAAGACCAGCGGCAAGGACGTCAAACAGGGAAAGGCGACTTATCCGGCGATTGTCGGGCTGGAGAAATCGAGGGGGCTGGCTGAGAAGCTCGCAAAGGAAGCAACAGCGGCTCTGAAGCCATTCGGCAAAAATGCCGACGTTCTTCGCGAGCTAACCAAATCGCTTTCAAACAGGACAAAATAATCATATCGGACGAAGGCGCTGCGAAACAGGCCTTTTTAATGCTGATAATGTGGTTGAAGAGCCGGAGGGATTAAAAAGAAACCGGTTGTTACTTTTCCTTAATAAAAATCAAGCGGCAAGCCGATGATAAAAACAGGTCTTTGGGGGATGTATCGTGGAATTAGAGTTATCTCCTATAGGGCTGGGAATGGTTGTATTGTGCCTGCCGTTAGCCGCGGATTTGGCGGTGGTGGAGGATGCTTTTGCACAAAAACCACGGATTTGGGGGTATTTTTTTAACGTATGTCATTTGATGTACAGGATACATCCGCCATCTCGTCCTCCTTAGGTAAGTTTTGATTTGAAACGAAAATTTAGCGAACCAATGGGCCGTAAGATTCAGTTCTTACGGCCTTTTTATTCTTCGAGGGATTAATGTGTTATTCGCCGACGGGGTGGTCGTGCCAGCCGGCTGGCGATGGGATGTATTTACCGGTGAACCAGATATCTGCGGGGAGGATGCCCGTCATCAAACGGTTGTCTATGTAGTAATTCTTTTCGTAGCCGTCAAGGACGGCCCCCGTGGAAGAACTAAAGACGCCGACGACGCCTCTTACAACTTCTGTCAAACTGCCTCTGACAATGAGCACATCCCCGCTGTCGCTGAATTCTTTTCTGTCCCCGTAAGAACTCCTCAGAACGTTTTCTGCTCCGAAGCCGCCTCCCCCGACGGTAATTGCGGCCTCAATGATGGTCGGGTCAGGCAATGTCCGGTCGTTGCTGTCCGGAGTGCCGTTTCCAATCGGCTTGTAATAATGCCTTGGATTTGACGCGTTAATATCAGCCACAGACGCCACAGCCGGGCCGCGATAATAATTCGGGCTGCCGGTTGAATTGCTCGACATACCCGGGTCAACGACTTTTACAACGCCCTGTGCGATAAGGCCGAGGACATTTGGGTTATCCGCCGTCGGCACACAGTTGGCATCAGCAGTGTGGGAGCCGTCAACAATAACGTTATCGCCAATCCAGATATCTCCTGAGGCGACGACGGTAAGCTTGCCCTTGACAATCATATCATCGTCAAGGAGGTTAGGGTCGCCGCTGCCGATTATTACATCGCCGTCAATGTAGATTTGCCCGCCCGGCTCGCTCGTATATCCTGCGAACTGCTGGCTGACGTACGTTTCAGCGACGGAGTAAGTGCGCGGCGCATAATTCGGGTCGCTGGAGTCGGGGGCATAGTGATAGGCGTAGATATAATATCGCTGGAACTGAGAACCGTTTGAGCCCGGGACAACACTATAATCATAGGTTTTGCTATCGGAATTACGTCTGTAGCCAAGAATGGTGCAGTGATTTGTAATACGAACCTTTCCTATGCCGGCGGCATCAACGAAGAATTCGAGCTGAACGGCATCGCTACGTTCAAACTGCGCACCAGATGTAGCACTTATGTCCAGACAGGCGCGGCCCTGGGGTGCAAACCTGAATGAAAGCGCGGTGCTGTCACGGAAGCGATTGACCTTGCTTATGACGGCTGCTTCATCGGCAATTCGGATATCGGGCTGCTCAAAGTAAATTCCACCCTCGAACAACAACATAACTGAGGAGTATTTATCCGAGCCGCCTGAGGTGCGTCTTGTTTCGCCCATTTCGACCCTTCTGAGAAACTGTGGATTGCCGTTTATCCAGATATCCCGCTCATCAGGGCTGTCGTTGGCTTTATTGATATGCAGAGGCAAATCGACAATCTCGCCGGTCTTGAAATACACACCGCTGCTGGATGATGAACCGGTGGGGACCCTGCAGGCGCCCATAGCCCAGCCGGCGGTTTCCTGCATTACGGAGACGTCAACGACCCTCATAAAAGCAGGCCTTCCGCTTGTGCCCATGGAGGTAATCTGGAAGACGGGTCTTGCGCCTAAAAATTCCCTGAAGGACACCTCGGCAACACAGCCGCTTGAGCCGAAATTGAGTGCGGGCCTGTCGCCTTCTCCGTTTTGAAGGGCGCCGAGAATATCCGTCTGCTGGCACATCCAGAAGACCGCCTCCTCGTAGCCGGCCTCGGCGGCGAGCATTGCTTCTGTCTGGGCCTTTACTTTGACGGCGTCTATACGCGAATGATAGCTTGTCATCATCGTTCCGACGGCCAGGACCGAGAGAATTATCAAGGCAACCATAACCAACGGCAAAACGAAACCTTTTTTCGTTACTCGACGCTCGATACCTGGTAATTGATAAAGGGTGCTCATAGTCAATCCCCCGTTAGATTATTGAGGCCAGACGTTTCGCATTAAAGTGGCCGCCAGGGTGGTTTTGGTTGTTCCATCGGCTGGGTCTGTAATGAGAAGTTTCATTCGAATACATCCTTTTCCATCACCGGTCATATTACGTGCAGTGTGGCTGAATTCGACGCTTGAGACGTTTTCGGTCAGCGTAACAGTTGTAATACCTGCGCCGGTTCTTATATGGCCGGCTGCATCGATGCCGCCTGGCGGATAATCACCGAAATCCATTTTGAGCCGGTCATCATTCAAATAGAAAAGGACGTATGCGGTAGCGGTTACATCAGGATCCATAAGGTCTTCATCAAGCTCGTCTTTCCAGTAACGAAACTCAACGGCCTGCCCGCTCACGACCTCTTCAGGATTACTGACCGGAACCGCCCGCTGGTATGAGTTGGAAACCAGTTTATAGAGGCAATAATCCCCTTTGTTGGATTTTCTGCCCACGGCTCCAAGCGCTACCATCGAGTCGAGTGAGCCGAGCCGGGCTTCGGAGTAGGCGCTGTTGAAAGTTTTGTTCCAGCTTTTCTGTCCGCTGGCGACCAGCATCGCAGCAGAAACCATAACTATGCAAGAGGCGACCACTCCCATAATCAGTTCAATGAGGGTAAATCCGAATTCAGATTTTAGCCTGCTGCAACTGTGTCCTTTTGGTCTCATTTTAATCCTCATCGCACCTGACGTATGTATTGAGCGACACTTCAGGGTCGTCGGCTGTGATAGGGCCGCGTGTGTAGTCCTTACGCCACCTAATCCTGACGTTGATTTGACGAAGCGTAATGTTGGGAACAGGGTCATACTGGACATCTCCGCCTATGAGCATGGCGTAAAAGGTCTGATTTTCCAACGTGATGTAGTATTGTCCATATTCGCCGGTAGTGATAGCATAGAATCCAAGGCCCAACGTTGACGGGTCGTAAGCGCTGTCCGCATTTGAGCTTTTCCAGTCCTCGATGAGCAACTGGCCTATGCGTGTTGCCGTAATCTGGGCCTGAGAGATGCGGCTGTTTTTGATACTGTAATACTGGTAGCTGAGTGAACCGATAGCGATGACAACCGTTACTGAGGCCGCTACCATTGCTTCCACTATAGTGAAGCCGCGACACGTCTCATACCTTAGTTTTGATTTTCGCAACATATCAACGTTTTCATCAAAAAATATATGTCGGATTCAGCCCGGAAAGCCGAAAAAATAGACCTTTCCATTTTAAAGTTTCGTAAATGAGTTCGTTCTATCCAAGGGAAAAAGGGCAATAACGTGAGACATCGACATTTTAAGCCGTCCTATTTAGAGGTAACAGGAATTACTTAAGTTTTTGCAATTTATAATGAAGAAAAACGCCTTATTATTAGACGTAGAAGTGTTTTTTGAGAAATAGCGAAACGATTGATGTTAATTTGGGGCATACGAAAGGTTTAGGCAACATTTCATAAGATTTGCATTATTTCGGGTGCGAATCGAGCTTGGAGGTATTTTTTGAGCAGCTAAGGGCTTTTGCAGCCATAATTGCCGCCGCCTTTCATTCAGCCAACTAATACGGTTTATGAAAAAACTCGCGTGCATTCTAAAACAGGGTAGCGCGAAACGCGATAATCCGGCATACTCCGAGTTTTTGCCGGGTGGGCTGTGCCCACCTTTAACGCCACCCCCGACGAGGAGTTTGGTGTGCATAGCATACCCTGCGACTACAACTGCACGAGAAATAATCAGAATGCGTATTAGACAACTCCGCTTAACTGATGCTCGATTCCCGATACTCGGCCCCGGCGCTTTGGTTTTAAGAAAAAAGGCCTGATTCCCGCCTTGTCAGCAGACAGCGAATAGCGAGCAGCAAAACTCGAAAATTTCAGTTGCTTATCCTATCGGATGCTACAGGAGAATATCTGAGATATCCTTGTTATCCACGGCCTGCAATTCCTTTTGAATCTTTCTTTGCCAGCGTGCGGGCAGCGAGAGAACCGTTTTTTTTAACACCGTCCCGTTCACCCTTACTAACAAGGGCTTCGAGAATCCGAATGGCGGCTTCCCTGTCTTTTTCCGCTTTTTGCCGGATTGGTCTTCTTTGCAATATCAACAGTTTGTGCAGTGCGAAATTTGCCGGATGAGGCAGGGTTACCGAAAGTTCTTCGACTCTTGCTGTTATGGTGTCGCTGGCAAGCATCTCCAAAAACCGCAACGGCTGTGCGTTGACGCCCAGTTTTGGCAAAGGATACGGTTTGTCAGATGGTCTGCCTTTTTCAACGGCCAGAAATTCGACAATCAAAGCCGGATGCTCCAGGCGGATATATCCCTGTGGGGCACTGAAGCCGACAACAAATCCGAGGTCCTTTAATAACTCCGCTACATTGGTCTTGACGCTGATTGCCGACGGCTGCGGCACAAGCAAATCGACATCGCGCGTTTTCAGAACAGGCGCGAACCTTGTGTGCCCGAAATAGGACTTGTAAAACAATGTGCACCAACTGCCCACAAGGACAATATGTTTTAGCACGCCTGCTTTGTTCAGACGACGCAGAACTTCGACGCATAAATCATACTGGCTCTTTTCCACGCAGCACGCTCCGCAAAAACCGGATTTGCTTTTTCACCTCAGACAATTGCTTCCTGTATTTTGCGCGGTAATGCTTTGCCTGTTGGTACTTTTCTATCTCCCGCTGCGATACCCTGCCCTTGTAAATAAATCTCACTTTGCCGTGGTTTCTGATTTGAAGATAGTAATACTGTCGGCCTTTGATTGTCTTTTTGACGAGGTTGCCTTTCGGCAGGCGGACAAGCTCTCTCTCGAAGCTTTGTTTCATTTGAAGAGAGTTGCCGAGCTCTTCTTTCAAAACACCTTTTATAATCTTCATCGCATAGTCCTCTTTTCAGTTACCATACAAATATGGGTTTATTGTATTCTGTATGGTAACTGGTCTCAAGCAATTACCATACAAATTGCTGATTTTGTGGTTTTGTATGGTAACTGATTAGTTCGATTCGACGGGGCGCTAATCCGGCGCAGCGTCGGCTCGGTACAGATTCCATAGGATGCCTCTATGAGCATATTAGACAACCCCGATTAACCGATGCTCGGACTCGGCGCTTTGGTTTTAAGAAAAAGGGCCTGATTCCCGCCATTTTTGCCGCCGAGACACGAAGAAAACCACAGACGTAACCCATGAGATAGCGAAGCGACATCTCACAGGTTTAACACAGATTTCACGGACTTTAAGAAAAAAAATGAGCAACAAAGAACATCGAACATTCAACGTCGAACAGTGAACAAAGAACGTAGAAAAGGGTATCAGAGAACGGAATATCGAACACAAAATGAAGAAAGAGTTTATTCAAAGACGGCGCCGGGGGAATGGCCGGGGATGAGACGGCCTTTGCGGATAACGGCGAAATAGAACCATTTGAGAAAGCCGCTGAGGGCAAAGCCGCAGAAAATAAGAACGAATGCGAACTGTCGATGCCAGATAATCAGGCCGAAAAAGACAAGCACCCTGATTAAATGAGCGAAGGGCTTTTTACCCCTGATATACTGGTTTATAACGTGGATGTATCGGATTCGGCTGACCATCAAAACGGCCAGCCCGAGTGCGATTATCGGCAGCAGATAAAGCAAGAGGTCATCGAGGAGAAAATTGACTACACCGCCTGTGGACCAATCGCGGTCAGGGTGGGCCAAGATATCGGGGACAGTTTCGCAATGGAAAACGACCAGCGAGACGATAACGCCCGCGGCGGCGGGAGTGGGCAATCCGACAAAACTCATGTGGGCCGATTCATCTTCCTCATTTTCGACGTTGAATCTTGCCAGGCGAATTGCGGCACAGCTCATATACGCGGCGGCGGCAAGCCATATAAATCGTTCAAGCAAGCTGATGATGACGCCTGATACGCCGGTATCCGGGAGGGGGCTGAGCTTATGTTCGATAATTTTGAGCATCAGGAAGGCGGGGGCGACGCCGAAGCTGACGATGTCGCACAAGCTGTCGAGCTGTCCGCCGAAGCTTGAGGTGCTCTGGCTCATACGTGCGAGTCGGCCGTCGAGCATATCGGCGACCATAGCAAGCAGAATCATATAGCCGGAAAGAGCGAAATAGGGGAGCGTGAGGCGGTGATAAGAAAACTGACCTGTTTCGGAGAGGGCGGCCTGGCCGGCAAAGGTTATGGCTGCGAAGCCGCAGGCGCCGTTGATAATGGTAACGAGGGACGGCAAAATGGTGATGTATTTCAGCCGCTGTCGGCGCATACGGCGAAGGAAGCTCTCTTTGGCGGATTCGGTTTTAAGGCGCAGATGTCTTGGGCCGGCGGCATACGCCCTGGGATTTGATTGTTTTGGTTCTGATTCGCCGGAATTATTCATAGTTTAGAAGCGATATTTTAACATCGGCGTAAGGCCCGCTTTGACTTTGTCGCCCTTTTTAACGAGGCATTGAACATCGTCTCGCAGGGGCACATACAATTCGGTTCGCGAGCCGAATTTTATCATACCGAATCGCCGGCCTGCAAGCAATTCATCACTTTGTTTTGCGTCGCATACGATTCTGCGTGCAATCGCACCGCTAATCTGGCGGACGACGAGCTTATCGAATGGCGGGTCAGTTCTGGTCAGCCACAGGTCGTTCGATTCGTTTAACCGGCCTGATTCGGGGTTTCTGGCGTCCAGGAATTGGCCTTTTTTATAAGTTATTTTATCGACCCTTGCCTTACAGGGTGAGCGGTTGATATGAACGTCGAAAATGCTCAGAAAAATGCCGATTTTTAGCGCTTTTCCCTTGATAAACACGTTTTCATCAACGTTTTCGATATCGGTTATCGTGCCGTCTGCGGGCGCCAAGAGCAATTTCGGGTCATCGGGCACAAGCCGCTCAGGGTCGCGGAAGAAGGACAATGCCCAAATAAGGATGACTGCCAGTGCTATTTCGACATATTGAATGACCCAGGCAGGCGTTGTCGGGTGCGCCCCAAACCACAGGACAACCATAAACACCAAAATGGCCGAGGGATAAACCGCCACCTGCGGCCAGCCATATTTAGTTAATGGCATTTTCACAAAATTATGGTAACTACGGGTGTTGTTTTAATCAAGTTATAAAAAGATTTGTGACTTATAGAACGGCCATCGTGGTAATCAAAAGAATTTTCAAAAAATTTTGAAAAAGTGCTTGACAACCGATTTATAAGTATATAGTTTATATGCGAACTATTATAAGGGCAACAAATATGGTTTTGAAAGAGGAACTTGGATTAAAACAGGGCTTCGTCGATACGGCACACGAGGCGCTTTTGAACGTTTATTATACGGCATCAATGATGAAAAAACGGGCGGACGCATTTTTCAGCCAATTCGGCCTGACCGATGTGCAGTTTAACCTGTTAACCCTGCTGTATTTTCAAAGCGGCGATGAAGGCGGCCTAAGCCAGGCGCAAATCAGCGATATGATGCTCGTCAACCGTGCGAATATCACATCGCTTGTTGACCGGATGGAAAAAGCGGGGTTTGTCGAGCGCACGGCCCATTCGAGAGACCGCAGATTCAATATTATAAAACTCACAACCAAAGGCAGGACGCTTTTTGAGAAGGTCCAGCCGATTTACATCGAGCAGGTGCGAAAGGTAATGTCGCCTCTTAATCAAACAGAATTGAATAACCTGATGAGAATGACGGAAAAAATACGAAAAGAATTAAGAAGATAAAAATCAAGGAAGTATGCAGTATGATTAGAGTTTATGAATTTGCCTTGTATTATGTTGTATCGTATGCCAAATAGTCGCGGTAGTGACAATATATGGCCGGACTGGCTTTGTGCCATCATCGGATTATGCAGCGGTTTACTTCTGGCAATCCCGGCCATATATTCTGCTTTTGTGCCACTTCAGATTATTGCTTTGATACCTGTGTTTTATCTTGGAGCAAGCAAACGGGCCGGCAGCTTGGGTCTGATTGCTGCGGGTCTGTTTATGAGCATTGCCTATATATTGCCGCAGTTATTTGTCTTGCGGTTACCCGTCCTGTTTGTTGCACCGCTGGCAGGTTTTGGGGCGATTCTTATGATTGTTGAGGTTTGGGCTTTCGGAAAACTGCTTGCCGGTCCCGGTATATCGGGAGCGATTGCAGCGGGAGCGTTACTTGTTGTAATCGACTGGGTCCTTTTTACAGCTCTACCGGGATTTGGAACAGGGCCGTCGCTGGTTCGGCCCTGGTCGCGATATCCCGCCCTGATTCAGTTTGTCTCGATTACGGGACTTACGGGGGTGAATTTTGTCCTCGGCTCATTGCAGGCATTGGTAGTCAAGCTAATCGTTAGTCCGCAGAGTTGGCGAAAGGCGCTTATTTGCATAACCGCGATAGTTGCGGTTATTTCGACAACTGACATAGTTATCAAGTATCGTCAGCCCGTAGGACGGCTCAAGGTTGCAGCTGTCGGCTGGACAAACGCCGACGTCGAACGGCACGGCCGAATTAAATCGAAACGTGGCTTTAAGACCCTTCTCAGTGAACCGATAATAAATGCGGCTGAAAACGGAGCCCGTTTAATAGTTTGTCCCGAAACAGTATTGTGGTTACCGGCTGCCTCTCAAAAAGGACAGTTGGAACATCTCGCTCAGATTGCCCGAAGCCACAGCATATATCTTGCAATCGGCTACGGGGACAAAAAGACAAATGAAAACCGGATGATGTTCATCGACCCTTGCGGCCAGGTAATCGGCGAATATACGAAAACATACTTGGCTTATTTCGAACATTTTAAGAAAGGCGACGGACGGCTGACTCAAGTTAACATTGACGGATTTGCCGTCGGTGCAATGATTTGCGCTGATGACGGCTACACACGGCTTTCCCGCGAATACGGCAGAAAAGGAGTTCCGTTGGTGGCTGTTCTCAACAATGACTGGTTACAGATCAAAGACTTTCATTTGCAAAACAGCATTCACAGGGCAATTGAGTCGCGATATGCCGTTGTCCGCGCGACGAGTAACGGCATCAGTGCTATTGTTTCACCTGACGGCAGGGTGCTGGCCAGAAAAGACCACTTCACGGAAGGGCCCGGATTTATTATGGCTGAAGTTCCTCTTTATTCCTGTCGGACTATGTTCAGCATCCTGGGTCATTGGCCGGCTGCTATTAGCGTCATTTTCCTGGCGATTTATCTTTTCTTTAAATTCAAAACGGCTTGTGTTAAAATCTGATAAGGAGAAATAAAAATGGAAGAGATTGCATGTATCGTGGTGCCGCTGGTTATCGTGGTAATTTCCAGCGGGCCGATTGCGCTGATACTCAGTATCGTAGCACTTAACAAGGTCAAAGAGATACGCGGCCGACTGGAGAGAAAAAGTGTTTTGCAGCAATTTACTCCGGAGGTGAAAATGCCTCCAGCCCCGCCCTTTGTCTCTCAACCGCCGTCATTTAGGCCGGTTGCTCCGATATGGGAAAAATCGTCCGCCTTTCAACCACCACCCACCAAACCTGTAGAGCCGGCCACACCGATAGGGCCGGGCGCAACTGTTACGCCTGTCAAACCGGCTCCGCCTCCTTCATTTTTCGAAGAGACAAAACCGCCGCCACCACCTTTCGCAGAACCAAAACCGCCGCCGGCGCCTACCCCACACATACCTGCCCAGCCAATACCAGTTCCGCAAGTCGTCATCAGGCAAACTACGGAAAAGACCAAAAAAGCGATGGTCTCGCTCGAACAAAGAATCGGAACGCGGTGGGTTTTAATCGCCGGCGTTATTACCGTTTTTATTTCAGCGGCATTTTTCCTCAAATTTGCCTACGATAATTACTGGATAGGCCCGTGGGGCAGGATAGGTATCGCGATTGTCGCCGGGCTGGCCAGCTTAGTGGTCGGTGAAATAACGAGGCGTCGCGGTTATGAAATCGCCGCCAAGGGCACGACCGCACTTGGTTTTGCGATTCTTTACGCGGCGGACTTTACGGCGTACCGTTTCTACGAGCTGATTGGAACCGTGCCGGCCTTCGGGACCGCGATTATTATAACCGCGGCGGCAATGACTTACGCGGTTGTGCTTAATGAGGTAATCGCGGTCTTTCTAGCGCTGCTTGGCGGATTTCTTACCCCGGTCATTGTCTCGACGGGCGAGAATCTGCCTGTGCCTTTGTTCAGTTACGTCCTGGTCCTGAGCTGCGGCGCTATGTTGTGCGCTTATTGGCGAAAGTGGCGTGCGATTAACCTGCTGGCTTTCGCGGGGACATTATTGCTGTATACCGGCTGGTTCGAAAAGTTTTTCCGTTCTCAGCTTTACGCCGTGAAACCACCCGCCCAAATGGCAATTGCGCTCGGGTGGCTTGGCATATTTTTCGTCGTCTATCTTGTCCTTCCTCTGCTTTACGGGCTTGTCAACAAAGTCAACGCACGCAAAGACGATGTCCTGCTTGCAGTGATTAACGCAGCGTGGACGTTTTATTACCTGTGGACGATTCTATTTGAGCGGAATCAGACGGGCCTTGCCCTGTGTGCGGGGGGATTGTCCGCGGCGCATCTTGCGATGATGGGGCTGGTCTTTATCCGCTGCCGTGACGATAAGGCCCTGCGGCAGACACTACTTGTAATCGGCCTTGCGTTTCTTACTACGGCTATACCATTATACTGGCGAATGAACGCCGTGATACTAAGCTGGGCCGTCGAAGGCGCGATTCTCGTTTTTATCGGCATCCGATACCGCAGCATATTGACTCAAATCGGCGGCGTCTCGGCGCTTGTCCTGGCTTGTTTGAAGCTTATTTTACAGCTTCCAATACATACCGATGTATTTCGCCTCGTATTTAATTCAGATTTCGGGATATGGGCGTTCGTTTCAGCCGCGTTGTTCCTGTGTCATTTTTGGTATAGGAGAGATTCGCGTTCGCCGGGCGATTCGTTTAATGTCATTGCGCAGATTTTCTACGCTGTCGGCGTGCTTGTCCTGTTTTGTGCCGCGACATTAGAATGGGCGGCCCATTGTGAATATAATCTGCTGGTTGGAACGGGCCTGCACTTCATTTCAAGGGGCCAATTAATCATATTCGCGGCAGCGGTCCTTTTCTTTGCGGTATGGCCGGTTTGTCCCCGCGGCAGAGTGACACAAACTTTCGCCTTTATAACTTTGACGGCGGGCATGCTATTTTCGTTCTGCGCGCTTTTTGCTCTTCATACAGAAAGGTTCACACTTTTCGCCAACTGGAATTTTGCCGCGGTGCTCGTATTTGTCGGGTCGATACTCTTTTGCCATACCAGCTTTCGCCTTGCGGCCCAGACGCCTGAAAACAGGGAAGGAATTTTATCGCAGGTCCTTTACGCTGTTGCAGTGCTTGTCCTGTTTTGCGCCGCGACATTCGAATGGGCGGCCCATTGCGAATACAATCTGCAGGTTGGATATGACCTGCACTTCATCTCACGGGGCCAGTCGATTATATTTGCGGCAGCGGTCCTTTTGTTTGCAATAAGGCCGATTTGCCCGCGGGGCAGGCCGACACAAGCTTTCTCTATTATTACTTTAATGGCAGGCGTCGTATTCGTTGCCTGTGCGATTGTTCGACTTCATACGGGAAAATTTCTTATTTTCCTAAACCGGGATTTTGCCGCTGTGCTCGTATTTATTATGTCGATACTCATTTGCCACATCAAGCACCGACGTTTGGCCGGAATACCTCAAAGCGAAGCCGGAATCTTGTCGCAGGTCCTCTATGCCGTTGCCATGCTTGTGCTCATCAGCACTGTATCATTCGAATGGGCGGCCCACTGCAAATACAATCTGCTGGCCGGAACCGACCTGCATTTCATCTCACGAGGTCAGTCGGTTATATTTGCGGCAGCGGTTCTTTTATTTGCAATAAGACCTTTCTGTCCGCGGGGCAGGGCAACGGAAGTGTTCTTTATTATTACTTTAATTACGGGGGTCATATTCATTGCCTTTGCGCTGACTCGACTACATACGGGAAAGTTTATAATTTTCGTAAACTATGACTTTGCCGTGGTATTTATTTTCGTAATGTCAATGCTGTGCTGCCATATCAAGTACCGCCTGACTGCCGAATCAGGACAGAACGAAAATGGAAGTTTGTCGCAGGTCATATATACGGTTATGGGCCTGATGTTTCTCGCAGCTATCGCGGCGGAGTGGTATTGGCACTGCGTTTATAATTTAGGAGAGAAGGGTATCAGCCCGCAGCTCATCAGGGGCCAGATAATCGTGTTCGCTGCCGGCGTCCTGGGATTTGTCATTCGGCCATTGTGCCCGCGGGGCGCATTATCGAGGGTATGGGCGGCAGGGCTGGCGGTTGTCGGTTCCTGCTTTATGGTGATTCTATATTCAGCGACGCACGACGATGCCTTTTACATTTTCGCCAACTCGACATTTATCGCGGCAGTAGGATTTATCGACGCGCTGTTTCTATCGGCATATCTGCTTTATCGAAGAAAAGATGATGAGCCGGAAGTGAAGCCATTCGCTGTAATGTTAAGCGTGCTTGCGATAATAGTATTATGGATTGTTTTGAGCGAGGAGATATACGAGTATTGGCGATGTCGTAACCTGTATGGCCAGCTCGCGGGGAACTGGAGATTCATTGCGCACATGTGGATGTCGGTGGCCTGGGCGATTTACGGCCTTGTTCTGCTTATAGGTGGTTTTTGGCGAAAACTTGAAATGCTTCGATATCTTGGCTTGTGCGTCCTTGGCCTGCTGCTGTTAAAGGCCTTTATCGTCGATATGAGCGCCGTGAGCACGATTTACAGGATTATGGCATTCCTGGCCACAGGCGTTACACTTGTCGGCGTGTCGTATCTTTATCAGTTCCTCAAGAAAAAGGGCTTCTTCGAGACCTAATAGTATTGCCAAATCGGCCTTTCGGCAATATCCTATTGCCGGAATATAAGATTGGGAAGGTTTGGCGATGCGAACGCAAAAATTAGGCAATAGCGATTTAGAGTTGACGGTCGTCGGCCTGGGAACCTGGGCAATCGGCGGGCCGTGGCAGTTTGGCTGGGGGCCGCAGGACGATAACGAGGCCGTAGCAGCAATACTTAGGGCACTCGACCTCGGTATAAACTGGATTGATACCGCGCCGATATACGGCTGCGGTCATTCCGAGGAGCTTGTCGGCAAAGCCCTCAAGCAAACCAAAATCAAACCAATCATCGCCACAAAATGCAGTTTGCTTTGGAACGAAAAAAGAGAAAAGGTCGGCTGTCTGAAGGCCAAAAGTATCCGCAAAGAATCTGAGGACAGTTTGAAACGCTTAGGCATCGAGGCAATCGACCTTTACCAGATGCACTGGCCCGACCCGGAAGCCGATATCGAAGAGGGCTGGGGGGAAATGGCGCGCCTAAAAAAGGAGGGAAAGGTCAGATTCATAGGCGTATGCAATTACAATACCAGGCAGCTTGACCGCATTCGCAAAATCGCGCCGGTTACGTCTTTGCAGCCGCCGTATAGTATGATTCGCAGGGATACTGAAAAAGAATTGCTTCCCTATTGTGCTGAGCACAATATAGGCGTCGTTGTTTACAGCCCTATGCAGCGGGGTTTACTGACTGGCAAGTTCAGCAAACAATACCTCGCTACGCTTGCCCCGGACGACCATCGGCTGCGGATGCCCGAATTTACGGAGCCGCAGTTCTCCGTAAATCTCGAATTTGTTGAAAAACTGAAACCCATCGCCCAAAAAGCAGGCAAAACCATCGCTCAGCTTGCGATTGCCTGGGTGCTGCACCGACCTGAAGTTACGGCCGCAATCGTGGGTGCGCGTAAACCGGCCCAGATTGCCGAGACCGCTTTCGCCGGCGATTGGATACTGTCTCAAAAAAATATTGACGAAATTGAAAAATTGCTCATGGAATGCGAAAATAAATTAACCAACGCCAATGGTTCGACACGCTCACCATCCTGAGCGAAGTCGAAGGAGTGAAAAGGATTGAAAATGGCAGACAATACAAGCATTTATAAGAGTCCGCTGGTGGAGAGGAATGCATCCAAGGAAATGGCAGAGCTTTTCGGGCCGCAGAAGAAATTCAGCACCTGGCGGCGAATGTGGCTTGAACTGGCAAAGGCGCAAAGGAAGCTGGGGCTGAAAATCAGCCGGGCGCAAATCGGTGAAATGGCCCGGCATCTGGACGACATCAATTTCAAAAAGGCGGCTGAATACGAAAGGAAGGTCCGCCACGACGTTATGGCGCATATTCATACGTTCGCTGAGGCGGCGCCGAAGGCGGCGGCTATTATTCACCTTGGCGCGACAAGCTGCGAT
This sequence comes from Sedimentisphaerales bacterium, assembly GCA_016932095.1. Taxonomy (GTDB): domain Bacteria; phylum Planctomycetota; class Phycisphaerae; order Sedimentisphaerales; family Anaerobacaceae; genus Fen-1362. Next base: position 15,710 of record JAFGDN010000071.1, read on the forward strand.
ATTACCGACAACGCCGACTTAATTATCATTCGAGACGGCCTGCAAATCACCGCAGGCAAGCTCGCGGCCGTTATAAATTTGCTTGCCCAATTTGCCAAAAGATATAAAGCAATACCAACGCTGGGCTTTACGCATTATCAGCCGGCCCAGCTAACGACGGTCGGCAAACGCGCGACGCTATGGTGCTACGAATTCGCGATTGACCTGAAGGAAATCGAGCACCGGCTGGAAACGTTACCTTTCAGGGGGGTCAAGGGCACAACCGGAACACAGGCGTCGTTCCTGGCGCTATTCGACGGCAATCATAAAAAGGTCGAACGGTTAGATAAAATGGTCGCGGCGGCGTTCGGCTTCAAAAACACCTGCGCCGTAACCGGCCAGACGTATCAGCGAAAAATCGATACGCTGGTCGTAAACGCCCTTGCCTCAATTGCCCAATCGGCACAGAAGCTGTGCACGGACCTTCGCCTGTTAGCGAATTTGAAGGAAATAGAGGAGCCGTTCGAGAAATCACAGGTTGGTTCGTCGGCTATGCCTTATAAGCGTAACCCGATGAGGTGCGAAAGAGTAACGGCGTTGGCGAGATTCGTCCTGTCGCTTTCTACAAGCCCGGCGATGACCGCCTCGCAGCAATGGCTTGAACGCACGTTAGACGATTCGGCCAACCGCCGGCTGGTTATACCTGAGGCCTTTTTAGCTATTGACGGCATTCTCGAAATTTTGACAAACGTATTAGACGGTCTTGTCGTTTACCCGAAAGTAATTGCGTCGCACGTTGCGGCGGAACTGCCCTTTATGGCAACGGAAAATATTCTTATGGCGACGGTTAAAGCCGGCGGCAACAGGCAGCAAATTCACGAAAAAATCAGACAGCACTCGCACGAAGCAGCCGCACAAGTCAAACAACTTGGTAAACCCAACGATTTAATCTCTCGCTTGAAAACCGACCCTGTCTTTGCGAAGGTTGATTTTGCGAAGGTTTTGAACCCGAAAGATTACATTGGACGAGCGCCACAGCAGGTCGATGAATTCATAAGGGAAATCGTGAAGCCAATCACAAGAAAGTATCGAAACCAGCTTAGCCGGAAAGTCGAACTGCACGTGTAATGGCTCGACTACGCTCACCATGAAAAGGAAATTAAAGTGAACAGAAATGAGCTAATTAAACGCATAAAGGAAACGGCGTATCTTGAAGGCGATTTTGTCCTGCGAAGCGGAAAACAAAGCAAATACTACCTCGATAAGTATCTCTTCGAGACCTGCCCGGACATACTCAAGGCCTTAGGCAAAGAATTTGCCAGACACGTAACCAACGACGTTACCCTCATCGCGGGAGCCGAATTGGGCGGTGTCGCGCTTGCAGCGACTACCGCTATGGAGACGGGCAAAAACTGGGTGATTATACGAAACAGCAAAAAGGGATACGGCACGGGAAAACTCATCGAAGGCAAGTTAAATAAAGGCGATGTTGTTCTGCTTGTTGAGGATATCGCCACAACCGGGGGGCAGGTTTTAGAGGCCGCAAAGGTAATTACCGAGGCGGGGGCAATAATCAAAAAAATCGTCGCGGTCATCGACCGTAAGCAGGGCGCCGGCGAGAATATCACAGCCGCTGGCTACAAGTTCGAATCCGTCCTCACCAAAGACGACCTTGGTATAAAAGACCAATAAATGATGCTCTTAGACCAGTTTGCAACTCCTGCTATAAACTAAACACATCATTACTCAACCAGGCAATTAAAAAAACGGGCAAGTCAAAAGACCTGCCCGCTTATTAGCCAAAACTAATCGGCTTGCTTTAATACTGCCTTATATGCTAACAGGCATCCATCATTACTTCGACACCGACGTCTATTAGACAGGTCGTTGCCGTTACCGGGCGGGCCATCCAAGCTCAAAACATCTGAATCGCGGCCTGCCCAGAATTTATGTTCCTTCTAACCAGTCGAGGGCGAGTATTGCAAAATCATGGAAGTCAACGTCACAGTCATCGTCAAGGTCTCCAGCCAACTGGCAAAGCGGGTCGCATGCATCGCCGATGCCATCGCCGTTGCTGTCCTTCTGGTCAGGATTAAACGCCTCAGGGCAGTTGTCGCAAATGTCGCCGATGCGGTCCTCATCCAAATCCGGCTGTAAGCCGGTATTCGGGTCGGGAGGATTATAATCGTCTGGACAGTCATCATCAACATCGGGGACCCCGTCTCCATCGCTGTCTGTCATATCAACCACTATCTCCATCTCACCGATAAAATTCGCATCGTAATAATCGGTGGCCTCGATGCGGAAGGCAAGCGAAGGTTCCGGAGGCACGTCATTCGGCATATCAATTCTCAAAATTCCCCAGACTGCGCATCCCTGATTATCAACATGTGCAAGCCACCTGTTCGGGTCGATTTGTTCGCCATTTCCCCCGAGCTCCAACTCTGCGCCCCAATCGGGATTCGGGTTCTCGAGGTTAAGCAGAATATGCTTCATTCCTAATCCCTTATGCCCAAGGCGGAACGGAAATTCAAGGATTCTGTCATCATTCATATCCATTGGCGCAGGCGGGCTGCAACTGTAGCTTGCCTTGACGCCTATAATATCGGCGTTGACGTAACGCTCATTGTTTCCGGGAACGGTATCGCAGGAAGCACTGACAATGCCCCAGAAACAACTGTGCGCACTCAAGGGAAGATTATCGGAAACCCCAGGCGTCCAGGTCCGCTGGAATTGCCGCGTCGCCCCGACAGCCAATGGACCGGCAGCGTTAGCTGTTGGACCGGAGCCGATGGGCAAACGCTGCACCGGCTGGCTGGGCCCAAAGTACCATCGCTCCCAGTCCACTGCAAAATCGCTGACCGGGACGGCGCCAACGTTCTTGACTGTAACAGTTATAGTAACGGGCTGGTAACACTGCACAGGATAGGTGTAGCTGACCGCAGTTACTGCCAAGTCGCACGCGGGCGGTGGAGCCGGGAAGATGGGCCCCAAGTCCATCAGGCCGCTGCCCCACGCAGAGTCCCAACCCACCGGGCCTTTGTCCTCAGCATTATCCATAAGCTGTTTCTTCACTGCAGGTGGAGTGATTGCGGGGTTCAACTGGATAACCAGAGCGGCAGCGCCGGCCACCATTGGGCTGGCTGCCGATGTCCCGCCAAAGCTCTGATATTGGTTGGTGGTATCCCACTTTGGCGCTTGTATGGAGTACGTAATAGGGGCATAACAGCCGGTCGGACAAGCACGTGGACATTGGTTCCCGTAGGCGGTAATGTCGGGCTTTGGACTCTGTCCTAAACCGGGACCTGTAGCTGAGTAGTTGGCGATGACATCATCGGTTCGGACCACCGTGCCCACGTGGGTAGCGGCGGCAACGGTGATGGCGCGAGAGGTAACGGCGATGGAGCCAAGACCGTTGTTAGCTCCATTACATCCGGCAGGGGAACCAGGGCACGTATCATTGTTGCCAGCTGATACACAGACCACCACTCCGCTGCACACCAATGCCTCTATCGAGGCGGTCAGGGCCGTACCCTTCGACTCGCAGTAACTACCGAAGGAAATATTAGCTACTCGGACCGGCGGGGTGACGGTGTTGTGATTCCAGTTAAGCCAGTCAACCACCAACTGGATATTGGATTCGGTGGTGGAACCACCTGTTCCAGGTGCGGTTATACGGCAGTCGAAGAGGTTAGCATTCCAGGCAATTCCGCGGTTGTTGCCGCCGGAGCCGCGTCCAAGGGCACAACCGGCTACTGATGTGCCGTGGCCTTGCTGATCGTCGGGATTACCGGCAGTGACGGTGCTGCAGTTCCAGACCTGATTAACAGGATCCCAAACACAATTTGACACGTAAAGGCCGCCGACCGCAACAGGCAGGTCATTGTGCGTAGTTCCCGGGCCGCCGGGGTCATCGACACCCGTGTCAAGAATGGCAATGGTGATGCCGGTGCCGTCATAGCCCTGGTCTTCAGCCGTGTTTGGGCTGTAGGTGGTCGAGGCATGCGCCTTCAGGGCTTTACCCGATGTGGTCATATGGGGCTCCATGATATGGTCCAGATGGATGTAGCCGATGTCGGGGAACATCCCTGCTACACAGGCCAAATTTTTAATAGGCATACCTCTTACCCCCAAGCTGGCCACTACCGTTGAGGCGTAACCGAGGCCACCACCTGCCATATCAGCCATTTGCTGGATTATATCTACCACCTCAGTCCGTCGACAATCGTTAAGGAAACAAACAATCACGTCAGCAGTTGCATTTGGGTCTTCTCTCAACATCTCGTCGAGAGCATCCTCAATCTTGTTGCCGTTTTCATCATCCAGCAAATATTGGGTGTTATACCATTCCCGAGGAGAGTGAAGAGCTTTTGCGGGCGCAGCGAAGGCCAATATCAACACGACAAAAACAAGCAACATAGACGCTATTTGCTTTCGTAACATCATTTTGAGCACCTCCTATTTACTTACGTTAGAAAATTGGTCAGAAATTTCCTGTAAGTCCCGGTTTTGCGGCGGTCGCATCCACTTCATGCGACGCACCGCCTATCAAGATAGTTTCGATGTGGTCATTTTTTCTCCTTTCAAAAAACAGCATTTAGTCCCTTTTATACTGTTGTGAAATACAGAAAAGCGGAAATAACAAAACACACATTCTCCGCAATTATTCACCGAAACCTTATTTAGCGGAGAATCTAAATATCTGTCAAACTAAAGTCAAGAAAAATGTCAGACTATCAATAATATTGGCTGTGATTCGAGTTTGCAGGTAAAATTGCGGATTTGTTACTAAATCGGCTTTTAAAGGATTGAGATTGCCGCAGCCACTTCAAAAAGACTTCTACAAAATGAGAATTTTACCTCATGTCCTCTCCGAGTTGTTATTGACCAAAGACGATTTGGGCATTAAGGATTAAACGGCTGTGTATTTACGTCGCGGTCTTTAGCTTGTTTTATCATTGTCAGACCCGCCTGTGCGGCCGGGTTGTTGGGGTCGATTTTCAGAACCTGCTCTAATTCGGTCGAGGCCTGTTTGATTTGCCCCTTTTGCATAAACAATTTTGCGAGGTCCAGGCGGGCGACAATGTCCATCGGCGCCAGCTCAACCGCTTTTTTGAGATTTTCAACCGCCTCGTCAATCAGGCCCTTGTCGGTAAGGGCCCCTGCCAGGTTGAAAAATCCGTCGGGATTGTTCGGGTCAAGCTCGGTAACACGTCGGAAGTTTACGATGGCCTCATCGAGCCGGCCTATAGTCGCGAAAGCCACAGCGAGATTAGCGTGGGCCTTGACGTATTTGGGTTTAGCTTTAATGGCCGACTGATATTGAACGGCCGCTTCTTTGAGCCATTGCTTCGACAGGTAGAGGTTACCGAGGTTGTAATATGCCTCGGCGTTGTTCGTATTCAGCCGAATCGCCTTCTTATAATACTCCTCTGCCTTGTCCAATTGACCTTTTGAGGTCATGGCCAAGCCCAGATTACCATACGCCGACGAACTGGCATATTGTCGAACGGCAATCTCCAATTCGGCTATCGCATCGTCTATACGCCCCATCTGGATAAAAATTGAACCGAGACCCTCGTACAGTAAGAAGGACTGGCCCATTTTTTTCTGTGCGAGTGCGCTTCGATATAATTCAACTGCCTCCTCAAATTTACCTTCCTGGACGAGAAGGACACCGATTGCATGGTAGGTGTTACCTTCATCCGGCCTTCGAATAAACGACTTTTCGTAATATCCTTTGGCTTCAGCGGGATTGCCCCTGCGGGCCATAATATTCCCCATATTATAATTCCCGTCGGCGTCGTTAGGGTCTATCTCAAGAACAGTTTTGAATTGCTTTTCCGCTTCTTCAAGATTGCCCGCTTCAGCGAAGGCGACTCCGAGATTATTGCGTGGTGAAACGGCCGCTGGTATTACTTCCACCATATGCGACCACAAACTGACCGAATCTTTCCAGCTTGACAGATATTGTCTTGCGGCGAACGCCTCCCCGCCGGCCAGAACCAGCACTACAATCGGTATTAAACCATAACAAATCACAGGAGCAGAAACGCGTTGCTTCGAACCGGCTATCCAGCCGAGAAACGCTGCTAATATCATAAGAATACCTATTGAGGGCAGGTACACGAATTTGTCCGAGGCAATAACATCGCTGAACTGCAGCGCCTGCATGGTCGGGAGGACCATTATAAAGAATATCAGCCAGCCGGTGAGGGCGGCTCGCGTCCAGCGTAACGAAAGAAGCAGGATTGCCATCAGCGCCACTGTGACGATAACACCTATCAATATCATCGGCTGAGACAAATCCAACGGCACGGGAAATGGATAATGCGAAGTCAGACGAACAGGCCATACCATTTTCCATAGATAGAATACGATGTTATGGCAAATAACCAGAGGAACACGCATAACGCCGTAGGTATCGGGCGTTAGTATTGAAGCTGTCCGGTCTTGAGAAATATAGGTTATAACACTCGAAATGCCGCCCACTATAAAAAAAGGCGCCTTCTCCAAAATGCTTGCCAGTTTCAGCCGCTTCAGGGGCCAGTAGTCCATCAGCAGCATCATAACCGGCAAAGGCGTGCTGGTCGGTTTCGACAGTAACGCAAGCGCGTATGTCAAAAGAGACCATACAAAAAACTTTCGACCGCCTTTTTGGAGAAATGTTACATAGAGCACAAGGGATAAAAAGGTAAAAAAAGCCGCCAGCAAGGTCTTTCGTTCGCCTACCCATGCGATGGTTTCAACCGTCAAAGGATGTACCCCAAACAATAGTCCGACGGCCGCTGCAATCCAAACCCGGCCGAACAGCATATAAAGAAACAGAATTATCAAAGCGGTATTGGCCGTATGCAGAGCGAGACTTGTTCGATGAAATGAACGGAGTTCCTCTCCAGGAGTAGATAGAGCGTAATCAATCATAAGCGAGGTCATCGTCAACGGCTGATAGTATCCGCCCACAGTTGACGGCTCAAGTATCTCAGTAAAAAAACGTCGAGCCGATTCCCAGCTCGGATTACGCACAAGGGGGTTTTCCTCGAAATACCTGAAGTCATCGAAAGACAACGCCTTAGTCGATAACGCAGGCCACTGGACAATTACTACCGCCAGGCAAACCGCCGTTATCAGGATTGCAAGGAGACATTTTTCGGATTGAGTCAATTTCCGGCTACCAGCGTTCGATTCAATTTCGGCCAAACCATGTTCCGTCTTGTTTTGTATATCCGCCATATTCTTACTCCCGAGCGGGTTTTTATTTTGAACAGTATATTTTTTCCGACAGCCGGATGATTTTGCGGGCAATCGCGGTTTTCATTCGTTTTTTTATCAACAGCCAGTTTCTGCTGCCGGTCTTAATCCAAACCGACGTCGAGTCAGCGCCAATTGCCGATAGTTTATTGGCTATTATCATATCGAGATTTTTTTCTATTAACTTCATTCGAGCGTTGGCCCGCAGGTTTTTATCTTCGAGGGCGAAGCCGACGACAATCTGCCCTTTGCGCTTATGACTGCCTGTCCATTTGAGAATATCAACGGTTGGCCTGAGCTTCAGGGTGATTTCCTTTTTACCCTTTCTGATTTTCAACTGTGCCTGCCGAACCGGCGTATAATCCGAGACGGCAGCCGCCATAATCAGGGCGTCGCAGCGGTCAAAACGACCTTTGACTGCTTCAAACATATCGTTTGCCGATTCGACTTCGACGATTTTGACCCCCTTAGGCGAAGGCAGATTCACGGGTGCGGTTATAAGCGTCACATCGTGCCCGGCCGCAGCGGCGGCATCTGCAAGCCCATAACCCATTTTACCGCTGCTGGCATTTGAGATAAATCGGACCGGGTCGATATATTCCCGTGTTCCTCCGGCTGTTACCAGGAAACTGAGTCGGCATCCTTTTTTACGGGGTCGCATTTTTTGCGAATACTATTTTCGTTTACGTTTTATTGCAGCGGCCGCTTTCCTGACCACCTCGAGAATTTCCAGCGGCTCGGCCATTCTGCCAACGCCCTCTGTGCCACAGGCCAGGCGTCCGTGTGCGGGGCCAATCAGCTCGATACCCGTATGCTTCAACGTCTTTACGTTTTTTTGCACGGCGCGATTTTTCCACATTTTATCGTTCATCGCGGGGGCAAAAATCATCGGCTTCATCCAGCAGACGCAAAGGGTCGTGCTGAGTAAATCGTCGCATATCCCGTTTGCGACCTTGCCGATTATGTTTGCCGTGGCCGGGGCGACTACAATCACGTCCGCCCAGTCGGCTATGCTGACGTGGCCTATTTCGAATTCCTGGCCATCCTGCCACATACTGGTATAGACGGATTGTCCCGTAACCGCCTCGAAACTTTTGGCTCCCACTAATTGCAAAGCGTTTTGCGTCATCACGGTCCTGACCTGCGCGCCCGCCGCGGTCAATTTGCTTGCCAGGTCAACCGCCTTATACGCCGCGATGCCGCCGCTGACCCCCAGCAGAACCTTTAACCCGTCAAGTTTTTGTTTTTTTTCCGGCATAGCAGCGCGTCCGTCAGTTGCCCGGCTTTGAAATGTCGCTGTGCTCGTAGTCGATGGTTATCTTGTCGAGTTTGATTTCCTCGACGACTATTTCAAGCTGGGTCTTGCCTTCGGCGTCTTCGATGAGGGGTCGTCCGCCCTGCATCAGCTCAAGAAGACGCTTTTGAATCAGCGCCGTCAGCTTGAACCGGCCGCCGACCTTTGCGAGCAGTTCGGTACTTTTCAATTCATCAATCATTCGCTTTGCTCCATAGCTTCATTGCATTTGTTAGTTACTGTTCTTTTTCGCGTCCGTTCCGTTTCAATAATCCCGATTATCTCACTGACCGCATCCTGCAGGTTATCGTTAATGACCCTATGTTCGTAAAACCGCTGCGCGGCTTCAATTTCTGTCTGTGCCCGGCTCAGACGCTTGTTTGCGGTTTTTTCGTCGTCCCTGGCCCTTCCGAACAGCCGGCCCGCCAGCTCCTTCTGGTTTGGCGCCAGTATAAATATCATTACCGCTTCAGGATAAATTTGTTTGACCTGCTTTCCGCCCTGAACGTCTATTTCCAGTATGGCAATTTTATTCGCGGCAAGCGCCTCATCAAGCTTGTCTTTCGGCGTGCCGTAAAAGTTGCCGAAAACCTCCGCGTATTCCAAAAGTAATCCCTTTCCCACACGATTTTGAAATTCCTCATAACTTACAAACCAGTAGTCCCTGCCGTCAACCTCTTTTTCGGTTTTCGGCCTGGAGGTTACCGAAACGCTCAGGTACGCGTTATCCAGTCGCTTCAGTAATTCCCGGCAAATGGTGCCTTTGCCCACGCCGCTGGGGCCGCTTATAACAACGACTGTTCCTGATTTGACCGGCCGTGCGCTCATCCGCTCCTGCTACTCTACGTTCTGGACCTGTTCTTTGATTCGGTCTATTCGACATTTTATTTCGACTACCAGGTGCACGATGCCGGCATCGCTGGCCTTGCTGCCGATTGTATTGGCTTCCCTCAGCATTTCCTGGCAGATGAAATCGAGCTTACGGCCCGCCTGGTCGTTACTCCTGATGGCATTTTCGAATTGCACGAGGTGTGAATCCAGCCGGGCAATTTCTTCCGAGATATCGGCCCTGTCGGCAAAAACCGCGACCTCGCGAGACACCGTTTCATCGTCGAGCTTTAACTTCGCCATGGCCAGCAGCTCATCGACCCGTTTTCTCAGTTTTTCGGCGTATAGATGCGGGCTGGCGTTGCTGTGTCTTCGGATTTTTTCGAGGTTTGCCTTTATCGCTTTGCAATTACGTCCCAAATCAGCCGCCATTGCCCTGCCTTCCGCGGCGCGCATCGCTTTTAGCCGTTTTATGGCGTCTTTTGTTATTGCCAGCACTTTTCGTCTTATCCGGTTTGCTACGGCCCCGCTGGGTATGGCCGGCGACAAAATCCCCGGTAGCGCCAGCAGGCCTCCGAGGTCGAGCTCTCGCTCAACCCCGCCCGTCGGCGAAATTTTACCCAGCCGTTTCATCAGGGCGCCGAGCGCCTTTTCGTTTATCTCGAAAAGCGCCTCCGCCGGCGCGCCTTTTTGCCTGAGCATGTAATTAACCGTTCCCCGGAGGATATACTGTCGCAACTGCTTCTCAATGTCGCCTTCGAGAAATTCGAGCGTCTCAGGCAGGCGCAGCGTTGCCTTAAAGTAGCGGTTGTTCACAGTTCCGATTTCGACAACGTATGTTACGTCATCCAATCGCCCCTCGGCGTTTCCATATCCCGTCATACTGTTTATCATAGGGTCTTACCTTGTTGTGAATCCGTTTATGAGTGATGAGTAATGAGTAACGAGTTTCTCATCTACGCATTTACTCATCACTCATTTACTCATTACTCGTTTACTATTTACTCTTCAGCAGGTACTTCCGCCGGTGGATTTGTCGGCGTTGGCTCGGGCTGCATCGGCCGTTCGGCCGGCTGACCGCCGGGATAGCCGGCGTCGGTAGTCGTAACCGGAGCGGGCATCTGCTCCCGGGAGCTGCTCATCGTCGGCTTCCACCACTTGTTCAGCACCAGCGCCCCGAGAATAAAGAAGCTGACTAATCCAATCGTAATCCAGGTCAGAACGTCGCCGGTTTTGCTGCCCAGAATGCCGCTTGCCATCCCGCCCGCAAAAGCGCTGCTCAGTCCGCCGCCCTTGCCCTTCTGAATCAATACCACTAAAATCAGAACAACCGCGCTAACCAGGAACAGCACCGCAACAACATTCATCACTATTCCCGCTGCCAATAACCCTGCCGATACCATAATGTAACCCCTTTTTACGAAAATAAAGTAATTAAACCGACGACTTTACAATGGCGACGAAATCATCCGCCTTCAAGCTTGCGCCGCCCACAAGCAGGCCGTCAACATCCTCTTTTTGCATAAGCTCGCGTGCGTTATCCGGCTTTACCGAGCCGCCGTACTGAATACGAATTTCGCCGGCGATTTTCCTGTCGAACATCTCCGCCAGCAGATTGCGAATAAGGGCGTGAACATCCTGCGCCTGTTCGGGCGTCGCCGTCAGGCCGGTCCCTATCGCCCATACCGGCTCGTATGCGATGGTAACCGCCGACATCTTCTCTTTGCTCAGGCCCGCCAGGCCCTTTTTCATTTGCCTTGTTACAACTTCGGCGGTCTTGCTCGCCTTACGCTCCTCCAACAGCTCGCCCACGCACAAAATCGGCAATAGCCCGCCTGATATTGCGGCGTGAACTTTCTTGTTTATCAATTCATCCGTCTCGCCGATGACGTGTCTGCGTTCCGAATGTCCGCAAATCGCGTATGTGCAGCCGATGTCCTTGAGCATCGCCGCGCTTATCTCTCCTGTGAAGGCGCCTTTTTGCTCGAAATAAACGTCCTGCGCCCCAAGCGCTACCCGCGACGAACTAAGGGCCTTGCCCGCCTGCTGCAGGTAAACAAAAGGCGGACATACCGCCACGTCAACCGAGCCGCTGTCCAGATCCGAGCAGCCCGAAACGATGCTCTCGGCCAGCTTGACGGCGCTATGACCATCGGTATTCATTTTCCAGTTGCCTGCTATAAACGGCTTTCTCATAGATTGTTTCCTTTTTACTTTTTGCTTTTATCCTAAAACTTCTATCGCCTTCGGGAAGCTTCCCAGCACCAAAAGCTGCAAACAGTGCTTACTCGCATCCTCAATGGCTTTTTGAACTCTTTCGTCGCTTCGATGGCCCAAAAAGTCGGCAAAGAAGTAATATTCAAACTGCCTTTTCCTGCTCGGCCTCGATTCTATGTCGGTCAGGTTTATATCGTAAATTTTGAACACCTCGAGCACGTCAACTAAGGCGCCCGCCTTATGCGAAGTGCTGAACATTATCGCGGTCTTGTCCTCGCCGGTGGGCCTGGCATCTTCTTTGGCGACGACCAAAAACCTCGTAACGTTATTGGATGTATCCTCGATATTCTCACAGACAATTTTAAGCCCGTATAATTCCGCCGCGACTGCCGAGCCGATTGCCGCCGACTTCGGCTCTTTGGCGGCCTTTTGAGCGGCTTTGGCCGTTGACGGCTCTGAAATCGTCCTGGCCTCCTTGAACGTCGAGGCAAGCCAGTTCCGGCATTGCGTAAAGACCTCCGGTTTTGAGTAAATCTTCTCAATCTGGTCGAGATTGCAGTTGGCCAGCAGGTTATGATGTATAACCATCAAAATCTCCGAGCAGACCTTCACATCCGAATCAACGAGTGCGTCGAGCGTCTCGACCACGCCGCCGCCGATAGTGTTTTCAATCGGCACAATCCCAAGGTCGCAGTGCCCCTTGCTGACCTCGTCAAAAATGCTGCGTATATCGGCTATCGGCTCGTAATCGGCGCTTTGCCCGAATTTCAGCATCGCAGCCGTCTGGCTGAAGCTGCCCGCGGGTCCCAAATACCCCACACGCAACGGCCTTTCGAGAACGAACGACCCGCTCATCAGCTCCCGCCATATCGCCTGCAAACATTTGTTCGGCAAAGGCCCTTTATTCTGCCCCGCAACCTTTTCGAACACCTCTTTTTCGCGGTCCGGCGCATACACCGGAGAGCTTGTCTGCCTCTTGAGCTTGCCTATCTCTATTACAACCCTGGCCCGCTCATTGAGTAAATCGACAAGCTTCGTATCAATCTCGTCTATCCGTTTTCTCAGGTCATCCAGCGACGACATATCCACCCTTACGCCATTGCGCAAAATCTAATGCGAACGTAATTTTATAAAACCATTATAACTAACAGAATTGTTCTCTTGCGTCAATGACTTTACCGTGTTATTAATCATTTTTTGGCCTTCTAAGGGTTAATATCTGTGATGCCGACAAAATACACGATTTTCAAAACCAAATGGGGCTATTTTGGCCTTGCGGCAAACAAAAATGGGCTTATTCGCACCTGCCTGCCTTGCCCAAACCCTAAAACCGTTAAACGTTACCTTCTCGACGGCCTCGACAAGCCCGAATTTGAAAAAAACCTGCTAAAATCCCTGCAAAAACGGATAATCGCCTATTTTGAAGGCAAACCCGTAAAATTCGATATCGCTGTTTTTCTCGACGACCTTCCGCCATTTACGCAAAAGGTCCTCAATGTTTGTAAAAATATACCTTCAGGCCAAACCATCGCCTATTCCCACCTGGCCGGTCTGCTTGGTAATCCCCGCGCAGGCCGGGCAGTCGGCAACGCCCTTGCTAAAAACCCCATACCCCTGATTATCCCCTGTCATCGCGTTATTCGTTCAGACGGCAAAATCGGCAACTTCAGCGCCCACGGTGGAACCAAAACCAAAAAGAAACTTATAGCCCTTGAAAGTGTCAAACGTTAAACGTTTGCGGTTGTGCAGCTAGTATTAGTTGCGCCTAACGTCCATCGTCGCTAAATTCGCAACCGATTAACGAAACGAGCGGCGCAACCGATAGACGATTTACGAGTTGCTACTCCATATGAATGACGTTTGTCCTGCGGTCGGCCATCAAGCTGGCCTTCTTTAGCGCGTCGTAAAGCTCGCGGCAGTTCCTGACCTTTTCGAACGCAAATTCAGGGTGGCTCTTGTCCGAAGTCGTCAGAATCACCGTCCCGACTCCCACGATACAGTCGAAAAAGCTCCTGCGAAGCTTTATATCCACGAGGCGAAACATATCGAGGTTATCGACCTTTCGTTCGAATATCCCCGTGCTGAACTCTATCCGGTCTCGTCCTACCTCGTAATGCATCATCCTGACATCCAGGGCCCTGTAAAACAGATACAGAGCAACGCACAACCCCAGCAGCAGTCCCGTCATAAGCCGAAACTTGCCAAAAACTACGGCGTGCTCCGCTGAAAAATGTGTCCACGACATTCGCTCAATATGCCAGAATACAAGAGCCCCCGCGATTACCAAAATCAAACTGCCCTTTATAAGTGCCCCAGTCATAATCCAAAGCGACGGCTGGCCCGAAAACAGAACATTGCCTTCCTGTTCGGCCTGCTGTGCAAAATCCTGACCGCCGACATCGGCGCCGCTGTTTCCGCTGATAAGGGCCCTGGCGCGTTCGGTATTGAGAAACTCCCCGCAATACCTGCATTTCACAGCCGCTGCCAGTATCGTCTCGGCGCAAAACGGGCATACTTTTGTCTGTGAATTCGTAAGCTGCATAACCACTACCTAAATCGTAAGCGCACACATTATACCTGCATAAGTCCAAACTGCTTATGCTCTTGTGCTTTTTACCCTGATAACCTGATACTCTACTGCTCTGTTCTTATATCGGAAAATAATCCCCAAAACGCACAATACTAAAACGCTATTGCCCAATTATCAGCTAACTTCTGTAATTTCAATAACTTACGAAAATGAAAAATTTTTGCAAAAATTGTAAAATTTGCTTGACATTCTGTAAAGAATAGATTACATTATGTTCGATATGATTAACATAAGACTTCTGCAAAATGAGTGATTTTTAACAGAGGCAGGAACAGATAGGCGATAGATTTGAGTTACAGTCGATGATTTTGCCGCA
>JAFGDN010000002.1 GCA_016932095.1 Sedimentisphaerales bacterium
CTACCCCTTATATCGTCAAATATGGGAAGTGCGCTTTGTTTTGAAAATCCCTCCTGCTAAAATATCAAAAAAACCCTAACTTTGAGTAAAGCTTAAAATTATAAGTTTAAAATCAAAGCTAAAAGCTGGAAGTTTTACGCTATGGTTTTGCGCTTTAACCTTTAAGTTCTTAGTGAGCTTCTGAATTCCTTCCATCCAGTTCCGCTTATAGTTCTATTAGATAAAGTAATGGAATCTATTACGAATTAAAATTTTCTGTCGTGGGCGGAAAGGATTATACTGTTGTTTTAAGCCGCTGCCGGATAAGTATGTCGGCAGGATATTAAAAACCCAGTAAAGCCCGCCCCTAATGGGCGAGGCAGGCCCGTCCCTTAGGGGAAGGAAGGAGAAAACGAAAAAATGAAGGCAAGCGCCGCAATTCAATCGGTTTATGAACAGGTATTAAAACGCAATCCCGGTGAAGCGGAATTTCACCAGGCGGTAAAGGAAGTGCTCGAATGTCTGGAACCAGTGCTCGAAAAACATCCCGAGTACGTCAAGGCGAAAATCGTTGACCGTCTCGTCGAGCCGGAAAGGCAGCTGATTTTCCGCGTGCCCTGGCAGGACGATAAAGGCGATTTCCAGGTCAACCGCGGTTTCCGTATCGAGTTCAACAGCGCACTGGGCCCTTATAAGGGCGGTATAAGATTTCACCCGAGCGTCTATATCGGCATCATCAAGTTCCTCGGGTTCGAGCAAATCCTGAAAAACTCGCTGACGGGCCTGATGATGGGCGGCGGCAAGGGTGGCTCGGACTTCGACCCGAAAGGCAAATCCGACGGCGAAGTAATGCGGTTCTGCCAGAGCTTTATGAGCGAATTATGCAGACACATCGGACCGGATACAGACGTGCCGGCCGGAGATATCGGAGTGGGCGGCCGCGAAATCGGGTTTATGTTCGGCCAATACAAGCGGCTGCGCGACGAATTCACGGGCGTTCTGACGGGCAAGGGACTCGAATGGGGCGGCTCATTAGTCAGGACCGAGGCGACGGGGTACGGGCTTGTTTACATTATAGCTGAAGCGCTGAAAGACAAGAGCAAATCCTTCGACGGAATGACCGTCGTCGTATCGGGTTCCGGCAACGTCGCCATATACGCCGTCGAGAAGGTGCAGAAATTAGGCGGCAAGGTCGTGGCAATGAGCGATTCCAACGGCTACATTTATGACCCTGACGGCATCAATCTCGACACCATCAAGAAAATCAAGGAAATCGAACGTAAACGAATAAAGGAATACCTCTCATATCACAAAAAGGCAAAATATACCGAGGGCTGCGCGGGAATATGGAGCATCAAGTGCGATATAGCGCTACCCTGCGCAACTCAAAACGAGCTTGATGAGGCGGGCGCAAAAACGCTTGCGAAAAATGGCTGTATCGCTGTGGGTGAAGGCGCGAATATGCCCTGCACGCCGGAGGCGGCGGATGTTTTCCTGCACAACAAGATGCTTTTTTTGCCGGGTAAGGCGGCAAACGCGGGCGGCGTGGCGGTATCGGGTCTTGAAATGGCGCAGAACAGCCAGAGAATACCCTGGACATTCGACAAGGCAGACGCTGAGCTGAAAATCATTATGACGACCATTTACAACAACGCCAAACAGGCCGCAGACGAATACGGCCAGCCGGACAACTTCATCGTCGGCGCCAATATCGCCGGCTTCCTCAAGGTCGCAAAGGCGATGCTCGCACAGGGACTGGTGTAAAAAAACAAATGGTGAATTTCAAGGGGCGACCGTAAAAGCGGTCGCCCTTTTTTCTTGCCTGAATTCCATTTTAAATCTAAAATTCTAAACCGATGGAACATCAGACAGACATAAACAAGGCGGTTCGCCAGCACGCAGAAATGGCGGAGTATTTCAGCGGGGGGATTACTGTAAAAAAATTCACCGCGGAGCACGCAGAGACCACAACGAAAGAAATTAAATTAAACCCTGTGAACTCCGAGGTCTCGGCATTGAGAAAAAACGCATCGCTGGAAACCATCAAGGAGATTGATGGTATTGCCGAAGAATCGCGACGATGCCGAAAGTGCGACCTCGGTGAGCTTCGAACAAATGCAGTGCCGGGGGAAGGAAGCCCGTCGGCCCGGATTATGTTTGTCGGCGAGGCGCCCGGGGCGGATGAAGACGCACAGGGCAGACCATTTGTGGGCCGAGCGGGACAACTGCTTGATAAAATCATAGCGGCCTGCGGTCTTAAACGGCAAGATGTGTGGATAGGTAACATTCTCAAGTGCCGGCCGCCGGATAACCGCGACCCGAGGCCCGAAGAGATAGTCGCGTGTCTCCCCTTTCTGCAAAGACAAATCGAGCTGATAAATCCGGAGGTCATCGTCGCCTTGGGCGCTCACGCGGCAAAGACACTTCTCGATACTCCGAAGTCCATAGGACAATTACGGGGATTATTTCACGATTATGTACCCGGCATCGGCCATCGTCCTATAAAACTTATGCCTACATTCCACCCGGCATATCTTCTGCGAAATTACAGCGATGAAAACCGCAGAAAGGTCTGGGAAGATATGAAAAAAGTCCTTACAGAAATCGGTTTGCCAATCCCTTAAAGGGCCGATAAATAACGGCCATTTAATCAAATTTTTCCTTGTCGCAGCAAATATTTCATAAAATTTTCTAATGATAGCTGCTTAATTATTTATAATATTGGTTTTTGGGCCAAAAACCGCCTTTTTTCTTAAAAAAGGCCTCCAAAAAAATCTTGCTATTTTTGGAAAAATTCCTATTTTCTTCTTGACATTCAAGACCGGCTCAGTGTATTCTATTAGTTAAGAGAATCAGCGAAAACCTGAGTAGAGAGTAAGGTTAACGCTGAGAAAAGTTAAAGAGAAGGGTAGTAGGAAAGAAAGTTAAGAAGGAGGAGTTGAAGAAAATGATGCAACCAAGGATGTACATCGCGATAGTTGCGATAGGAATTATGATTTTAGGAGGTGTGGCATCGGCCGACTGGGAACCCGGTCAAGATGCGCTCTTTTATCAATTGCCTGATTTTACCGGATGGGATGTCTATTCTGAATGGGGCGACGGACCTTGGTATCACCACCCAGTCCCCGACGCGGATGGATATGGAGCAGCAAACGATTGGACTGCCACTGTAACTGAGGCTGTAAGGGACATTCATTTCTGGGGCTCGTGGAAAGATGACCACGTCGGCACTACCGGCGATATACTTATACAAATATACAGCAACGATTCTACCCACTACGCATTCGATCAGCCAGACGACCTGCTCTGGCAGCGCGTTATTCATCAGGGTGAATATCAAGGAACTCCATATCATCAAAGTGAATGGCAGGTGCAGGGCTGGTATGACCCTCGGTATTCCGACAGCGAGCCGTGGCTTCAGTACGATGAAGAAAATCATGTAGGAATGTATCAGTATAACATACCGTTTATAGAGGATCCATTCATACAGCAGGCAGGAGAAACCTACTGGCTGATGATATCCATGAACTTCGAGGGCTGCCAGTGGGGCTGGAAGACATCCGAAACCGTTGAAGGCAATCCTTCGTTATTCTGGGATGCTTATTATAATTACTACACGCAGGGTTCATGTCCGTGGTGGCAGCATCCTGAGGTTGACTGGAGATGGGTGCAATTACACGAAGGCGGATGGTGTCAGCCGCCCGGAGAGATGCTGGATTTGGCATTTGTAATTACGCCTGAACCGACCTCGTTATTGCTTCTGGCGGCAGGTGCAGCGATGGTCTTAAGAAGACGCAAAATTTAATAAAACAAGCGAAGAAGGGGGCAGAAAGATAAAAAAAGCCGTGATTGAATCACGGTTTTTCTTTTTTCAGGTAAGCGGGCAGCCCTTCAACAAGAAAAAATCACTTCGGCACGCAGGCGGGATTTTCGGGCTCGTTTACACAATCAACAAGCCAATTGCCGGTCAATAAAGCAAAATCCATCAGGTCAACGTTATTATTCCCGTCAAGGTCGGCTATACCGGTGAGCTGAAGCCATTGTTCGGTTAAGATTAGCAAGTCCTGCGAATCGACCCTGCAGTCATCATTTACATCGCCGGCGATGAGATATCTGCAGGATTCCATTATAGCAGGACTGGTATATTCTCCCGCTGCGATTGCAATAAATTTGTTTTGTGCCGGCGGCGTTGCCTGGCCATAGGAATTTTGGCCCCACCCGATTATCGTGCCGTCGTGTTTTAATGCCAAGCTGTGATAACCTCCCGCGGCTATTGAGACAAAATCATTGCCTTCGGGCGAGCCGGTCTGGCTGTAATCGTTACGACCCCAGCCGACTACGGAACCATTTTGCTTAAGACCTAAACCATGGTAACTGCCCGCGGCAATTGCGATAAATTCGTTGCTGGTCGGCGTCGAGGTCTGTCCATAATCATTGCGACCCCATCCCACTATCGAACCGTTACTCTTCAGCCCCAAACTAAAGAACCTTCCCGCCTCAACGGCGACAAAATCATTGCCCGCCGGCGGGGCGGCCTGGTTATAATTGTTTCTGCCCCATCCAGCTATGGAACCATCCTGTCTCAATGCAAGATTGTGATAACCGCCTGCCGCTATGGTGTTGAAATCGTTACCAGAGGGGATATTAAGCTGATTGTAAAGGTTGCTGCCCCAGCCGACAATCGTTCCATCTTGCTTCAACGCGATGCTGTGCATACTGCCCGTTTCGACGGCGACATAATCGTTGCCCTCTGGCGCTGCGGCCTGGCCGTAATAATTATCGCCCCAGCCAAAAAGAGTACCATCCCGCTTCAATGCGAGGTTGTGCATGTCGCCTGCGCTTGTTTTGACAAAGTCGTTTCCTACGGGCGGTGCGGCCTGACCGTAATTATTCCGGCCCCACCCCACAAATGTGCCGTCTTCCTTTAAGGCAAGGCAATGATATAGCCCTCCGGCAATGGCCACATAATCGTTGCCTTCCGGCGGGCTTGCCTGCCCCGCCCAGTCGGCCCCCCAGCCGACAAGCGAGCCATCCTGTTTCATCGCTGCAGCGTGCTCGCCGCCGGCGGCTATCGCGACAAAATCATTGCCCTCTGGCGGCTCCACCTGGCCATAGCTGTTCTGACCCCACGCAACAATAGAACCATCCTGCTTTAATGCAAGCCCGTAATACTCGCCGGCCGCTATGGCCACGAAATCGTTACCCTCGCAGGGGTCTGCTTGACCATAATCGTTATTGCCCCAGCAGATGATTGAACCATCCTGTTTTAACGCAATGCTGTGTTTATCACCCGCTGCTATAGCTACAAAGTCATTTCCCTCCGGTATATTTATCTGACCGAAATTATTGCATCCCCATCCCACTATCGAGCCGTTGCTTTTTAAGGCGATGCTGTGCTCGAAGCCCGCCGCCATAGCGACAAAGTCGTTTCCTTCGGGCGGCGTTGCCTGGCCTAATGAATTGTTACCCCACGCGACAATGGAGCCATCCTGCTTTAGCGCCAAGCTGAACTGAAATCCCGCGGCTATTGCTGAAAAGTCATTACCCGCAGGAGGAATCGCCTGGCCGAAGCTATTGCCTCCCCATCCAACGATTGAGCCGTCTGCCTTCAGAACAAGGGTATGGTATCCGCCTGCGGATATTGCGACAAGATTGGTTAATGGTGATTGAGGGGTTGCCGTCTCACCCCAGCCCAAAATCGTGCCGGCGCGCACTATAACCGTTACTACCCCCACAAGTGTTAAAATAACACCTGTAAAGAAATACAGCCGTTTTATCAAAACGCCGACTCCTCTCTCTCATTACTACTCGCCCCTTATCTCGAAATGCGGGGCTATTATACAGCGTCCTAAAAGGAAAAGCAAGAAAAATATCGGAATTTTTTTGTAAAATCTTAAGCTGGAAAACGGGTTATTGGGACGGTTAGATGCCTGATTATTGGCTTATTTCCCCTGTTTGGCCTTTTTGGCCTTGATAAACGGGCAATTTCCGCTATAATCCTTCTGAACTCTTAGCGCAGAGACCGCGACTTGACCGGTTGCGTTAATACGGTTGCGGTTACGCGGCTTTTAATACGCAACCGTAAGCCGATAGACGAAACGAGCGTCGCAACCAATTTACGAAAAACGTAACCTTAGGTCTGGCGTGCTCTGCGGTAAAACGACTGTTTTCAGGGGCGATTAGCTCAGCCGGTAGAGCAGCTGACTCTTAATCAGCGGGTCGCAGGTTCGATTCCTGCATCGCCCATTGTCATTTCGTATTATACCGAAAATTACCAAGCCGGGCCAAATACCGCAAAATCGTAAAAATCAATAATGCCGTTATTATCGAAATCGCCCTCCCCTGCAATAAGCCAATCCTCACAGAATATCGCAAGGTCAATTATATCGATATATCCGCTTCTATCGAGGTCCTCTAACCGAAAGGCGGCATAGTCCTGATTTGTCTGGTCGCCGGTAATGTCAGTATATGACCTGCTGTTCGGTTCAAAGACATAGCCGGTCTTGAGCGGTGACACTTCGGCACTGAAGCCGGAATTTACCGCAACTGTGTAGAAACCGTCGTTATCTGTGAAGATGCCTAATCCGACCATATTCACATCAGCAACGCCCAAACCGTCACAGGTTATCGTCCCGCTGATTGTAAACTGCTCAGGACCAAGAGAAACAACAAGGTCAACTGCGGAACCACACGGTATCGTTGTCCCGCCAACCGGGGCTTGAACGATTACATTTCCTGCAGGAACACTGTTGCTATATTCATTACTGACTATGCCCACAACAAGACCGGCGTCGTTAATAGCAGTTGTAGCAGCCGCTTGAGTCAAACCGACAACGTCAGGAACCATAGCCAAAGTCGTGAAGTTCCAGAGGGTTCCAGTCGTTACGCCGGAGTCATTCCTTTCATCGATACGCCAATAATAAGTTTTATTATAACTCATTGTTCCCGTGTCAAAAGTTGTTTCGCCCTGGTTACCCTGAAGCGGAGGCGGATTTGCAGTGCCGAAATAAACATCGTGTGATGTCGCATTGGCGCCGGCTGTCCAGCTTAGGTCCTGTGTTATGCTGACGTCTGTCGCTCCGATAGAGGGATTCGGATTGGCAGCCGGATTAGGAACAGGCAGCGTCGTGAAACTCCAAACCGTGCCCGTAGTCGTGCCGGAACCATTTTTCTCATCGATACGCCAAGAGTAAACAACGCCGGGATTCATTGTTCCGGTGTCATAAGTTGTGCCTGTCTGACTGCCGCGGAACGTACCCGGACTTACAGTGCCAAAATAAACATCGTGCGACATAGCGCCGGGTCCGGGCGTCCAGACAATATCCTGCGTAATGCTGACTCCTGTCGCTCCGTTAGATGGACTCGGAGATGCGGCCTGTCCTGGAGGTGTTACTGCTGATGCGGCTTTGATTTCAATCGCCGCGATGGCCCAATCGTCACTGACGGCGGCTGTCGCGTTAAATGTATATACACCGGGCGTCGCCGCTATTCTCCTCCCACCCCAAAGACCCGCATCATAATAAGTGCTGGTGCCGGTTTCAGCGTCCCACATTTCTGTGATTCCTGAACCCGGGGTATAGGGATTGGTGTCGGCTCCATGACCGGTAGCCGCACCTAAGACAAGCGAGTTAACATCCCTTGTTGTAATATTCAGGGTTACGTTTGTGCCGCTTGCAGCGTTCGCTGCTGAAATCGCCCCTATGGGGCTGTCCTGGTTGACTCCCGTTAAGTTGACGGCTGTGATGCCGGAGGGATTAACAGAAGTTCCAAAATTCACGACGACACTGGCTGTTCCTACCGGTGGTGCGACCAGATACCAGATATCGACTCCGCAGCCGGAACTCGTTCCTGATGCTGTAACAATAGCCCTTGTGAGGGTATTCCCCGCATAAGAAACAGAACTTACAGCATCGTTGCCTTCAAACATCACGCTTATAACAAGAAGACGGTCATTACCGGCTGCTACAGTATGGTTGAAAGTCGCACTTGTCCTGGCTGACGATGAAGTATTCTTTGTAACAGCGCCGCAAACCGGTGGAGATAACAAAAGTGGTGTTATGGCAGAGGCGGTTAAAGACCAGCCGGTTTCGTTCTGGGCAGAGCTCTTATCGCGTGCCTTTACCTGATAGTTATATACAGTATTCGTTTGAAGTCCCTTGTCTTTATAATAAGCGTTGCTCTGCCAGCCGCTGTCGTGGGACGGGTCGGTAATGTTATTGAAATAATACTCAACGCCTGCCGGGTCGCAGGCAGCCGATGCTATCATTGTAATTGAGGCGCTTTCAGTCGCGTTAGGCACAAACTTCCAGGTCATCGGGTCAGGCATCGGCGCTGTAGTGTCAGGAATATTGCGAAGTGTGCTAAAATCCTGAACTTTTGAGCCGCCGGCGTATATATTTGGCGAGCCAAACGTGCTCGAGGAACCGTCATCATAATTGGCTCTTTCGGTTATGGAAACTGCCGGATCTTCTTCCAGATGGAAAACCTCATCGTTGCCGATGCCGGATACCGGCTTGATTCCCTCGCCTGCCGGCCCGAAGATTGTTGTTCCGTTACTATCACGGATTGTTATTTGCGAATTAGTTTGCGAAACATCGAAGCTTAAAGCCGTGATATAAATACCGCTGGCGCCATTTTTGGCCTGAACATTTATCCACCACTTGCCGCTCTCAGGGTCGTAATTGTTAATATCATCCGGCAGATTCTCCGAAACTGTGATAATTGTACCTGAACGCAAATCCGACCAGAGATTGTTATTAGTAACAGTTAATGTCTTGACGGTTTGACCGGCTCCGCCGGTGTCATTGCTGACGACAAGCTGCCAACCCCGAATATCGAGGTGGTCCTGTGTGACTACAAGCTCGAACCAGTCGCCGCCATTGCCCATGATACGACCCCAGTAAGTATCCGAGGCATTGTCCTTAAGAAATTTGTTATCCGCCACGCCTGAATATTCATTAAGTATAAGGGGAACGGGGATTATGTAGTTCTGCCCGGCCGGGGTTGGCAGCGCAAGCTCGCGCAGCGTTCCGAACCCGTCAGGGAATTTGCCGTAAGATACGTCTGCCTGCAAAGCGCCATAGTTTAAGTAATCGATGGCACCGCCGTTGTCTGAATAAAGACACACAACTCCGCCCGCGGCATTCAATGAGAAATTCGTATGCAGAGGGCCTTCAGCTAACTCGGCGTCCGCCCAGAAAATCATCCACCGGCCTTCATCGAGCATTGTATTAACTGGTATAGCACACTTGGTCGGATTGTTATAATCATCCGTCAGGAACATTCCGCCGAGGTCCACGGCAGCCGGTGAGGCATTATAGATTTCAATCCACGGGGCATATTCACCCATTTCATCGGTGTTGGTTGAAGTGTTGACAGGCAGGACTTCGTTGATCCAAAGGTCGGGAACGAACGGAGAGGTTCCTGTCATACTATTAATGGCACCGGGAGTGCCGCCCGCTGAAGCGCTGGCCGCCCAGTTCATAGGATGGTTATTGCTCTGTGAGGCGTCTATAAGTTCCAGCGACTGCCTGCCGCCGTCTGGCGACACAGGCCAGGGGATATTGTCGTCGTATTGCACCTGGTCTATGACGTTACCCTGTCGGTCTGTAAGGATAAGAACTTCTCCACCGTTGTCTAGAACGCCCTGGTATTGCGCAGCCACAAAATGGCCGCTGCCGTATGTTGTGCGGAATTGAACGTCATTTTTAACTGCGACCAAGAAGCTTTGAGGGAGCACTACCGTTCCAAAGGAAAAAATAAGCCCAACGCCGCTGAGCTGCCAGCCGGACATATCGACCGACTCAGTCGCCGAGGGATTGTAAAACTCGATAAATTCATCGTTATCGCCGCCCGGGGGATTATACATAATTTCGTTTATAACAATCGGGGGCTTCGATGATTGTGCCTCCGGGATTTCACCTGTGACGCGATGAGTGACGAATAAGTGTGTGCGTCGAACAGCCAGGTAGTTATCTTTCAATATTTGTGCCGCCTGTGCAATCGTCTGATACTGCCCCCAGGAAAACCATTTCGATATATCCATCGCCGCCTCGGTATCCTGCAGGTTGACCAGCTCATCGATGCGTTTCTCGATTTTTAGCTCCTGATACGGCGTGCTCGAGGGCTGAAGCTGCTCGTCCATTACCGTGCGTAATCGGCGGAAATACATATTGCGGAAATCCGGTTCATTGAAAAGTATTTCTATCAAACGATTCCACAGGTAATCATACTTCTTGTGTTCCTGGTCTCCATACAGGGGGTGACTGGGTGAAACGTTTGCGCGTCCTGAAATTGTGTCAACGTTGGCCCATATTGCGTCATTCAGAACGGCTCCCTGGAAATTACGGCCCCAGGTCAGGTCCTTGTCCCAGGGCAACATATACCAGTGCCGAGTGGCTGCGGTATCGCGATAGAGATAGTAGTTCTTGCCTACGCAGTCATTATCGTGAATGGTAACCATCGCTGCCAAGTAATTCATCATACGAGGCAGGTCAAGATTGTCGAAAATGAAGTTTTTCCTGTCTTGTCCGGTAAGGTTGTTGATGCCGTTCAGGAATTCGTGAAGGTTGTTGAAGTCGCCGTCATCAGGTCTGTGCTTTTCATACCAGCCCGGAAGCTCCGCAAGGGGAAAATAACGGCAGTCAGATGCGTCGCCGGGCGTTGCCTCATAAAGAGCCCCTGTTTCCACATCCAGGCCATTGCGTTTCAGATAGTCGTCATCGGGATGTTCAAAAAACTGGTACAGCCCGAAAAACTGCCCGTTTTGATAAAGTCGAACAGGAAAAAACTGACTTGTAGGATGACCGACATCACCAAACAGATGATATGCAAGGTTTTCACGCATATAACTTTTATCAGCATAGGAGGCCTGCATATTGAACTGGTCAAGCGGCGTCTCAATCAATCCCGGGGCGAAGAAATCATGATTCCTGGGGAAGTAAAATTTCCAGTTCTTTTTTGAAAAATTGCGGCTGGTTCCCCCGCGAACACGTATCTGCACGTTGTCGTAGAGAGTTCCATTGTAATACAATAGCGCCGGCTCACATATATCAGTGAGTGCGTTATTTACCGCATTATCGTAGTCAGCGGGGTCTATCAGCCAGTGGAAGATGGGCAGCCCTGTTATCACCGAGACGTCATCCTCGATGAAAGTGCCTGTATAATTGACGGTATCGTCATCTCGCGGGAATCCCATTAATCCGGTCGTGCCTGCAGCATCGATACGATAACGAATCAGCGTGTTAAGGGGCTGTGCCGATATCGCCGCGGCATATACACAATCACCAGCATCGCCATCACCGCTTAAGCCGTCGTCATACATAGCGATTACCACAGGCGTGCCGAAGTTTATGATGTACTCCAGATTTACTGTCGTTGCATCCTGCACATAAGCCGTCACGATAATTTGTGCCCCCGGCTGAATCGTGCCGTGCTGAACGTTGGTAATCCATGGAGGCAGACCCGCTGCATTCACGCTGTTAACAGCACCGGCAGTATGTCCTACGGGGGCAATCGATGCCCGCCAGTTGCGCGGGGTATTACCATCCTGTGTCAGGTCAATCCGCTCCAGAGAAGGCCCCATCTCGTCAGTGGTCACTGGCCAGGGCGGGTAAGTGTCGTAAACCACTTCATCAATGACGATACCGTTGGCATCAAGAATCCTCAATAGCTCACCTGAATTGCTCAACTTACCGGCATAGACATAGTTCGGCTGAAAGCCATAAGCGGCCTGGAAATGGTTCGCATCTTTTGCTAAGACCAGATACGCACTGGGTGCGATAGATGCCCCGGCGCCAAATTGAAAACTAATGCCGTCAATAACCCAGTTTTGCAGATTTACGTCAGAAGTTCCTGTATTACAGAGCTCAAGAAACTCATATTCCTCGTCGAGAAGCTGCGGCGGATGATACATAATTTCAGAAATGACGATATTTGCGGAAGCCGATACAGCCGGTATTGCTAGGGCTAACAATAAAAGCAGGCCCGCTGCCGTTTCTCTCCTCGTCAATAATGCTTTCGTCATTGTTACCTGCTTATAATTTCAGATATATAAATTACCCTGTTCTCTCCGGCCGTCGATAATGTGAGATTTCAGCGATTACCTCCTTGTGTGAAGGGTGCGTGGCTGAGAGCAAAACGTGTGTTACGTCTCACTTCTGTTGTATTACCCGCCTATTCCCGCTAATCGTCCGTGCCGCAAAAAATGCCTGTTTCCTGCATAGGGCATATTGTAAATGTAAAAGCTGAAAAGTCAAGATATATTTGAAATATTTGGGATAGCTAATACGGCGCTCCCCGTTAAGAAACCATTAAAAGCCGGGCAACATTCTTAACGGGGAGCAGTAAACCTCCACAGGCCTAAATGTGGTTCAATCAATACACGGGGCCCTCCACGTATTTGATATCCCTTTTCCCGGCTTGTGTCTTTATGCATTCGTAAACCTGGCGGTCGAGAGAGTCCTTTTCCTTAAGATTCTTTTGGTTAATCTCTTTCTGGATGTATTCCTGTCTCTGGGCACTGAGTTTTTGGATTTTCTGCTGAAGGTCGTCTCGTTTTTTAGCCATATCGGCTACGTATGTTTCCCGGTCTTTTTCGGACATCGCGCGTAATTTCTCATCCATCTGTTCGGCCTTCAATTCCGAAAGAGCTACTTTACCTTTCGCTATGTCGCTTACCAGTTCCTGGCCGCCGGTGAAATTATCTGTTCCGGCTTCTTTGGCGTTGAATGACGCGCGGCTGGCGACTGCGCTTGCAGGAGCCATTTCGTAAAACTCTTCGCTTTTCTGTACCCGGTCTGTCTGTACGGAACGCTCCCGTTCAGTTCCATAATATAGACGTGTTCCATCCATCTCTTTCGACAGGGCCGCGATTTCACCGTCAAAGGGTGTTGACGCTGCGATGGCGCTGCCTGACTGCTCTACGCGGAAGAATTCGCCTTCTGCATTTTTTGCGATTTGACGCCAGAACGGCTCGGTATCGGGGCATTTGCCGCATTGAACGGTGTTAATGACAATACCGTTTTTGCAGGCCAGCCGGCAGCTTTCCGCGTGCTTGATGTCATCGTTGTAGTCCATATGCGGCGGGTAGTCGCCGACGAGGAATATTACCTTGTAAGTTTTTGTGTCGCTGCTCCACTTCATTTTCGTAACCGCCTCATGAAGGGCCTGATTGACGCTTTCAGGGCCGTCGCCGCCGCCATTGGCCGAAAAACCCATAAGGAACGCGTAAACAGCGTCAAGGTCGTTGGTCAGCTCAAAACATTTGGTCACATAGTCATCTCCGCGGTCGCGATAACCAACCAGACCCATTTTAATTTCAGGCGCCGGCTGTGTCATCGCAAGTGTATTGGCAATCGACCATATTTTCTCTTTTGCGGCGGCGATCAAACCCGACATACTGCCCGTCGTATCGAGGACAAAAACGACCTCGATTTTGGGCTGCGTTGTCGTTTTGACTGCTTTTTCGGCTTCAGTCGCACCGACAACCGACGTCAGCACGACAATAACCATTAGCATACTCACGAGAAAACGTTTCATTTTTACACCTCACTTTCTTTTATTTGGCTTTCGTAATTTGGTTATCTCGGCCCAGGTCCTTTGACGAGGACGGGTTCTCCATCGACCATCAGCAGAATATCTCCCTGACGCGCGACACTGCCCTGCTGACTGGCTTTGGCGAGCTTTGCCACAAGCTCGAAATATTCCGGCGTCGCAAATTCAATCACACGCGAGGGTTTAATGTCCGATTCCCTGCTTACAAGCCGGCTATCGACCCAGCGATTACCCTTGCGATAATACGCCTGGCTATTAATTTGCTGGACGTTGGTTACTAAAACCTCTTCCATGTGGTCATTCAAATAAGTGTTATGTATATTCAGCGTTTGCTGTGCCTTCTGAGCCATCACATTTTTACTTTGACTAACGCCGGCGCTGCCGCTGCGAATTTCCAACGCCCTGTCCAAGCTCCTGCCCGCTTCTCTAAGCACTTCATCGCGGTCGGCAAGGTTAGTTCCATCAGTTGCCAGAAACGCCGTGTATTCGGTCAGTATTCCATACTCCATCGACAGCTTAACAATCTCATCGACCAGCTCTTTAATTTTTGGGTCAGTGGTTGACGTTCCCGGCTCGGCTCCCATTTGCCGGACGGCGTCGATAAGCTGGGCAATCTTTCTGCTTGCCCAAAGTCGCGGCACAAAGCCGTTTTTGACGGTCGCCTTGTCGAATTCAAACGTAAATTGGAACGCCCGTTTTCGGCCCAAGTAATTGCCGTTGAGTTTGAAGGTAATCGGGTCGGTTCCCACATATTGTCCCAGCAGTATGACCTGGTCTCCTTCGAAAAGGTCGGGCATCCTGTCGGGCAAGATGTCGCGTGTTCGGCCGACAGCGGGCTTGCCGTTATTGCCGAGAACCTCCAGCTCCACGTCTGCGAGAACCGGGCCTTTCAATCCCTGAAATACCTTGCCGATTTTGACCTCGACGTCTTCTTTGGGCAGCACAAATTCCGACTTACCCTTCGATTCCGAGGCAATTTTGTCCAAAAGCGGGGCATTCAAATCGACGCCTACGCCAAATGTAAAGACCCGCCGCTTATAGGGGTTTGACTTTATAACAAGCTCGCGAATAGCGACCTCGGATGTCTGGCCCACCGTTGGTAATCCGTCGGTTAAAAACAGGACTATGGGCAGCATATCTTCCGTTGGTTTTTGTTCGAGAGCGGCTTTGAGGGCGTCGTAGATATTCGTCCCGCCAGAGGCGGTGATTCCCTCGATATACGCCTTTGCGGCCTTTGCGGTTTCGTCAGTTTTGATGACCGCGTTCGGCGAAAACCGCTGGACGGTATTACTGTAAACGATAATGTTAAACGCCTCGCCTTTTTCGAGGCCGGCGATAACCTGAAGCGCCGCCTCTTTGACCTGCTCGATTTTTTCATTGCGCATACTTCCCGACTGGTCAATCACAAGCGTAATTTCTCTCTTGATTTTCTGGTCGGCTGATTTTGGGGGTTCCGCGGGGAGGCCGGCGATTAGAAGAAAATATCCTCCGCCGACCTTGTCATCGGGGTAAGCCAGCATCGATGCCGTTACGCCGTTATGCTCGTGAAGATATGAAAGTCGAAAAGGCCCCGGCTCCCTTCTGGCTTTTTCGGCAAGCTTTACTTTTAAGTTCTTTTCATCACTACGCACAATCTCAACCTTGTGGCTGGGTGAATAGACGGTCGATATCGCTCGTTTTGCCCTGATGTTGACGGTTATTTCCCAGGGCACGTCGTAATCGAGCGATTCGGTCCTCGGCAGGACATAATCGACGCGGTCGCCGTCGGTTTCGAGCAGGTGCTCGTATGTGATGCGGACTTTCTGCTTGCCCCTCGGCTCAACGGGAAAAACGCTGGAGCGTATCAGCCGATAGCCGATAAATTCGACGAGGGCCGGGTCACGAATTTTCGCGACAAGCTGCTCGTAGATTCTTCTGGCCTCATCTTTTGCCAGAATCTTTGCCGTAATTTCACCGCCGGGGCCGTCGTAGGCGAAGCCGCGAATCACAACGTCATCAGGCACGGGCAGCAGCAATTCCGCCTCCTGCCGACGGTTTGTCCTGTTCTCGAGTCGAATCTCGATTGTCGTCGTTGCGGTGCTTTCGAGGATGTCTATTAAGACCTTCACATCCGTTATCGCGATTGCCTCTCCCGTCTCTGGCTGGAAAAAAGCAATTCTCCTGCTCTGCGGGACAATCACGTTTAAGGCGATGGGCCTTTCGCCTATGTGGGTTATTTCTCCCAATACGGTGCCTGCAAAAACCAGCATAAACAATATGCCGAGCCCTGCGTTTCTAATCTTGGCCATTTTCCTGTCTCCTAAAAATCGGGTTAACTTTCGGGTTCATCCGCTACCTATAGTATAGTGCATATACTCTGTCCGGTTTTGTAAATAGTTTGTAAAAAGCGGCAAGGCAAAAAAGATGATTATACAGAAGTGATTACAACCCGAGTTTGGCAAGCGGGCAAAGCACTATGCCCC
This sequence comes from Sedimentisphaerales bacterium, assembly GCA_016932095.1. GTDB lineage: Bacteria > Planctomycetota > Phycisphaerae > Sedimentisphaerales > Anaerobacaceae > Fen-1362. Next base: position 15,996 of record JAFGDN010000002.1, read on the forward strand.
GGTTTGTGGCTATAACCAGCTTGTTCCGCAAAATCCACGGCGGAGCAAGCAAGTCGTTTTCGGTTTTAAGGAATTGTAAAAGTTGTGTAAAACGTCCGAGGTCCGCGCTTTTGAGCTTGTCTCCGGTATCGCAGTCAAAAAAAGTCACGGTGTTCATCGAATCCACTACCATCACGTAACCGCCATAAAGCCCCAAAGCCGACCGGTAAGGCCTGTATCCGTAATGGGGATTATCCATTGCGGCCCTGTCAAGATTTGACCGCCAAAGGATTTTTCCCTTGAGCCCGTCAAAACAGACCACCTCATCTCTCCCGCCTCTTCTATTATCAACACCTTCTCCAAAAACAACAAATACTTTGCATGTTTGCTTATCCACGAGCGGACAATGAAATACAGAGCCGGCCTGTTTGTGTTCCCAGAGCCGCCTGCCGTTCACGGGATTGCGGCAGATAACCCATCCTTCTGCTTTTTGAGGGCACAGAAACAGGTCGGTCTCCACGCAAAAAACGGCGTCATCGGCAAAATCAACGCCATATCCGTAAGCATCGATAACGTCCGACCATAAAATTTTACCCGAATCCAGCTCAACGGCGGTAGTGGTTTGCCCCCCGTAGCTGCCCATTCGCGTTTGCACTATCAGCACTTTCCCGTAAACTACAGGTCCCCTGTCAACGTAACCCGTCAGGTCGCGCCTCCAGACGTATTTTCCCTCCGGGCCAAGACGGACCAGCGTTCTTCCCCGATGATTTTCCACGAAGATTAAATCGTTATCGAACAAAATCATTCCTCGCGTATAATCAGCCGAGACATTAATACGACTTTTTAATGACAATGTCCTTCTGTCGAACATTATCAGCTCCCTGCGTGTCCCAATAACAACGGTATCTTTGCCCGGCAACGGTTCAATAAACGCCGCAAACGTTGATTCCTTGACATCATCCGGCACAAAGGACTCGCGGAACGTCCAGAAATCAGTGTCGAGCAGAGTAAAGCCCTCGCCGGTTATGGCGACGAAGTTAATTGAGTTAGCATCACGCCGAAGAGCAAAGAAGCCGTCATTATAGTTGCGAACCACTTTCCAAAAAACGACATCTTCAGAGGCGTCAACCTCATCTGGCCTGATATCCCTTGGAGCGACAGGCGTCCCAATCGAATCCCAGGGCACAAGAAAAGGCCCGCTCAAACGAGGTTTTTTGACCACGTGGATTCTATCGCAGGCATAACTGCTGTTTGTCAGAATTATTGTAAAAATTAACCAGAAATGGATTAACGCTCGAACCATAGCAATCCTGAATCGAAAAAAAGAGATTTTAATACCTATCTGCCTGCCGGCAGACATACACGAAGAACCGCTCCCTTTGGTCTGGCCGACAGAATCTCCACGAAGCCGTTGTGGGCCTCGGCGAAACGCCTCACCAGCGCCAAGCCCAGACCCATTCCCTGCGTCTGACGCGTGTTTTCGGCCTCGGTGCGGTAAAATTCCTCGAATACCTTTTTTCGCTGGTGATGAGGGATTCCCGGCCCGTGGTCCTCCACCTCTATCACAACGAACCGGCCTTGGTTTTGAGTTCGGACAATAATTGTCTTATCCTCGGCGTCGCGGGCGTATTTGACGGCGTTGTCAATAAGGTTTACGACTATCTGTGTAACCGTGTCGCCGTCAAACGACGTCTCGCCGACCACGTTACATTCGAGGATTATTTTGAAGCCGTTTTGCGCCGCGTACGGTCTCATCATTTCCACCACGCCCTCAACGCATTTATCGATTCGGCCTGCGCGGAAGTTATAAGATTTCCGCCCTTTTTGTATTCGCGAAAAGTCAAGGACGTTTTCAATCAGCCGGCTGAGCCGTTCACTTTCCTGGCGCATACTCTTGTAATATTCCCGTTGCTTGTCCTGTGATTTGACCCAGTCCTTATCGAGCATTTCCGAATACATTCGAATTGAAGTTAAGGGCGTCCTTAGCTCATGTGATACGGCCGATATGAAATCGTCTTTCTTCTGCGTCAATTTCACCTGCTCGCGGACGTTTCTCCACAAGCTGACAAGCCCGCCCGTCGCCGCTATCACAACCACCGCGACGATACTGAAATACCAAACTCGAATCCTGCCAATCTGGCTGCTTATCCACGCAGGGTCGGTCTCCATAATGTTGAGAACGAAACTGCCGAAGCCAAAATCCAGTATCGCTGAATACCCCGCTTCCGGATTCTGCTCCTTTGCAAGCTCATAACGCATCCCTTTTCTCATAAAGCGCTGGGCTGAGTCCTTTACTTCATCGAGCAAGCGCTTTTCATTGAGCTTGAATCCCTGTAAAAAGTGGCTGTCTTCAATCTGAACGTGCCTCAATAGGAACACCTGCCCGCCGAATACAGATTCTCTTGAGTCGCCGCCTTTGACGACCAATGGCACAAACGGCTCGATACGGACCCTGACCTTGTCAGTTTCCAATTCCTCGAAATGGTCAGGGATAATTTCTCTGACACGCGCCGTTTGCAACAACCGCTTGCTTTCCTCCATCGATTTTGCTTTAACATCCGTGGCCGCCAGTTTGCCCTGCGGTTTCATACCCTCCAGCTTATTTAGCTCCTCGGCAATTCTCAACGCTGACGCCGGCTCGGCCGCTACACCTGATGCCACAGAGGCAACTGTGTGCCCATTTGCGGCGTCGTTATTTTTATCGTTGGCAACAGAACGCTGTTTATATTGCTCCTTCTTCATACTGCGGAATGAGAGCTTTTCTGCGGGCGCCTGCGTGTTTTGAGCAACGTTAAATAAGGCAATATCGCGCTGCTGCTCCACAACCTGTGTTGGCCGGGGCGATTCCTGAAGGGTCTCAATCTGGTATGTCTGCACTCTTGCGGATTGTGACGCCGGCGACCTGCCTTTTGCCGATATTACAGCATCTTTGGCAGCCCCACCCAGTCGCTCTCCACCCGTCAGAGCTTTGGCCTCGAATTCTTCCCTGTATCGCGATTCTTTTTCTACTCTTAACGCGGGCAAAACGCTGCTCTTTATGTTATTCAAATAGTCGCGAAGCTCCTGTGATTGTACTTCCCTGCTGCCATCCGATATTAATTCACCCCGATAATAAGGCGTGCTGATTTTCCAGTCCGACTCTATCTGAAAATTGCCGTATGCAAGGTCGTTTTCGATATTAGCCGCAAGCGGCGAACGCAACAGCACCATTTGCTGTTCATCGATTTCTTTATTCTGTGCCGCTATGTTTTCGGGCACATAATAATAAAGGTAGTCCGTATAAGGCCTGCGCTGCTCGCGCTCCAAAAAGCTTTCCAGCTTGTGTTTGACGTCCAGTCGAACCTGCTCAGCCACCGCCGCAAATTCGCCGAGGCGCGCCCCTTCGGCGCCCTTTGCCCACAGCCGGACCGAGTGATAACCCAGCAGGGTCAATCCCACGATGGAGGCGACTATTATCACAGACAAAATTACAAGCCATTTGTACATTTTCTCACAATGCCTTCAAACTAATCTTCGGAGGTGGTTGCGTGCTTCGTTTATCGGTTGCGCGGCTCGCAACGGTTACGTTTAATGTCCTGCGTCCGACGAAACGAGCTGCGCAACCGCAACCGTTTAACGCAACCCATACAACATAATACATAAACTCGATTCACATCCCCTAACCTTCATATCTATAGCCGGCGCCGCGGACAGTCGTGATGATTTTAGGGTTCTCGGAATCGGCTTCAATCTTGCCGCGCAATTTGGCTATGTGCATATCCGTTGTTCGGGTCCCGATGTCGGTAACTATATCGTGCCAGACCTTTTCGTAAAGCTCATCCCGGTTTATGACCCGCCTGGGATTGGCCGCGAAATACTGCATAATGTCGGCCTCGCGTTTTGAAAGCTCAATTTCCTTCTTGCCGCGCCTCGCCTTCAAAGACGAAACGTCCACGTCAAGGTCGCCGAACCTGAAAATCTGCCCGACCGCCCTGGCGGGGTCGATTCGCCTCAGCACCGCTTCAATCCGAGCCAACAGTTCTTCGAGAGAAAAGGGCTTTGTAATATAATCGTCTGCGCCGAGATTAAGCCCCTCGATTTTGTCTTTCTGCTGGCCCTTGGCGGTGAGCATTATAATAGGCGTCTGAAGTCCCTCCTGCCGCCACCGCCTGCAAACATCCTCACCGCTGACTTTGGGGAGCATTAAATCGAGGAGTATCAGGTCGGGCCTGCTTTTGGCCGCCTTTTCAATCGCCTCGATGCCGTCAACGGCCTCAACGACGGCAAAACCCTGAAAATCCAGAAAATCCTTCAGGGCGTTACGGATTTTCGCCTCATCTTCGACGAGCAGTATTTTTTTCTTAATTTCCATTGCGTTCTCACTAAATTATAGACCGTTTTTACCCTGCAGTTATGTAAATAATATGTAAAAAACCGCATTCGTGAATATGGTAAACAGTTATCCCTTTTTATATTGGCAACTGTTAAGAGTATAACCTGAAAATATCAATCTTTGCCAATCATATCCGCCCTGATATATATATGAACTTTGAAAACAGGTTTGGATTGAGATAAGGAGGCGAGCAATGAAATAACGGGTATATACGAAAATGGCCGCGAAGAAACAACAACTTTAGGATTCGCTGCCGGCTGGAAGTTATAGAGGTCAAGCACTCACGCAAAAGCGTGATTTTTAGATAATCAAGCCGAAGCTTGAACTCCCATTAATCTCTTGACGTCTTGTGGTCGCCTTTTGTCAGGCCGCTGCCCATCAGGGACAGTACCGCAAGCTCAGCGGCAATAATCAGGTAAACCGGCCCCAATAAAATACTGCAAATAGCAGCGAATTCTTTGGCTGGCCTGTCCCAGGACTCCTTGCTGCAACATAAACAGGCGGCTTCAGTCAGGAAATATGCCGTGACCGACGTCATAACCCAAATTAGCACCCATAGTCCAGCCATAATCATCCTCCAATCCGGCTGTTTTGCCGAGTGCGCTGACGTCCCATTCAGCCCTGTTTTTTAAACAGTCCTACACCCTTATTATATCAAAAATCAGGGAAACATCCGAAAAAAACGCAGGAAGGATTAAAATAACGCGAAAAACACGTTTAGGACGTAGATTTAGGGGATTTTCGGCTTAATCAAGGGTTAAAAATTCTCAATAAAACCAGTATAGTCAGAAGGCCGATGACTAATAAAGAGACCCTAAGTATCCTTGCCTGCTGTGTTTTTGGCTCGATAAGTTGCCAGAAAAAAGTCCAAATTATGGCTATTAGAGACACCCGTAAAACTAAAAATGCAATACTCCCCATCATATTTAAATTATACACTATAATAACACATTTTGTCAAGCAATACCTTGCCTATATTAACTTTTTTAGAGTTAAATCAATTAGAGCCCATAAGTTGAAGAAGAGAACCCCCTGTATCAGTATTGAAAAAGGGGTTGTTCGGTTTTTCATTCTGTGGCTCGTTGATTTATCAAAAAAGTAATTTCGCCGATAATTTATAAATATTAAAGGAGAATTGAAAGGCAGGCCGAAAATTACCACGGGAAGTTCAAATCCGCCGACGCTTTTGCTGCGGCGGGAAAATAATAATGTTTTGGTTTAAGGAGACAAAGATGCAGTTTTTCACAGAAATCAAGAAGTGGCTCGGGGAGATTACAGAAATTGCGCTATTGCTGATTGCCCTGGGAGTAGCCGCGGAAATTTTGTTTGGCGACAAGGTATCGTTTTTCAGCGGTATAGTAAACAACATTACAGTGATTATCGGGTCGCTCGGCGACAAAGGTCTGGTCGGGCTGGTCGCCCTGGCGATTATAGTGTTCCTGTTCTACAGGAAAAGGGCCACGGCGTAAAACAAAAGACGTAATTCAGAAGGCAGCCGACAGATGACCCCGTTAAGCCGGGGTCGTCTTTTTCTCTGATTTCTGCAATCTGTTGCCCGTTCACAGTTTTTACTTCTGTCCCGTCCAGAGGTAGAGGACCTGGGGGACAGAAAGCTCGTAAAGCATTTTCTTGTCGATTTTCAGCGAGGTTTTGGACTCTGCTGACAGGACGTCGGCAAATGAGAAGCTCTTTTGGTATTCAAAGACCTGGGCTTTTTCGAGGCCTGCCTGCGACTTTGCCTCTTTGATGGCGTCTTTGAGATAGCCGATTTTATCAATAAGCTTTTTCTCAACGGCCTGGTCGGCCCAGTAAATGGACCCATCGGCAAGCTGACGGATTTCCTCCTCGGTAAGCATTTTTCGGCCGTCAACCACGATTTTGACGAACCGTTCATACGCGGGTGTGATTATCCTTTCCTGCAAATACAACAGTTGCTCATCGGTAGGCGGCTTAAAGGAGCTGGGCCAGTCCTTTTTCTCGCCTGCCTTGACCACAACCGGCTGTATGCCCAGTTTTTCTTCGAGCAGACCCTGCAAAACGAGGTAATTCAAAATGACGCCGATTGAGCCGGTAATGGTTGTGGGTTCTGCGACAATTGTGTCGCAGGCGACGGACGAATAGTAACCGCCGGAGGCGGCGATACCCCGCATAAAGGCGATGGCGGGCTTTTTCTTTTCGACGCGGTATTTCAGTATCTCGTTATAAATCTGGTCGCTGCCCGAAATGGTTCCGCCGGGGGAATTCACGCGGATAATCAGCCCCTTTACGGTTTTATCCGCCCTGGCCGCTTTAATCTGGCGATACACTTCCTGCGCAGTTTGCTCCTCGATTATCCCGTCAACCGAAACAACGGCTATTCTCGACATTCGGGGGCCGTCCTCGATTACTTTTTCGACAAATTGCCTTTCGTGTGCGGTGCCTGATGTAAAGGTAAACACAACGGCTATGAGTATGAAAAACATCATTACGTTGGCCAGGACTGAAAAAGCGGTTCCTATAGCCCATAAAACCTTCCAGAACGTGCCTTTTTTAGCCGGCGGGGGCGTAAACTGGGGTAATCCCGGCACAACCGGGCCGGGACCTGACGGCTGCGTAAAATCGCTCGTATTTCCGGTATCCATAATAATCGCCTTTCAATTCGTTGAAGTTGATTAAAGAACGGTTAGTCGCTACAATTATCAATTATAAATTATCAATAATCAATAAGAAAAAGAACACCGGCGGGGTAAACCCCGTCCTACAAAAGGATTTACACGTGGCAAATAATAACGGATTTATTCATCTTCATCTGCACAGCCAGTATTCGCTTCTCGACGGCGCAATAACGTTCGAGAAGCTTTTTCATCGCTGCAAAGACCTCGGTATGGATTCCGTGGCCGTAACGGACCACGGCAATATGTTCGGGGCAATCGAGTTTTACACAAAGGCACTGGCGTCTCATATCAAGCCCATAATCGGCATCGAGGCGTATATCGCACCTAACAGCCGGCACGACCGCACGAAGACCTCGATAAGCGATGCCGCATATCATCTCGTCCTTTTGGCCGAAAACAATACCGGCTATAAAAACCTGCTGAAGCTTGCGACAATCGGTTACACCGAGGGTTTTTACTACAGGCCGAGAATCGATAAACAAATCCTCGCCGAACTCAATGAGGGTTTGATTGCCTGCTCTGCCTGCCCCAAGGGTGAGCTTGCGGTTCAACTGTCGAGCGGCGATATAAAAAACGCCCAGGCAGTAGCTGAAAGTTATCTTAAAATTTTCGGACCCGAAAGATACTTCGTGGAAATCCAAAGCCACGAAGGCGACGACCCCAATACCAGCAAGGCGCTGGTTGAGCTGGCGAACAAACTCGGTATCGGTCTTGTCGCGACAAATGACGTGCATTTTCTCGAAGAATCCGACCACGAGGCGCACAATTGCCTGTGCGCGATAAGCACAAGTAAAAAGGCAGACGACCCCGACCGGCTGATTTATCCCAAAGACGTCTTTTTCAAGAGCGCTGAAGAAATGCGTCGGCTCTTCCCGGATTGCCCGCAGGCCTGTGATAATACGCTGGCAATTGCCAAACGATGCGACGTTGAAATCGACCTCAAGCGTCGGCATGCGCCGCGATTCAAGCCCGAGGACGGCTCGACGCCTGAGCAATTCCTGACGAAACTGTGCTGCGAAAAAGCGCAGCAAATCTACGGCAAAATCGACGACAAAGTAAAAGAACGCCTCGAAAGAGAGCTGAACGTCATCGAATCTAAGGGCTTCGCAAGCTACTTTTTAATCGTCTGGGACTTCTGTAACTTCGCCCACAAGAACAATATCCCGGTCGGCGCAAGGGGCAGCGCCGTCGGCACGCTCGTTGGCTTCTGTCTGGGCTTGTGCGACGTTGACCCGCTGAAGTATGACCTGCTGTTCGAGCGTTTTATGGACCCTCAGCGAAACGAGATGCCCGATATCGACATCGATATATGCCAGGTTGGGCGAGGTCGAATAATCGACTACGTCCGCCAGAAATACGGCCAAGTCGCGCAAATCATAACCTTTGGAACAATGAAGGCGCGGGCGGTCATACGCGATATATGCAGGGTGCTAAACGTCCCTCTAACCGAGGCCGACCGGCTGGCAAAGCTGGTTCCTGAAACCCTGAATATGACGCTCGATGCGGCTCTTGAAACAGAGCCGCAATTAAAACAGGAATACGAGAAAAACCCGGTAATCAAAAGAGTAATCGACATAAGCAAGAAGCTCGAAGGGCTTGCCCGGCACGCATCGGTTCACGCCGCGGGGGTTGTGATAGCCGATGAGCCGCTGACGAACTTCGTCCCGCTTTATAAGCCCCCCGGAACCGAGGATATAGTAACGCAATTCGAAGGCCCTATGGTCGAAAAAGTGGGTTTGCTGAAGATGGACTTCCTCGGTCTGAAGACGCTCAGCGTTCTCGAATGCGCTAGGCAGTTAGTCGAGCGGATTCACGGCAAAAAGATAAACCTCGAAGAAATCGACCTTACTGACCCGAAGGTCTTTGCGCTTTTCGCGGCGGGCAGGACAAAAGGGATATTCCAGTTCGAATCGGGCGGTATGCAGGAGCTGCTGATGAAAATGAAGCCCGACAGGATTCAGGACCTTATCGCCGCAAACGCGCTGTATCGGCCGGGGCCTATGACGCTTATACCCGACTACAACGACCGCAAGCACGGGTCGAACTGGTCACTGCCGCATAAAATTATGAATGAGGTCCTCGAAGAGACCTACGGCATTATGGTCTATCAGGAACAGGTGATGCAAATCTGCAACCTCTTAGGCGATATACCGCTTCGCGAGGCATATACGCTGATTAAAGCCATAAGCAAGAAGCAGGCGAAGACCATTATTAAGGAAAAGGAGCGGTTCATCAACGGCTCAGTCACCAAGGGTCTTAAAAAACAGGAGGCAGAGCAGATATTCGAGCTAATCGAGCGGTTCGCCGGCTACGGTTTCAATAAAAGCCACTCGACCCGCTACGCGGTCATCGCCTATCAAACGGCGTTCCTGAAAACCTACTGGCCGGTCGAATATATGGCGGCGCTGCTCACATACGAAATGAGCGATACCGACAAGGTCGTAGAATACATCGCTGAATGTAACAATATGGGCGTTGAGGTTACAGCTCCCGATATAAACGAAAGCGGCGTCGATTTCACGCCTCTTTACAAGGAAACCGACGGCCCCTTGACTTCGCTCGGGGCAGGCAAAAAGGGAATGATTCGTTTCGGCCTGGCTGCGGTCAAAGGCGTCGGCGAAAAAGCGGTCGAGCAAATCATCGCGGCGCGCGAAAAGGTCGGTCGGTTCCAAAGCTTGTTCCATTTCTGCGAGAACGTCGAGATGCGGGCTGCCAATAAGCAGGTTATGGAGTCGCTGATAAAAGCCGGGGCATTCGACCGGTTAGGCGGCAGCCGCTCCCAAATGATGGCGGGGCTTGAAATGGCTATGGAGCACGGGGCCGATACGCAAACTGACCGGCTGAACGGCCAAATGCGGTTCTTCGCCCAGACCGCAGAGCCGGATTACTCACAGGACCACAAACGCCTGCCTTACGCGGAACCCTGGCCGGAACCAATGATGTTGATGTATGAAAAGGAAGTCCTCGGCTTCTACGTTACAAGCAATCCCCTTAGCCACTGCGCCGAGACCATAAATATATTCTCGAACATCAATACCGCCCAGATTTCCGAGACCACACAGGAAAGGGAAGTAACCATAGGCGGTATGATTACAAAAATCAGGTTCAACGTTACCAAGACCGGCAAGAACGTCGGCTCGAAAATGGCGGTATTTACGCTGCTTGACCTCCAGGGGCAGGTCGAGGTTGTTCTGTTTCCAAATACCTATAATCAGTTCGCCGGTAAGCTCAGGGCTGATGCGGTTGTTTTCGTCAGAGGCCGGCTGGATTTCAGAAGGGAAAAACCAAACGTGATTGCCTCGGAGTTAATCACCCTCGATGAGGCGACCGACAAGCTGGCCGGCAAGGTGCGAATCGACTTGGACGCCGCCGGTGTTACAAAAGAGAAAGTCGCCGAAATTAAAAGTATTTGTATGCACCACAGGGGCAAATCCGCCGTTTACGTGGCCATAAGGACCGACAAGGGCAGGGTTTACGCCGCCGCCGACAGGGGATTGAGCGTCAACCCCGACCCAGAATTCTGCCGAAAGATGCGGCACTTAGTCGGCCCCGAAAACCTGCAATTGACAAAGTAGGGTAGCAAAATATTTTTGCAAAAAACCAAAGAATTTGATTGAACCCCCGGATTTTTCCGATTATATTATTAATAGCCCTGATAGGTGAACGTCGGCTCCAAGCCGTGTGGCTGGGCGGTATGACCGCCTGACCCTAGCCTATTAAGGGTTTTATTTTTTTCAACTCAAGCGGATTGGTATCACTATACCACTCTCCGTATGGCTTATTTCTCTTGTCGTCGAGATCCATAATCAGTCGATAATCTTTGGCTATTAGGTTGAAAAACCTGTCCTCTTCCCGCTCAAACAAACGCTGCAATGCCCACAGGTAATAATCAATAATTTGTAATCCAACAAACTGTGAGGAGTAAGCCGGTATTACGACCGTCTTGCTGTCTGATGGAATCCCAGTTTTGATTTCAAAATTTACCTTAGCTCGCTCAATAGCCTGCTCAAAAGCATGTTGTCTAAGAGATTTTCCACGAATAGCAAAAACAATCCGGTTTTCTAAAGCTTTATGTTGAAGATTCCTGAACAACCTTTTGATAAGGTCGTCATAAACTTCGTCCGACCTGAATTTCTCGCCCCTCTGAAATAAGAAACGAGCTGCACTGACCAGATACTCTTTTCTTCGTATTCCAACAATCACTTTGGCGTCAAGTTCTGGAAGCAATCTAAATACCTCGCGTCTCACCTCTGGCAAATCATCTGTCGCGTGGAAATATAGAGCGGTTTTTCCTGCGTCCAATTGCATTGACGGAACACCTTTGAAATACGCGTCCGCAAGCAGCGCGGCTCTTAATCCGTCGAATTTTTGATGCGCCGTTTTGGGGTCGGGCAGGCGCGCCACTCCCACCATAAACATTCGTGAAACACCCTGCCGCCCAATAATCACACGACCTCGCTTATCAAAAAGGTTAAGGTCGCCTGCTTCATCCACGTAGTAATTGTTTACAGTTTCAGTGTCTATCACTTTAACCTCGGCCATACAAACAATATTTGACGAACCGCTAGGCATAAATTATTGTGGTATCTGCTACGTTGTCAATAAATTAACCAGTTGGAGTTATCACTATGTGGCTGCCAGAAAACGAAAGGCGTTTATTGCAAGCATATTACGATAAGATTGGCGAACATGATAAGGAGGAGCACTTTTTCTTAAAAGACCTGCTTCAATTCATAAAATCGAATCTGTCTTTTGACAAACCACCCTCCAGTGGAGAAGACATGAAAGCATACTCAAATGAGTTGTCGAAAATTGTGGTCGCCAACAAAGTTTTGGAAGCTCGAAAACTAATAATCCTCAGAGAAGGCCAACACAATAACTATAGTTCATCGTCTTCTATACCGGTGAAACTGACTCTTACCGGCTACGACCTCGGACGTAAATATAATTCCTGGCTGTCACGAAGCGGTCTTTGGTTTGCGGAATACAAAGACCACTGGTTTTGGCTCATTGTCAGCTTTCTGGGTGGTATTATTGGCGCCTTAATAGTAAACTGGCTTTCAAAATGATGCTGAAGGGGCTAAATGAATCTAATACCAAAAGACACGACTATTGAGGCATTGCGAAAGCAGTTTGAGATTTTAGAGCGAATCGGCATAGAAGGCAGGGCCGAGATGACCTTTCAGTTGAGCGATAATTTGCGTCAAATAATAGAGGATGGCGTTCGGCTTCGTCACCCCGAATACAGTGAATCTCAAATTTTTCAGGAAGTGATTCGCATTACTGCAGGAGATGAGCTTTATAACAAATTAGTCGGGTCGCAAGACAAACACAAATGAAACGGCAGACAGAATTTCTTGAGAAACTCATTGGTCTTATAGAGGCCGCAGGTATTCCTTACGCTGTATGCGGCTCTTTAAGCAGCAGTTTATACGGCCAGCCGCGGGCGACTAATGACGCCGATATTATTATCTCACCTACAGAAAACCAGCTTGCCGCACTTCTGAAGTCTCTCGAAGGAGGATGTTATTTAAATCCTGAGACGGCTGTTGAGGCAATGAAGATACGTTCGATGTTTAATGTGATAGACAAGGAATTTGGCTGGAAAGCCGACTTGATATTTCAGCAGGATAAGCCCTACCAGTTATCGAAATTCAACCGAAGAATGAGAGCAAAATTATGGGGGATTGATCTTTGGATGCTCTCGCCGGAAGATGTTATTTTGAGCAAACTTGATTGGGCCAAAGATAGCGGCTCTGAGATGCAATTGAGAGACGTTTTTGGTGTTATGAAGCTCCAGTGGGACAAACTGGACTGGGACTATCTGCGGCACTGGGCGAAAATACTCGGCGTAGAGAAAAACCTCGAAATTGTAACAGGAGAGGTTAGAAAACTGCGAGGAGAACAATAAAGTGTTTTCGAAAAGCAAATTTGCAGGTAAATTTATCGCCCTTGACGGGCCGGACGGATGCGGGAAAACGACGCAGACAAAATTACTCGTTGACTGGCTGGCTAAGCAGGGTGTGGACGTGGTCGGTTTCCGTGAGCCGGGAGCGACGGCCATTGGCGAGAAAATTAGAGACATCCTGCTAAATCCCGAACACAAGGCGATGGACACCGCTACAGAGGTAATGCTCTATATGGCGGCGAGGGTGCAATTATGGAATGAGAAAATCTCGCCTGCCTTGAAAGACAATAAATGCGTTGTTGTTGACCGCTGGTTGTCGAGCACCTGCGCGTATCAGGGTAACGCGGGCGGATTCGGAATGGATAAGGTCATAAAAATCGCGACCGACTGCCTTGAAAGGCCCTGGCCTGATTTAACAATTATACTCGACATTGACCTCGAAACCGCGGCAAAACGACTCAAAAAAGACCTCGACCGGATGGAGCAAAAAGGCGACAACTATCACCGAAAGGTGCGCGAGGGCTTTCTAAAACTCGCCAAACAACACAGGGATTTCATCGTCGTTGATGCGACGGGCGATATAAATACAGTGCAGGAAAAAGTTTTAGAAATAATTTCACAATACAAACAGCCAGCCGGCTAATCAGGAGAACTAATCAATGAACAATTACAGGAATCAGACCGCATTTTTGCTTATTGCAGCAGTTATGGTTTTCGCCGCCGGCTGCCCGCAGCAAAGGTATGAGCCGATTGTCCTGGCCGCCGCACAGGGCGAAACAGCGAAGGTTCGCGCCCTCCTTGCACAGGGCGCCAATATCAATGTCATGGACAGGGGCTTTACGCCGCTGCTTGTCGCGCTTCAAAGGGGACAAATTGAGACCGCACGCATGCTCATCGAGGCAGGCGCCGACGTCAAAGTTGTTGATGAGCAATGCGGCTTCAGTGCGCTTGCTTTTGCAGCGTTCGAGGGCGACACCGAAATCTGTAAAATGCTGATAGACCGCGGCGCCGACCTCGAATCGACAAACCGGCTTTGCGCGCCTTTCGGCTCGATGGGGGGAGAAACACCCCTGATTATCGCCGCCATTAAAAACCGCGTTGAGGTGGTCAGGATGCTTATTGATTCGGGGGCGAAAATCAACGCGAAAAACAACCTTGACCGCACGGCAATTATGGAGGCCAGCTTTTACGGCAATACAGGGGTTGTCGAAGTGCTGATACGGGCGGGAGCGGACGTAAACGGCCTCGACGTGAACCGCGGAACCCCCCTGATTTTCGCGACCGTAAAGAACCATACAAAAACGATGGAAGCCCTGATTACCGCGGGCGCCGACCTGAACACGACCGATAACGAGGGCTTCACGGCATTGATAATAGCCGTTATCAAAGGGCACAAGGAAGCCGCAAAATTATTGATTGACAGGGGTGCCGACCTTAACGTAAGGGCATCCGACGGAAACACGGCACTGTCGATCGCCAAACAAAAGCAAAACAACGAGCTTGTTAAAATGCTCACTGCCGCCGGCGCAACGGAATAAGCCGGTCTTCTTATGATGACACTGAAAGACATTTTCTGCCAGGAAAAAGCAATCAACGCGCTTCAGCTTGCCTTTGTCGGCGATAAGGTCGCGCACGCGTATATATTCGCGGGAAATGACGGCGTGGGGAAGTTCACTACCGCACGCAAATTCGCAAAGCTTTTGTTGTGTAAAAACCCATTTTTTACCGCCGAGCACGCTGAGGCCGCAGAGAAAAAACATAAAATAAACTCTGCGTGCTCTGCGGTCTCTGCGGTGAATGAGTTTGCCGATTCCTGCGGCAATTGCGAATCCTGCCGGCTGTTCGAGGCCGGCTCACATCCCGATTTTGAGCACGTCTATAAAGAGCTAATCGAATTTACCGAAGACGGCGAGAACAAGGTGCCGCCTGTTGAGTTTCCCATTGATGTCGTCCGCGAATTTGTCATTGAAAAAGTCAGCAGCAAGCCCACCCTGTCAACAAGAAAGGTTTTTATCCTGACCGAAGCGGAGAAGCTCAACAATCCATCACAAAACTGCCTTTTGAAGGTTCTCGAAGAGCCGCCGGGATATTGCTGCATTATCCTTATATGCACCCGGCCGGATAAACTTGTGCCGACAATCAGGTCTCGATGCCAAATCCTGCGGTTTGGCCCCGTCGCGGAAAACAAAATAATCGAAAAATTGAACGAAATTGGCCTCGATGAAAAACGGGCGAAATTTTTCTCGCGTTTCGTCGGGGGCAGTATCGGCCTTGCCTGTCTTTACGCCCGGCTCGAACAAAACGGGGCAAACCTTTACCAGACAAAAACAGAGCTTGTGGATGTTATCGCGAAATTAGAGTATAAGGATTCAGTTGAACTGGCTGAGGATTTCCAGCAGCAATCAAAAGACCTCGCGGCCCTGTGGGCCAAAATAGACCCTGGAACGAGCAAAACAGATATTAACCGCAAGGCCGCTAAAACTATTGTGCAGGTTGTCATAGCCGCCCTTCACGATGCTATGCTGGTCAACCTTGATAATGGCGACAAAATCGTCAATTTTGACCAGCCGGAGCAAATAAAGACACTCGCCCGGCGATTCGACGCCGAGCAGGCCGCCCGGGAAATCGCCGACTGCTTTAAAATGCTTAACTGGGTGGAATCATCCGTCAACGAAAAGCTTATTTTCGAGCATCTATTGTTAAACCTGGCCGAAACTGATAAAATCATATCGAAACTTTAACAATTTCACCGCAGGGCACCCTTTGACAAGCTCCCCTGCCAACGACTTGCAGGGGCCGGCAGGGCAGGCAGCGGAGACCGCAGAGAAAAATATATACCGAAATGGAAGATACACAAATACAAAGGCCAAAACCGCCGAGGATGAAGAAATTTATGCTGGTCAGGTACAGCCGGATGCGGCTGTTGGGGATTTTCGAGCATAATGAGACGCAAATACCCCCTGTGCCGACCCGCGTCGTGGTCAAGACCGATAAAGGATTCGAGCTGGGCAGCTTAGTAGGCAGCTTGAGCTCATATCGAACGGGGCAGCTCAAGCTGGCTGACGAACAAATCAGGAAATACTTCGACGAATCTGAAATCCCCTTCTCAGCGGAGCCGGCAGGCAGGTTTATCAGGTACGCGACCCCTGAAGACATCAACGAGGAAAAGCATTTCAAGAAAATCGCCGGGGAAGAGACGCGGTTCTGCAGGAACCTTGTCAAAGAGATGAACCTGCAGATGAAAATTGTTGACGCCGAGCATATCATCGGCGGCGAGCGAATCATTTTCTATTTTATGGCCGACGGCCGGGTTGACTTTCGCGAGCTTGTTAAAAAGCTGGCACAGGAATACCAGACGAGGATTGAAATGCGGCAAATCGGCTCGCGCGACGAGGCCAAGCTCTTGGGCGACGTTGAAAGCTGCGGCCAGCAATGTTGCTGCATCAGGTTTCTCAAGTCGTTAAAGCCCGTCAATATGCGTATGGCAAAGCTGCAAAAGGCGACGCTTGACCCGTCGAAAATCTCCGGCTTTTGCGGCCGCCTGAAGTGCTGCCTGCGATACGAAGATTTGACCTATACTGAGTTGAAAAAGCTGCTGCCCCACAGGGGAACGCGAGTAAAAACAAGTCAGGGGGCCGGCAGGGTCGCCGATTACCAGATTCTTACCCAGCTTATCGTTGTCGAGCTTGATAACCAGACAAGAATAGTTGTGCCGAGGGAAGAAATCGAGATAATATCACAGTCGCAACCCGAAAATATCCGGCAGGAACCGCAGACAAATGCCGACAAGGACGAACCCGACAAGAATGAACAGACAAACGTTTAGATTTTCTAATACCATTAAAATCATTGGGAACGAAGCAAAGCAATCTCAACATCTCAAAGCCGACAGGTTGCCGCGTCGTCCGGCTCGGCGCAGGGCCGCATTTCTCGCAATAACAGGGAACATTTATGCCTCGTAAAATTGTCGTAACGTCAGCGCTGTACTACTCAAATGGTCCCATACACATGGGCCACCTCGTCGAGTCAATCCAGACAGATTTATGGGTGCGGTTCCAGAAGATGCTCGGCAACAACTGCCTTTACTTCTGTGCCGACGACACCCACGGCACAGCGATTATGATTAGCGCCCGAAAAGAAGGCATAACCCCCGAGCAGCTTATCGACCGGGCATACAAAGAGCACCTTACTGATTTAAAACGCTTTTTGGTGGAATTCGATAATTACTACACCACCCACTCGCCTGAAAATCGAACTTTAAGCGAGCTTTTCTTCGCCCGCTTAAGAGACGCCGGCTCAATTACAAAACGAAATATCGACCAGACCTGGTGTCCAAAATGCAATATGGCTTTGCCGGACAGGTTCATCCGCGGCGCCTGCCCCAAATGCAAGGCCGAAGACCAGTACGGCGATTCCTGCGAGGTCTGCGGCTCAACATACCAACCCACCGACCTGATAAATCCGCGCTGTGCCAACTGCGGGACTGCACCCGTCTTGAAGCAGTCCGAGCATTATTTCTTCAAGCTGGCCGACTACGAAAAGCAACTACGCGAAATATTCGCCAGGGGTTATATCCAGGAATCCGTTTCAAATAAACTTGACGAATGGTTCAGGGCGGGCTTAAAGGACTGGGATATCTCCCGCGACGGGCCGTATTTCGGCTTCAAAATCCCCGGCGAAGAAGATAAATATTTTTACGTCTGGCTCGATGCCCCTATCGGCTATATGGCGTCTGCCAAAAACTACTGTGACAAAAACAATCTCGATTTTAACACCATCTGGAACAGTCCCGAATACGAGCTTTACCATTTCATTGGCAAGGACATTATGTATTTCCACGCCCTGTTCTGGCCGGCGATGCTTGTTGGGGCTGGTTTTAAGACCGCAAACAAACTTTTTGTTCACGGTTTCCTCACCGTCAACGGCCAGAAAATGAGCAAGTCGCGCGGCACGTTTATAAATGCCTCGACTTACCTCAACCACCTCGACCCGGAATACCTGCGATACTACTATGCAAGCAAGCTGGCAGGCGGCATCGACGATATCGACCTGAGCATCGGTGATTTCGTAAATAAAATCAATTCCGACCTCGTCGGCAAATTCGCCAACCTCGCCTCGCGGGCGGCCCCGATGCTGAAAAACAAGCTCAGTGGCCGGCTCGGCCGGCTGGATGAGCAGGGCAGGAAACTGGTCGAAACCTTAGCCGCCGCGGCGCCGCAGGTAATCCAGCAATATGAGCAGCTAAATTATGCCGCCCTCGTCCGCACCATCGTGGGCTTATCTGACCTGGCGGACCAATACATCGAGCAGCATCAGCCTTGGAATGAGATTAAGAACGAACCCGAAAGGGCCCGCACAACGCTGACTACCGCCCTTAATGCGCTGCGAATCCTGACAATCTATCTCAAACCCGTAATCCCGCGCTTCGCCGAAAACGTCGAGCGCCTGCTGGGCGTTAATAACCTGACCTTCGCGGATGTCGGGACCATTCTCGAAGAGCATAATATCAACGATTTCGTCCGCCTATTCGAACGCGTCACAAAAGAACAAGTCGATGCTATGATTGAAGAAAGCAAAGAGACAGGAGAGAAAAAAACTATGACAGCCGAACCAATTAAACCCGAATGTACAATCGAGGATTTCGCCAAAATAGACCTGCGAATCGCCACGGTCACACAGGCCGAACGCGTTGAAGGCGCAGATAAGCTTCTCCGCCTGCAATTAGACGTCGGCGGCGTCACCAAAAGCGTGATGGCGGCAATCACACTGGCCTATAAGCCCGAAACCCTCGTGGGCAAAACCGTAATTTACTTCGCCAACCTCAAACCCCGGCAGATGCGCTTCGGGCTTTCCGAAGGAATGATTCTCGCTTCGGGCACGGGCGGCACGGATATATACCTTCTCACCGCCGACGCCGGCGCAACACCCGGGCAGAAAGTCAGTTGAAAACAATGGCCGACAAACGCTCCATCGAGGAAATCGCCGAAACCGACGACCGGTACAACCCAAAGGCCGTGCGATTCGTGTATGAAGGGCTGGGCTATACCGCAAAGAAAATCGCCGATGAGCCGGGCCACGTCACGGGCCAGGTCCTCTGCGAAGGATTGCGCCGCATGGCGCTGGAAAAATGGGGCCGACTGGCAATGCTTGTCCTCAATACCTGGCAGGTCAAAACCACAAGGGACTTCGGCCAAATCGTTTACCTGCTCATAAAGCACAAGTGGATGAAGGCACAGCCAGCCGACTCCATCGACGACTTTAACAACGTTTTCGACTTCAAAACCGCCTTCAAAGATAGTTTTTCGTTCTGAACCGGCGTTTTTTCGTTAAAAACCCATAACTTTCTTGACAAAACACGATGGTTTTGCTAATATAATGATGAGTAGAGACAATATTAAATACTAACGTAACGGGTGATATATGCGCCTGATAGTAAAACAAGGTGAGCGCACGGTAAACGAATTTCATTTCGACAAAGGACCCATTTATATCGGCAGGCACGCCAACAGCCAGGTTTTCCTGCCCGACAAGGTCGTTTCCCGTCAGCACGCCGTAATTTACAACACAAAAGACGGCCAGTGGGTCGTCGAAGACCTCGACAGCGCCAATAAAACATACCTCAACGACAACGATATCCGAAAGGCAGAAATCAAATCAGGCGACCTAATTCGCATTTCAGATTTTAATATCGAGGTCAGCTTCGACACCGCGCCGCCGCAGGACCCGGGTGAAACAGTCGAGCTTGAAGAGGCCCCCGCGACGCTGTCCTCAGGCCCGCAAATCATTATCAGGAAACTCGGCGCCGAAAAAGCGCCCGCCATCAGGTTCCAGGCCGAACGGGCGACCGATTTCCTGAGGGCAATCGAGGAATTGAAAAAAGCAGACCATCTCGACAAGGCCCTGCTCATCCTGCTTGAGATTGTCTCAAAGCAGTTCAAAACCTACCAGGTCTGGGGCGCGGTGCGACCCAAGTCGGGCGGCCCGATGATTGCGCACGCCGGAAGAAACAAAAGCGGTATGGCTATCGAGCAGGCCGACCTCGAATTCGGCGATAAAATCGGCGATTGCATAGACAAAAAACAGTTTATGCTCTTCATTTTCACGAGGGACCTTTCCCAGCAAAAGGAAACCCAGATTCGCTCCGTCATTATCGCACCGCTTCTCACCCCCGCCGGCTGTTTCGGCGTAATCTACGCCAACAACACCTTCCGCGACGACCACTACAACTTAGGCGACCTCGACTATCTCCTGCTCACCGGCCTCCACACCGCCTCCGTCCTCGCCAAACTACCGGCATGAAAATCGCGGGAATCGTCTTTTTTCTCAACTTTTCTGACCAACCCATATTTAACTGCGATAGAAAACATCACCGTAACATCTTGTAATATACAAGCCCAATCACCGGGATTAATAAAAGCAGCCACCCTATGAATTTAATGAACCAAGTTGGTCCCCAATCATCATGTAATTCTACCTCTTCTGAGACATACTCCCCAAACCAAATACATCCCAGAGAAGTTATTAACCATCCGATTAGCACCAAAATAGAAAGTATAGAATTATTGACCTTATCATAAAAATCATCTTTCGGAGAGGAAAGCTCACCTTCTGTGCCCCATTGAGGAAAATAGTATATCGCGCAAAAAACAACAAAACCGGCTATAAGCAGTGAAAATATCTTTGGCAAGATTTCAAAAAATCTCTTCATATCTCTTGGCAAAGAAAATGCGTCAGGAACTTTTTTCTCCAGCCCGATTGTTTAATAAATTTTATCAAATCGCTTAATTTTCCGCCATCAGACCTGCGCGAGGAGCACGACGTAGTTTTTGCCGTAGTATTTCGCGCACTTCGGGCAGGTCGTGTAGAAGAAATAAAGCTTCTTCATAGCATTGCCCTTTTCACGGACGTAATCAGTCATCTGATTTATCCACTGGCGGATATTCTTGAATGGCCCTTCAAAGACACAACTCAAAAAAGTCCCCGATAACTTCACCATTTCTGCTCCCGGCACGTCTTTGGATACGGCGATATAGACATCCGCACCCCAAAGCGAATTCTCATCGCTGAGCACCATCGGTTCCGGCGCCAATGCCTGCGCCTTTGAAATCCTTTCCATATTCCGCACCATAACTTTGCCAAAATTCAGCGGTATATGCAGGAAACTTACGACGTGGTCTTTAATAAAGAGCTTGTCCTTGAATGTTACCTCTTTTTTGTCCCAGGGCCCCGGCACAAACCTCGGACAGCACCCCGTCTCCGAATTTTCATACAACTTTTCCATAACGTTCTCCTTAAAATCCAGCCCCAAAATCTATCGGCTTATTATACATCATTTCCAGGGCAAACTGAACCGGTATCTCGGTCGGCCTGGCTTGCAAAGAAAAACAACTGAAACCTTCTCTTTTTCGATACGTTCAATATATATACCCGTCTGGCCTAACAAATCTTCAGCGAAGGTAATCGGCTCCCCTGCCTTTACCCAGCCCTGACGCCGACTATTGTCTGTAATCGACTGAACCACCGCCAGGCAACTTCCGTTATCATCGTTAATGTCTTTAATTGTCAATTGAACAGCAGCGTACGGCTCACAACTAAACGTATTCCCCAGCGTCATTTCCCGCGGCGCGCTGACGTATGAGGTGTCAGGCACTTTACTCAGGCAAAGAATTAAAAATTCGACGAACGCCATAACAATAAAAATAATCACCAGCAGAAGCAGGCGGGTGCTTATTCTTACTGCCTCTTTTCTCTGTATCAGCCAGCTCATTGAATACCTTTTACCAAATCGCCCAATTTATCGCCTGCCAGAAACGCAACCGACAAAATTGCGATAATCCACATTGCCGGCTTGATATCGCGTATCCTGCCGGAAGCCGACTTGATAAGCACAAATGAAATGAAGCCGAAAGCAAGCCCCGTGCTGATACTGTAACTAAGGGCAATCATCACGATAATAATGAAGGCAGGGAACGCCTCCGATAAATTGGCGAAATCAATCGCCCTGACCTCCTTCATCATAAATAGGCCAACCATAATCAACGCCGGGGCCGTCGCGTATTCGGGCACTATCCCTACCAGCGGCACAAAAAGTATAGCCAGCAAAAACAAGCCGCCAGTTACTACCGACGTTAATCCCGAACGCCCGCCCTGTTCAATGCCCGCTGCCGATTCGATATACGAGGTAGTGGTTGACGTGCCAAATAATGCACCCGTCATTGTCGCAATCGCGTCAATCGCCAGTAATCTGTCCAGGCCTCTTATTTTGCCGTCGCCGTCAACCATTTTCGCCTGATGGCAGCAGGCGACCAGCGTGCCGATACTGTCGAACATATCCATAAACATCAAGCTGAATATACTGCCGAACAAGCCCCATTTGAGAACGGCCAAAATATCAAGTTGAAACGCTATCGGCTTGATGTCAACGTTGAATGAAATCAATTTTTCAGGCCTGTTGACGTACCCAAACGCAATCGCCAATAATGTAGAAAACACTATGCCTATAAGCAGCGAACCCTTTATCCCTTTCATTTCAAGAAACAGCATAAACAACAATCCCGCCAGGCCTATAAGCGTCTTTGCGTGGATGGCCCCCGCCGATACGAGCGTCGCCTCGCTGTGAACTATGACCTTTAGATTGACCAGCCCGATAAACGTTATAAAAAGACCTATGCCTACCGATATGGCAGCGATAATCGCCGGCGGTATTGCCTCGATGAGTTTCTTGCGAAGCCCAATCAGCGTCAGCAGCAAAAACAAAAATCCCGAAACAAACACCGCCCCTAATGCCGTCTGCCATTCCAGCTTGTTATTGAGCACAAGTGTATATGTGAAAAAGGCGTTTAATCCCATCCCCGGCGCCATCGCTATCGGCGCCCTGCCGAAAACGCCGGCTATGATTGTTGCAATCGCCGTAACGAGGCAGGTTACCGCCACAAGTGCGGCCTTGTCCATACCGGTCTTGCTGAGCATATCGGGATTCACAAAAATGATGTAGGCCATTGTTAGAAACGTCGTGATTCCCGCCATGACCTCCGTCCTGATGTTTGTCCCTCTCGCCTTAAGCTCAAAATAATCGCCCGCCATTTCAAATCCTTTCTACGAATTGCTACACAGGGTGTCGATATCCTCGCGCGGCATTAAAACTCTATAATCAACCAGTTTCCGTCGTCATCCTGGGCAAAGTTAACCGGAAAAGCGATAAGGCCGTCGTCCAGCTCCGTAACCATCTCGTAATACAACATATTTCCCAGCTTCGAGCTGAAATATATTTTCCCTAACCCTTTTGCATAGTCGCCGCGATTCGTCCCCATCTGTTCGAATATTTCCTCATACTGCTCTTTAACCGGGTACGACATAAGCGAAAGTGCCGTCTTCACATCGTCTTTTAAAAGTGCTGCTTTGAACTGCTCAAACGTCGCTTTAGGCGTCTTTACCGGGTTCTCAAATTCCGGCAGCTCAGGATTCGTTGATTCTTTTTCATCCATTGCCTTGTATCTTTTCTGCATTGCGCTGTCATCGTTGATAATTTTTCTTTCAAACTCTTCTGGTCGTCCGCTTTTTAACGTTTTACAATTTAGATTCCACCAGTCCATCCATTTTGCAATGACTTCCTTCTCTTTCTCTGCCGGCATATTTCTCAAACTTTTTCCATCACTAAAATCCTGCCCCGTCATCTCTCTTAGCGCAGCATTGGCCACCGACCTGCTGTTACTGCTTTTTGATGATAGTTTGGCAATCATCATCGGTATTCCCCTTTTCTCTCCTGCTAAATTCAGGGTTAATGCCGCTTTACGCCTGATGTAAACATCTGGATTATAAAGCATGCTTCCAATGCCGTCTTTAGCGTACAGATGATTTGATTTTGCTAATAAATCAATGGCCTTTTCGAATAACTCCGGATTCTGTCCTTTCATTTTTATAAAACGCAGTATGTATTCTGTCGCTGATTCGTCATAATTATTTTGTAATTGATTTAATATCTCCTCCTTTTTTTTGTCGCTTATATCACTTATTAGAAGTTCTGCTTTCGACTCTGTTTGTCTCCTATCCTTATTATTTTGCCACCAGCTCTCTAAATCCTGCATAATCTTTATTCGTTCTGAAATGACGTCCTTATCAAGAACATACCTGAGGTCTTCCCTGCCGGTTATTTTCATTATACATCCCAGTAATCTGCCGAAGTCCTGCCGGTAGAGTCGGTCTTTGAGAGATTTTACAATCACTCCAACGCCGTTATTATCCCCGAATTTACTCAATTCAATGGCGGTTGAAGCTATTTCCTCGACGTTCTTTGATTCCAGACGAGCGTAAAGCAACTGTATGTATTGGGCCTTGCCAATCTCGCCACGCTCAAATCTTTTCCTGTCTTCATTCATCTTCGAATAGATGTTATAAGATTGCCTGTCAAATCCGTTATCGTCCGGCTTTTCTTTTTTGGCAATTGCTCTCTCTTCCGTTAATGCTGCCTCTAACTTCGGCCTGGGCAAATTAATGCCGATACTTTGATTAAATCTCTTTATATGCTCTCTGTGCGATAAATTTTCATTCCATGGCTGCAGTTTTATTATGTTATTTTCTTTTTGATATTTTTGTTTCAGGTCAGGCATATACTCCATAAAAGTATCGGGTTTACCATTATGCACGCTATACCATACATATCCGAACCTGTATGCGATAACATTCTCTGGTCCCAGCTCCGATGCAAGTATTCCATATTCAATGGTCTTCTTTTGATTCGGAACTGAATATCTCCCGTTAGCATCGGTTATCGACTCATACACAATCAGATTGTGTGTGCTTGATTGTATAAAATCAAATGTGCCTATATCCCATGAGTAAACCACGACCGCACCGGCCACTGGTAAACCAGTAATCGCATCTACTACCATACCCGATCTTGTTCCGGTGTTATAAGTCCTTGGAGCTTTAATAATGATTTCGCAGGAATTTAAGTAAACAACTATTATTATAGAAATGGTAACAGTTAATAGATTTTTCAAAACTATATTATGCGAATATTTCCTCCTGTTTTTTAGCTCAAAATAATCGCGTGCCATAATCAACCTCATGTCTCTTAGCCGCTAATTTATTTTCTCTGTGTTCTCTGTGAGCTCTGTGGCTAAAAATCTCTGTGGCTTTTCATTGCGAGAGAGAGGAGTCGAACCTCCACGTCCTCAACGGACACAGGGTCCTAAGCCCTGCGCGTCTGCCAGTTCCGCCACTCTCGCGAA
>JAFGDN010000072.1 GCA_016932095.1 Sedimentisphaerales bacterium
GAATTCTGCGTCGCCCGGCCCCACGTAAAGCCCGTCGGCGTTCTTAATCGCCGCCGTAAAGATGCATTTATCGAGGTCGATTTTGGCCGTTACCAGGCCTGCATTGCAGTCACCGGTATCCATAACGATTTTGCGGCATTTATAAATATGCCCTTTCTTGGATTTCGTAAAGCTGCCGTCCGGAATTATGAATGTCTGTGTGTCAGCCCCGTTCGCATCGCCCCAGGTGAGGGTAACTTCCTGCGCTATTAAATTGGGCTCAGGAGAGTCGGCGTCGAGGTCCATATCCGCAACAGCTATCTCACCCTTGACAGACAGCGAATCAGCCAAGGTTCTGGTGCTGCTCCTGGCCTTGACCTTGGTGGCGATAAGTGTGTCCTGGTATAACCTCATCAGGCGGGTGGGAATACTCCTTGCCTTGTTGATTATCGTCTCATCGACATCACCTACAAGTGTTGTGGCGCCCATCCCTAAATCAATATGAATCGGGCTTTGCAAACCGGTCAGGTCTATGTTCTTGGCTGTTATAGCAAGGGTATTTTTAACAAAATCAAGTTTCATCGATGTTATGGCGCCTTCGGCGCCCTTGGGAATCTTACACGAATATTTGTACTTGTTTCTTATGACGTCCGTGGCCGCGTTGAAGTCGTCGATGGATTCCGTGTAAACCAGCTCGTCGTCGTATGCCGAGATAATGTTTACGTCAATCTGGGTAATATCATTTAGGTCCGACGGGAAGACAACCGTTCCGGCTATAACAATGCGGTCCTTCATTTTAGTAACGTCATTGGCGTCCGGGCCCTGTTCGGCATACTGGGTCTTGCCCGCCTTGACCGTGCACTTGGTGGTTATCAGGGAAGCCGCTGTAAACTCCCACACCTGGCCCTTCCAGTAGCCGGGTGTATTGACATCATTGATTTCATCGACCCTCCAATAGTAGGTTTCGCCGCTTATTAATGCCGTTGAAAGCTGGAAGCTGCTTTCGGTTGGATTTCCTAAATAAATATCCGCCGTATCAGTGTCGGCGTCGCTGACTTCGGTGTAGTCGGTTCCAAAATACACGTGGTGAGCATTTGTATCTTGTGCCCAGAAACCGGGCTCCCAGCTAAGCGTAAGTATTAAATCCACGTTTGTTTCGCCGTCGGAGGGTTCCGGAGTATTTGCGTTCGGGTCTTTTCCTATTGCGAAGCCGTTAAAAGGCGCATGGGATGAGCCCGTCCAGCTTTCGTTATCGGCCCAGCCGTAGATTGTTGCCTCGCCGCTTCCGTCGGTTTTCACGGTAAAACTGCCTGAGTAGTAAAACGCGTCGAGAATGTTCGGGTCACAGGGGTCGTCCCCGCTCATAAGGATTCTGGCGAGCTTAGGCGCCTGGCCGCCTCCGCCCACTACCGGTTGATAGCTCGGATAGTCAGCCGGGCATTCAATTCCCCAGGCCATATGTTTAGGTGGCTCGTCGCCGGTGGTGTAAAACGCATCCCAGTTAAAGACAGTAAACTCGTAGGGTTTATTGGGCTCAAGACCACTGAAGTCGAACTGTAAGTAGTCCCATCCCCAGCCAACGCTTGAACTATGGGCGACATATATAAAATCTCGATACAGGTTGCTAAGATATTCGTCATTGCCGCCGTTCGGATCACTGCGGTTGCGCGTCTGCGGATAAACGCCGTCATAGTTTTCGATAGTGAGGATTACCGATATTGAGCCGAATGTATTGCTGAACGTAAAGGTCATGGGCTGATAATCAATGCTCCAGCCCTCCCATGCCGGCCAGCCGGTTGGATAAGTCGTTTGAAGAGGACCTCCGCTGCCGTTGATGTCCACGGCCAGGAAAGGCGTATTCCCGGGAGCGGCCCACGCCGGCACGCTCGAAATGGATACGCAAAGTATAATTGCCGCGACTGTAAGTATTTTTTTGCACATGATTTGAACTCCTGCTTTTATGGGGTTGAACAAGTTTTGTTCCGATTTGGTTTCAAAAGAGCGTTATTTGTTCGCTTTTTAAATTACCTAATTTAGTTCTCTTATGACGTTCACTGCTGTCTTCACAGTTGGTTTACGAGTATGTTCCTCTACGTATAGTGTAGAATATCGGCAAGGTCGGCTACTTTACTTAATCACAAATTTTGAAGCCGCCACGACGATTTTATACGACGTGGCGGCTTATTACGCGATAATATGAACGTCGTTGCTCCCTCAGGGTAAATTAAGGCCGGCCGTCTCGTTAAACGTATCGAAGCTTATGCCGAATTCAACCGCCCCTGTAGTAACGTCCAAAGCAGCGTTTTTAACCGTTATATTGAAGGTGCATTTATCAAGGTCAAACTTGCCGTTAGCGATACCACCCTCGGAAAGGGCAATTTTTGAACATTTATAGGACTTTCTGGCCGCACTTGTCTGAACAAAGCTCGCAGCCGGGATTGTGAACGTCTGGTCGCCCCAGGTCAAAGTCATCACCTCGTCGGCCAGGTCGGTGCTATCAACAGTTTCGACGGCAATTTCGCCTTTGACAGTAAACGAATCGGTGGCGCCGGCTTTGGCCTTTGCGCTTTTGATTCTCAGCGTGTCTTCGTATGTCCGCATCAGTCGAATCGGTATTTGTTTGTTGGCGCCGTTGACTATTGTCTCGTCCGCCACGCCGGACAACATATAGTCGCCGATTGTAACATTCAATTGGAGATTACAGGCCAAACCGGTCAGGTCGATGTTCTTTGACTTTATCGTGAAGGTCTTGTTTGTGAAATCTATTGTGAGGGCGGTTATAGCTCCCGGCGCACCCCTGACAAGTTTGTATGTGTATTTGAACCTGCCGTTGACTACGTTGGATTCATCGAAGGCAATCGACTCCGTGTAAATTTCATTGCCGTCGGTCAGCGATATAATATTAACGTCTATTGAGGTTATGCCGATAAAGTCCGGCGGGGATTCGGCAAATGTGCCGGATGCGTCTAAAGAGTCCTGACCCTGCGTCTTGCCCGCCTTGACCTTGCACTTTGTAATCGTCATTTCAATTTCTTGTGTGTCTGTGTCGGCCTGAACATCTGTTTTGCCGGTCAGCGCCCAGGTCGAAAAGTGGTTGACCTGCACGGTTACGGTATTGGCGTCCTTATCGACTGTGAAGCTCTCGACCTTCGTCCAGGAGTCAGTGGTTGTCGAATAGTAAGCCGGCGAGATATCGTCCTCGGTCAGGTTGGCGTCTGCGAGGTCCTGGTCTCTGTAAGAGAAGGTAATGAGCACGTTTGTATTGAAGTTGCCCGTTATCGGGTCGCCGGTGGCCTGTTCGGTAATCGAAATCGCGTAGCCCCAGCCGACCGGTTTGTCTGTGGCGGTTCGTTGCAGCTCATCGACCATAGGCGTAAACGATATACAAACATTGCCGTCGGCCGGTATTGCCCCGCCAGGAATCTCGATGCGGGTGCCGTCCTCGAGGGTATTGGTCCAGCCGACGTTCGGGTCAAACATCGCTGAAATCGCCGGCGGCATATCCCTGTCGGATTGCTCTACCTCGATATTGGCTGTATTCGAAGAAGAGCTGACGGTAACGTTCACGGGCGTCTGCGATTTGTAGAAGGTCCGTTCCTCTCTCGGGTGATAAAAGGCCTCCAGATGCCAGGTCGTGCCTCTGGTGACGTTCATCTGGAAGTTTCCGTCTTCGTCTGCACCGGCGCCGGCGTGCTGGCCGTTGTCCGACCAGGCGTTGACCCACGCCCATTCGCAGGGCACATTAGTCCCGCCGTCGTTATAATAGACGTTTCCTGTAATCGAGGCGTCGCTTTGTTTATATTGCAGAGTAACTGTAACCGTCTGGCCCGTCGAAGGTGTAACGCTTATAAAGTCCGGCTGTATATATCCCCAGTTGCTGGGGGCGTTGGAGCCGACCTCGTATGTCCTGCCCGATGGTACGCTGATTGAGAATTGGCCGTTGGGTTCCATTGCCTCGCTGCCGTTGTCGATTCTCGAACCCGGTGTGCCGTCGCCCTCGCTGTGCGCCCATACCCAGGCGTGATTAAGTGCGCTGCCGCTCGGTTCCGGGGCTAAGACCCTTCCCTGAATCGTTGCGTCTGCGCCTATCAGGACAAAGTCGTATTGTTCGGTTTCGCCTGATTCGACTGTGACCCTCGAATCGGGCGGCGGGTTGTTTATATAGCCGGAAGTTCTTATGTTGTAGCCAAGGTTCCATTCGCCCGGGGCTACTCGCAATTGATAAGAGCCGTCCGACGAATTAATTTGCGTTGATTGCCATACGCCGCCCATTTTCTGCATAGCGAACACCTCACCCTGGATTCCCGTTGCCGGGCTGGTTTTGGCGGCGTCGGTATAGAATGTTCCCGCTATAGCCGAGTTATTAGTGAGCAGTGTGATACTGAATTCGACCCTCGATTGTTCCACTGTTACGCTTTGTTCTCCCGGCATAGTGTAACCGGTGTTGGGCGGCAGGCAGACGCCGATAATGAATGTGCCTGCGGGTAATTTTATAGTGGCTTGTCCGTTACTTACGGGGCTTCCCCCGATTGGCTGCATTGAAAATTCACCCTCGCGAGCGTATGCCCAGCCGTTGTCGATATCCGTCAGCAAAGCGCCGTCGCTGTCTTTCAGCGACAATGCAATGCTGCCGCCGGCCGGCACGAGCTGGAAGTTGACGTCTGTAACAATCTGGCTGTCGGCCACGACAATTGTTCGGGGCGGCTGCCCTGAAACGTAGTCGGAATCATAAGGCACTTCAGCGCTGACATCCCAGGTTCCCGCCAGTAACGAAAGCTGGTAATTGCCCTGCTCGTTGGTAGTGGTATCGGTCCAGCCGCCCTGTTGCTGCCAGGCGTTGACACGGACGCCCGATATGGGGGCGCCATCGGTTGCTCTTGTTACCTGGCCTTGGATGCCTGAGTTTTTCGTAACAAGCTGAATATCGCCGAGGTTAACAGTTTGGTCGTCGGCAACCGTGACCGGATTGAGACGCGGGCTTGACCAGTATGGATAGGTTTGTTTGTCAACATTGACCCAGACGTTATAGGTTCCCGCCGTTACAGCGATGTTAAATTGACCGCCTTCGCCTATAGGCATACCATTGCCCATGCCGGAATCGTTCCTGATATCTATGCAGCCGGCTCCCTGGCGCAGAATCTCATCTGCAGGGCCTATAACTCGTCCGGTAATCCGGGAAAATGCCGATTGAACCGAAAACGTTATTGTTTTCGTTTCTTCACTGGAGTCATCTGCGAAAACGACTACTTCAGGATAGCCGGTATAAACCCAGTCCGCACCCTGTTCCTCCTGCTGTTGCGAGGGATGTATCATCACCTCCCATGTGCCCGAGGCGACATCGAGGGTAAACTGTCCGTTCGAATCGGTCTGGGTATTTGCCCAGCCCTCTGCGCCGCGACGCCAGCAATTTACCTGGACGCCGCCGACCGGCTCACCGCCTAAAAGCTGAACACTGCCGGTTATATGCTTGGCGGCCGTGGCGTAGGTAAGGATGCCGACGTCCAGCACAACATTCGTATCGGTAATCTCGATTGTGCACGGGTCAGGACGAACTATCCCTGATGTTCCCCACGGAACTTCCAGCCGAATTCTGTATGTGCCGACTGTCAAGCCGCCTTTTCGGAAGTAGCCGCTCTGGTCGGTATTCGTGAACGCGAAGAACGACATATCGGTCTTCTCGATATTCACCGGCGCCCAGGTTGCGGCCTGGCCATCCGGCAGCTTTACCTGGCCGATGAGATTTACCGCGGGCAAAATCACGTGGATATCGTTGACCTCCGATACCCCCTCTGGCAGAGTTATAATCGTTTCATCTGATTCGCTTAGGTTGATAAATTCCTCGCCAAAAGGCGGCTGCACCCGCAATCGCCAGTTGCCTGTGTTAATTCCTGTAAGCGTAAAGGCGCCGTCATTGTCCGTCTGGCACCATTTGTTCTTCATATGCTCCATACTGTTGGCGTTCACGTTGGCGTTACCAATGGGCGTTCCGTCGGCCATTGTTACCAGGCCGACAATCCTGCCGCCGGCCTCTTTTTTGAGCGTGAGGTTAATTCCGCTCGTTGTCTGACCTACTTCTACATCAACCAGCTCGGCCATCATCCAGTCGCTTGTCTCATTGTAAAATTCCTGGTCGTAACCATCGGCGTCGGCACAGATTTTATAAGAGCCGGACGGCAGACCTGTGATGACGAAGCTGCCGTTGGCTTCTATTTCGTTTGTGCCTGTGCCCCAGGGTTCGCCCGTTGCCGGCTGTGCATTAATCCAGACGTTATCAGTAATTGGCAGGCCTGTATCCTCGTCGAGGATTGTTCCGGCAATCTGACCGCCCAAATCAAGCTGAAAATCAATCCCGGTGGCAGGCGCATCAACGGTCGCCAGGACCGCCTGTGCCCCGCCCCAGTCGATTGAATCAGGATAAAATTCCTGTGAATATGTGTCAGCGCTCGCACGGACCCTGTATGAGCCGGGCGATATTCCGCTCATCGTATAAGTGCCGTCCGACTCGGTTCGTGCCCATCCGCAGCAGGAGCCCGTTGTTAAATTTTCTCCTGAAACTTCCGCCCCTGATATCGGCAGGTAGCTGCCGCTGTCATCATCCCATCCGCAAACAGTTCCGCTTATCGATGTCCCCTGTGAGAGAACAAAATCGATTCCGGTGGTTGTTTCTCCGATGACAACCGGCACGGGGTCGGCGTCATCCCAGTTGGCGTTATCGTAAAATATATCAACATAAGGCATACCTGCACAGCTTGCACAGGCGCGTATGCGATACGTTCCACTTGATAATCCACGTAGAGTATAACTGCCGTCGGCGTCTGTTTCCGCCTCGCCAAACCAGTTTTCGTTGCTGTAATCCATCGCTTCGATTTCGACTCCTTCTATCGGCTGGCCTATTGAATCGGTCACGGTTCCGCTTACCGCGCCGCCCGGGCTTAGAACAAAATCGATTCCCGTTACAGTCGCAGTTCCGGTCAGAGGAACCCTGTCGGCATCGGCCTCGCTTGTCGCATTGTTATAATATTGTCTTGCGTAATTCAATTCGGTATCTTCACAATCAGTATCGAGCCGGTAGTCAGCCGGAGGCAGACCAGTCATCCGATAGACGCCGTCAGCGTCCGTCAGCGCATCTGAAAACATTGCCTCCTCGTCATCGTAGTTGTCCGCATAAATCCAGATGCCCTCAATCGGCAGACCCGTTGTTGAATCCGTTACAGTTCCAGTAATTACGCCGCTGGGCGCAAGCTGAAAGTTGATGCCGCTCATTGTTCCGGACGTTGTTACAGTTACCGGCGTGGCCTCCATATACATCAGCGTATCATTATATATCTCGTTGATGTAATACAAGCTCGTCAGGCCGGGAAAGGCCGCTACCATATATTGCCCGGCGGGCAGGTCTGATATGGTGTAATTGCCGCTTGAATCGGTTAACACCGAAGTCAATTCGTCGTCATCCTCAGGCGGATATTCATATACCTGGACAGTAAGTTCCGGTATTCCTGCGCCGTTGCTGTCTGTAACCGTTCCTGTGATTGAACCGCCATAAGCCGCTCCTGCTATGGCCAAAATAATGGCCAGTATCAAACAGATTGTAAAGTGACGTTGCATTGGACTCTCTCCTTTCAAGGTTGTCGGGCGATATTGGAAACCCGGCGAAAAAGTGGTCAATTTGATATGTTTAAGCTTCCCCTAATTATGAAATGAAAAGATACCGGCAGTTCTTCGCTCTGCCGATTAAAGTATAGAAAATATTAGATGGAAAGGGGGTAAAAAACTGCTGATGCCGGCCGGTGCTGAAAAAGGCCGATAAAACGGGGATAAACTAAATGGCTTACATAGTTTCGCCCTTCCTGTGATAAAAAAAATTTCAAAAATAATTTGCTTGCCGCGTAGAAGTCATTGTAGTATAGTAACTTGCGGCTGCTTTCTTGTTGAGTACATTGTTGTTTTAACGGGATTTGCAGAGGTGTAAAATGGAAACCCCGATGGGGAAAAGGCGGGTTTTTCCGTCCCGCCCTGTTTTGAGAATCCGGCGATGGTTAGGTTCGAGGATGTATCTGGTCGAAAAACCTCACAGCAGCATAGAAAGCCGGTTGCTCAAAATAGGGCCGGATTGCAAAGCGAGGATATAATATATGTCAACCGTCACGAAGAAAGAGCTTATCGACCGTATCGCTAAAATCACTCAGGCAAAACGGGTTACCGTTAAACAGATAATTCAGGCGTTCCTCGACGAGATGGCCGCGGAATTAACGAAAGACAACCGCCTTGAGTTCCGTGATTTCGGGGTTTTCGAGACGAGGACCCGCGCGTCCCGTGTCGCTCAGAATCCAAAGACACTGCAGCGTGTCGAAGTTCCCGCCAAGAAGACCGTCAAGTTCAAGATTGGCCGGATGTTGAAGAGCCGGCTTTGCGCAGGGGCAAGGGAATCGGCAGGAGCGAAATAATTGTTGTTGTATGATTGATAATTGATTATTGAGCGAGGAAAGGAACTTGATATCATAATCAATTAGTAAAGTCAGCGGAGTCAGTATATGGCAGAGGGAACGGTCAAGTGGTTTAACTCAAAAAAGGGTTATGGCTTCATCGCCAGCGCTGAGGGTACAGACGTCTTCGTCCATTACTCCAGCATAGCAGTCGAGGGTTACAAGAACCTCCAGGAGGGAGACCCTGTAACATTCGATATCGTACAGGGCGAAAAAGGTCCGCGGGCCGAAAATGTAATCCCGCAAGCCGCCGCCAAAGACAAAAGACAGAAGACGGAAGCCGAATAATTGTTGTCTTTCCGCTGTTTTCCGCCGTCTGCCTTCAGTCATTCGCCTTCCTTTTTTTGCTTGCAAATCCGCTTGTTCTTTGCTATGTCAATACCAGATGTGATGAAAGTAAAGTATGGTGGTTTCGTGTTATGTTGACCGCAGAATTCAAATCCGGCCTTGACTGTAATGTGCTTGTCCTCAACAAGCATTATATGGCTATCCGCATTATCGGCGCCAGAAGGGCGTTTTCCCTGCTTTGCCGCCGGTTGGCTGAGGTCGTCTCGCTTGAGGAGGGCAACTACGCCAATTACGATTTTCAAAGCTGGTGCGAGGTCAGCGAGCTAAAACGCAATTTCGAGCCGGCAAGCCACGACTGGGTCTCGACAGTAAATTTCTACGTGGCCGTTCCCAGGATTATCCGGCTGCTTTTCTACGACCGCCTGCCTCGAAGCGAGGTCAAATTTAACCGCAGAAACATCTTTGCCCGCGACAAAAATCGCTGCCAGTACTGCGGAAAAAAACAGCCCACCAGCGAACTGTCCTTGGACCACGTCATACCGCGAAGCGCAGGAGGAAAAGCCGTCTGGACAAATATCGTCTGCGCCTGCACCGACTGCAACGTGAAAAAAGGCGGCAGAACCCCTGCCCAGGCGGGTATGACACTAATCCAGAAGCCGGCAAAGCCAAAACATAATCCCCTTGTCCACATTCATTTAGGCCACGAGCGTTACAGCAGTTGGAAGCAATTCCTGGACAACGCCTACTGGTCGGTCGAATTAAAGTAGCGAGATGGCGGATTAATTGAGGTTGCGGAACGGAGTATTGCGATTCACGTCTTCGGCCAATTAAGGAACCAGCGTGTGATTCAAATAAACGGAACGCATCTTGACTGAGGTAAACGTTTCTGAATAATTTCTCTGTTATGGGTAAGGCAGGTAAAAAAACGGTTATTGGCATCGTGGGCGGGGTGTGCTCGGGGAAGAGCACGGCGGCAAGGGAGCTGGCGAAGTTCGGCTGCGCGGTTATTGACGCCGATGAAATTGCACATAAGCTGCTGGACCAGAAAGACATCCGGGAGAGGATTGTGCGGGTATTTGGCATGGATATTCTTGATAGCGCCGGCAGGATAGACAGAGGACAACTGGCAAATGAGGTATTCAGCGACCCGGTGAAGCTAAAGAAGCTGACGGATATACTGCACTCCCCCGTTATGGCCGAGGTCGAACAATTGATTGACAGATACGGTAAAGATAAAATGAGCAAAGCGATAGTCCTGGACGTTCCCTTATTGGTCGAAATTGGCTGGGAAAAACGGTGCGACCGTATAATTTTTGTCGATTGCAAACCCCCCGTTCGGCTCGAAAGGGCCCAAAAAACAGGTTTTTTTGACGCCGACCAGTTAAAAAGTCGAGAAAATTTACAAATTTCTCTGGACAAGAAGAAACACATAGCCGATAATATCGTCGATAACAATTCCGACTTATCGGGCTTGTCCAGACAAATCGCTGATATCTTTTCAAGCATATTTGAGAAAGAATAAGCGGGGTTTTGATACAACTTGACTGAAATCGGCCCGTTTTTGAGAATCGAAAATTCTGAAAGAATCAATCGGTTGCACATACCGCAATGTAAAAGCGGGATAATTTATCACCAATAGAAAGCTGTAAACAAGCATAGGAGCAACTATGGCCAAGGTTAGCGGAAAAACCAGAAGAAAAAGAAAAGATTCTGATGAGCCGGAGTCAACCGGGCAGATTTCGCAGCCGGTGACGCAGCCGCAGGATGAGGCGGCAACAGCTGCCGGGCAACAGCAGGCCAACGGGCAGGCAGCAGAAGCGGTCGCGACGGCGCCGAAAACAGAGGAGGAATCCACTCATGAGAAATATGAGCGGATAAAGAAGGGACAGCTTTACCTGACCGACCTTCAAAAGTTGAGCGTCTCAGAGCTGCACGAGATGGCCAAGAAGGAGAATATCATCGAATACACCGCGCTGAAGAAGCAGGAACTGATATTCCGTATTTTGAAGGAGCGTATCAGGCAAAACGGCCTGATGTATGGCGAGGGGGTGCTGGAGGTGCTGCCCGACGGTTACGGCTTCCTGCGAAACCCCGATTACAATTACCTGTCAAGCCCCGATGATATATACGTGTCGCCTTCGCAGATAAGGCGGTTTGGGCTGCGCACGGGCAACGTCGTATCGGGTCAGATTCGTCCGCCGAAGGAATCGGAGAAGTATTTTGCGCTGCTGCGGGTCGAGGCGATTAACTTCGAGGACCCCGACAAGCTTGCGGAAAAAACGGTCTTCAGCGATTTAACGCCGCTGCATCCGCTGGAACGGATAATATTAGAAACAAACCCCGAAGAACTGAATATGCGTATCATCGACCTGATAACGCCCGTCGGCAAGGGGCAAAGAGGACTTATTGTGGCGCCGCCGAGGACGGGTAAAACGGTTTTGCTCCAGAAAATGGCCAACGCAATCACAACCAACCACCCCCAGGTAAAGCTGATAGTATTGCTAATCGACGAACGGCCTGAGGAAGTTACCGAAATGGAGCGTAAGACCGGGCCGGACGTTGAGGTGATAAGCTCGACATTCGATGAGCCGGCGGCTCGACACTGCCAGGTCGCGGAAATCGTAATCGAAAAGGCCAAACGCCTCGTCGAGTACGGACACGACGTGGTAATCCTGCTGGATTCAATCACGCGGCTGGCCCGCGCCTACAATTCTGAAATGCCGCATTCGGGCAAAATCCTGACCGGCGGCGTTGACGCAAGCGCGATGCAGATGCCCAAGAAATTCTTCGGGGCCGCCAGAAAAATCGAGGAAGGCGGGTCGCTGACGATATTCGCCACCGCCCTTATCGACACCGGCTCAAAGATGGATGAGGTCATTTTCGAGGAATTCAAGGCCACGGGCAATATGGAGCTGCATCTGGACCGAAAGCTGGTTGACAGGCGCGTCTGGCCGGCAATCGACATCAGCAGAAGCGGAACCAGAAGAGAAGAACTGCTGCTGGCGCCCAAAGAGCTTGAATTGACCTATCGGCTGCGAAGAGTGCTTAGCGAAATGAACCAGGTCGAGGCATTAGAGCTATTGAAAGGCCGACTGGGCAAGTGCCGCACCAACGCCGAATTCCTGATGACGATGAACATCGACTAATGTCTTAAAACGGGCTGCTTTACATTAAGCAGCTACTTGATTAAGATAAGATTCCGGCAGGTAAGCGCCTGCCGGAATCTTTTATTTTACAGATATTTTTTGGAAACCGTATGACTGAACAGCTTGGCAAGATTTATGAGCCGAAGATAACGGAAGAGCAGGCGAACCGGATTTGGCTTGAGAATAACAGCTTTCATGCCGAAGCGGATGGCGTTAATCGCAAGCCCTATACAATCGTAATACCGCCGCCGAACGTTACGGCTGCGCTTCATCTGGGGCACGCCTTAAACAATACCCTTCAGGATATTCTAATTCGCTATCACAGGATGAAGGGCTTGAATACGCTTTGGATGCCCGGCACAGACCACGCCGGCATCGCCACGCAGACGGTCGTTGAGAAAAGGATACTGACTGAGGAGGGTAAACGCCGGACGGATTTTGCGCGGGAGGAATTTATCGGCCGCGTTCAGGCGTGGAAGGATGAATACGAACAAAAAATCATTGACCAGCTAAAGGCGATGGGCTGCTCCTGCGACTGGCAGCGGACGCGGTTTACAATGGACGAGGTCTGCGCAAGGGCGGTCAGGGCGGCGTTTTTCAAACTCTTCAAGGATGGTTTGATTTACCGAGGTAAACGCCTTGTAAACTGGGACCCCGCCACGCAAACGGTGCTGGCAGACGATGAGGTCGAGCACGAGACGATTCAGGGATTTTTCTGGTATTTGCGTTACCCGCTTAATGAGCCGGTTGTTATTGAAGGCAAACGCGTTGAGTTCGTTACGGTCGCCACGACCCGGCCCGAGACGATGCTGGGCGATACGGCTGTCGCGATGAACCCCGGCGACCCGCGGGCGAAATATCTCGTCGGTAAAATTGTGAAGCTGCCTATCGTAGGCAGGAAGATTCCCATTATAGCCGATGAGCACGTTGTTTTGCCGAATACAACAAGCGAAGACGAAAAAGCAAAATTCTCGACGGGCTTTTTGAAAGTTACTCCCGCACACGATCCCGACGACTGGGCAATCGGGCAAAGGCAGGGGCTTGAAGTCATAAACGTAATGGCGCCGGACGGCTCAATCAGCGATAAATTCGGCTGGACGGATTGGGAAAAAATCAAAAATCCCGACGTTGAAAACCTGATTGGTATGGACCGTTTCGAGGCCAGAGAGGCCGTCGTCGAGTGGTTCAGGGAAGAAGGATTGCTTGAGGAAATCAGACCATACAGCCACGAGGTCGGCCACAGCTATCGAAGCCACGTTCCAATTGAGCCGTATCTGTCGGACCAGTGGTATATTGCGGTGAAAAAACCGATTCCGTCGCTCGTCGCTCGTCGCTCGTCGCTCGCAGAAGAACTTATCGAGGGCACTGATGTTCCGGTGAACTCATTGGCGGGATTGGCGTTGAAGCCGTTATTGGATGGCCGATTGCGATTCATTCCTGAACGTTACGCCAGGACATATCAGGCCTGGCTCGAAAACCTCCGCGACTGGCCGATAAGCAGACAACTATGGTGGGGACACAGAATACCAATCTGGTATTGTCAAAAGTGCGGACAATTCAATTCAGGGCTTGAAGACCCGATGCGATGCGAGAAATGCAGCAGTGATGAAATGGTGCAGGATACAGATGTTCTCGATACCTGGTTTAGCTCGGCGTTGTGGCCTTTCAGCACACTGGGCTGGCCGCAGGTGTCGCCGGTATTGAAGACGTTTTACCCGGGAGATGTGCTTTGCACGGCGCGTGAAATCATCACTCTTTGGGTTACGCGAATGGTTATGATGGGCCAGTATTGCGTCGGCGATATACCGTTCAAAGACGTGTATATCCACGCGATGATACAGGACGGCGAAGGCCGAAAGATGAGCAAGAGCTTGGGTAACGGCATTGACCCGCTTGTCGCCATAAACAGCCACGGGGCGGACGCGATGCGGTTTACCCTTGCCAGTATGACAACTGACACGCAGGATATTAGAATGCCGGTTGCGACGATGACGCTGCCTGACGGCAGGGTCGAAAATACCTCGCCGAAATTCGACGTCGGGCGGAATTTCTGCAACAAGCTGTGGAACGCATCGCGGTTTGCAATGATGAACCTCGAAGGTGTTAATCCTGACGATTTTGACAAATCCAAAATGACCATAACGGATAAGTGGATTTTGTCTCGTCTTGCTCGAACCATCAATGAAGTTACAGCCGCACTTGACGCGTTTAAATACAATGAACCGTTAAACGCTCTTTATAAATTCTTCTGGAACGATTTCTGCGATTGGTATCTCGAATGGGCCAAGCCGAGGATGCAGGACGCCGGGCAAAAGCCCGTCGCACAAAACGTCCTTGCGTTCGTTCTCGACCAGGTTTTGCGGTTGCTGCACCCCTTTGTGCCGTTTATCACGGAGGGTATCTTTCAGAAATTAAATGAAATATCACCGGTTCGCGGATTAAAGGGGATAGCGGATTTAAGCAGCGCAAAGGCGCTGGTAAAAGCCGACTGGCCGAAGCGGCTCGAAACGCTGATTGACAACGAGGCCGAAAGGCAGATTGCGATTGTGCAGTCGGTCGTCAAGGCAATCAGGGACATCAGGACCAAATACAATCGCCCGCCAAAGGAAATGCTATTTGTTTCAGCCAGACCAGCGAGAGAACATATTGATATAATGAAACAAAATGCAGATCTCATTAAGCAATTAGCGGGCGTAAAAGAGTTTGAAGCCGGAATAGCGATTGTTAAACCACCCAATGCTGCGGTTGCAATTGCTGATGCAAGTGAAGTTTATGTGCATAATGTAGTCGACATTGAGGCGGAACGAAACCGGCTGACAAAACAAAAAGAGCAGATTGAGGGGGCATTGAAGAGCATAGAAGCGAAGCTGGCCAATGAAAATTTCGTATCGAGGGCAAAACCGCAGGTCGTTGAACAGGCAAAGAACAAACTGGCTGAGCTGACCGAACAATTAAAAGTTATCGAAAAACACCTGGCTGAGCTGGGCAACTAAAAGATTCACCGCCGAGCACGCGGAGACCGCAGAGAAAAAAACAAAAAATTAATCTCTGCGTGCTCTGTGGTCTCTGCGGTGAGGAAAGTTAAAAAATGGAAATCGAAGTCGAACTGTCGAAGATAATCATAAACGAAAGCTCTGACCAGCAGATAATAGTCCTCAAGGAGCGGCAGGGCGAGCGCAGCTTCCCGATAGTCATTGGTATCGTTGAGGTATTCGCGATAGACCGTCGGCTGAAAGGGATTGCTACGCCCCGGCCTATGACCCACGATTTATTGGACGGCGTAATCAAAAGTTTGGGAGCGAAAGTCGAAAAAATCGTCATCAACGACCTGCGCAACCACACTTTTTATGCCAGGATTGTGTTGAGCATAAACGGCAGAATCTCCGAAGTGGATTCCCGCCCGTCGGACGCGATAGCGCTTGGCGCGGCTTCGGGAGCGCCTATTTTTGTTGCTGAGCACGTTTTTGACCAAGTCGGCGGCTGAAAATGCTCGATAAAAAGAGCAGACCAACGGCGATACACAGCAGGGAATCAGCAACGTTAAATGCAGGCCAGTGTTTGCCCGGCCAATAAACAACGTCGATGAAATCACGGACTAAGCCGTTGTTGAACAGCCGGTCGTAGAGGTTGCCGCAGATTCCCGCCGCTAACAAAGCTAATGTTATTGTGATAATTTTACGCTGGGCGGTATCGAAAAAGAATACCGTGAGCACCACTCCTAACGCCGCGATTGAGACGGCTATTAGCAGCCATCGTTGTCCCTCCGCTATGCCGAATGCGGCGCCGGAGTTGAGGGCAAGCCGAAAGCTAAGGAAATCCTCAATTATAGTAAAATTATCGCGGCTATTGTTCTCAAACCAGCGGAAGACCGCGGCTTTGCTCCATAAATCCAAAAGCAGACCGGCCGTGAAAATCGGCCAGAAAAGCAGGTGAGAGTGAATCGAACGATTCATTTCGAGTACTTCTCAATGAGTTTAATCAAACGGTCTCGTCGCGGCTGGTCGGGCTTGATGCTGAGCGATTTTCGCCAAAGTTCGACTGCCTTTTCCTTAAGCCGGACGTCCTCATTGTTAAGGGCGTTTAGCATATACGCGACGCCAAGCCCCCGATACGCCTCCCAGTCGAGATTGTTTATTTCGATTGCCTTGTCATAACTTTCGATGGCCTGGTTGACGTCTTCGAGGCGAAGATAACAAAAGCCCAGGTATTGATACGCGGAGCCGTTATCAGGGTGTGAATTTGTTACCGTTGTAAGCAGCTCCCTGGCCGGTTCGTAACGGCCGGTCCGCAGATATGCCGCCGCCAGAGATAACATAGCTGTGGGATTATCACTGTCTATCTCCAGCGCCCGCTTGAACGTTCGAATCGAACGCTCATAATCATTCTGCGCTTCGTAAATGTTGCCCAGCATCATTTGCAGCTCGAAAATGTTGGGGTCGATTTTCTCCGCCCTCTTTCCATAAGCAAGCGCCTGGTCCAGGTCGTTGACCTCGTAAAGGCATTTGGCGGCGTTGAGATTTGCCTCAAGGTGGTCGGGCTTGAGCTCGACGGCTTTCTGATACGCCTTGACCGCCTGGGCGAAGTCCGACATTATCTGATAGACCCGCCCCAAACTGAAATAGTCCTTGAACGACCACGGATTCAGCTCAGTCGCCTTTTCATAGGAGCCCGCGGCCCTGGGGTATTCCTTGTTCTGCTCGTAAATTTCGCCCAATAGCGAATGTGCCAGCGAAAACCTTCTGTCGGCTCGAATCGCCAGGTTCAGTTTTCTGATTGCCTGCTGGTCCTGGTTTTGCTCTTTGAGAGTTACCGCGTCAACGTAAAACTCAACCGCCCGCTGTCTTGGGGCGCAGCCGGCGAACAATAAAAACACAAATACCGCTGTGTAAGATATTATCTTCATCATCGCGTCTTAGGTATATCGTCAAAAGGTATCGTAAGTTCTTAAATTATATCGTGATAGGCATCGCAGTCAATCCGGCGGGGCGCGACGGGGGGTATAAACGTTTGACACAAAGGCGGTTAGATTCTATCATATCGGGCTGCATGGCATTTCTTTATTTTGAAAGGTATTGTTTATATGGCAAAAACTGTAAATCTGGAACGCAGGCCGTTTGTGCTGATAATCCGCGACGGGTGGGGCTATAATCCCGACCCGGCAGAGGATGCCTATAACGCAGTAAAACGCGCTGATGTTCCTGTTGATAATATGCTGATGAGCCGGTATCCGAATACGCTTATTCATACTTACGGCGAATGGGTGGGATTGCCCGACGGCACTATGGGAAACAGCGAAGTGGGCCATCAGAATATCGGCGCCGGCAGAATCGTCCCCCAGGAGTCCGTCCGCCTGAGCCACGCCATACGCGACGGGTCGTTTTTCAAAAACGAGCATTTCGGCAATTTAATCAAATTCGTAAAGGAGCGCCGCGGCCGACTGCACCTTTTGGGCCTGTGCAGCAACATAGGCGTCCATTCGCTGCTCGACCATTTATACGGCCTGCTTGAGCTTGCAAAAAGGAATGAAATCAAGGATGTCTTCATTCACGCCTTTACCGATGGCCGCGACTCCCCGCCCGACAGCGGGGCGGGTTATATCGCCCAAATTGAAAAAAAGGCGGCCAAAATCGGGGTGGGCAAAATCGCTGCGGTAATGGGCAGGTTTTACGCAATGGACCGAGACAGCCGATGGGACCGGGTGCAGAAGGCGTACGAGTGTATGCGCGTCGGCAAGGGTTTGAAGGCCAAAAGCGCAGCCGAGGCCGTCGCCAACAGCTACGCTAAACAGGTAACAGACGAATTCATCGAGCCGACCTGTATAGTCGATAAAGATAACGAGCCGATTGGAAAAATTTGCGACGGCGACGGGGTGATATTTTTCAATTTCAGGGGCGACAGACCCCGCGAAATAACCCGTGCCTTCGTTTTGCCCGATTTCAAGGAATTCCCCCGCACTACTAAGCCGGATATTTACTAT
The DNA here is from genome assembly GCA_016932095.1 of Sedimentisphaerales bacterium. Classification (GTDB taxonomy): domain Bacteria; phylum Planctomycetota; class Phycisphaerae; order Sedimentisphaerales; family Anaerobacaceae; genus Fen-1362. The sequence goes on from JAFGDN010000072.1 coordinate 17,874, forward strand.
GTCTGTATGACCGAATATGACGCGACGATACCTGCGCCGGTGGCGTTTCCCAAACCGCCCAAAATGAAAAATATTCTGGGCGACTACTGGAGCTCGCTGGGCCTCAAACAGTTCCGATGTGCGGAAACCGAAAAATACGCCCATGTAACGTTTTTCTTTAATGATTACACCGAAAAGCCCTTCCCTGGCGAGGATAGGCAGATAGTGCCCTCGCCTCGGGTCAGGACTTATGATTTGAAACCAGAAATGAGCGCGTATGAGGTGACCGATGTGGTGCTTGAACGGCTTGATTCAAATAAATACGACGTGATGGTCATCAATTTCGCCAATCCAGATATGGTGGGTCACACGGGTGTATTGGAGGCGGCGATTAAAGCGGCTGAGACGGTCGATGCCTGCGTGGGGAAAATCCTCGATAAGGTAAAACAAATGGGCGGGGCGGCGATAGTAACGGCCGACCACGGTAACTTCGAGAAAATGATAGACGCAAGCCCCGACAAGCCCCACACCGCTCACACCATCGGCGACGTGCCACTGATAGTGTTCGATGAGAGATACAAAGGCAGGAAATTGCGCGAAGGCGGCGCACTTGCCGATATCGGGCCGACGCTGCTCGAAATGATGGGACTGCCCCAGCCGGCGGAAATGACAGGGCGCAGCTTGCTGCAAAAACAAGAGTAAAGGGGGGCAGTTTCATTTTTTACCCCCTGACATAAATTTGTGGGCTTACCGGTAAGGGAGAAAAAATGGGCCGGATAGTCGTTCTTGACCAGAATATGGTGAATATGATAGCCGCCGGAGAGGTAATCGAACGGCCCGCCAGCGTGGTCAAAGAGCTTGTCGAGAACGGTATCGACGCAGGGGCGACAAAAATCACCATAGCCGTCGAAGACGGCGGCAGGAAACTTATATCGGTAACGGACAACGGCTGTGGTATGGACGCCGAAGATTTGGTTAGCGCGTTCGAGCCGCATACGACGAGTAAAATACATACAAGCGACGACCTGCGGGCGATATCGACGCTGGGCTTTCGCGGCGAAGCCCTGGCAAGTATTGCCTCGGTTGCCCAGATTAAGGCGGTAAGCAGGATGAAGGAGCAGCTCGCGGGCAACTGTTTCGAAATTGACTGCGGCGACAAGAGCGAGGTTATGCCGTGCAGCGCGGACGCCGGCACGACCATACAAGTCCGGGACCTGTTTTATAAGCTGCCCGCGAGACGAAAATTCCTTAAAACCGCCAATACCGAGTTTACGCACATAGTAGAGCAGTTCATCAGAATTGCACTGGCCAGGACCGATATCGAGCTTTCATTAACACACAACGGCAGAGAGGTATTCCGACTCTCTGCCGAGCAGGGTATCCGCTCAAGAATCGCTGAATTGTTCAGTCCAGAGGTTGCCGATAACCTTCTCGAGACGCAAAGCGACGAAAAGGGGCTTAATATCGTCGCATATCTGGGCAGGCCCGTCATAGCCGCAACGAGCAACCGGCTTCAGTATATCTTTATCAATGGCCGGTTCATCCGCGACAAATTCATCTCTCACGCAATCAAGGAGGCATACCGGGGCAGTATCGACCCGAGCCGGTTTCCCGCGGCATTTTTATTTATTCGTATGCCTTACGAGGATTACGACGTCAACGTCCACCCGACCAAAATCGAGGTGCGATTCTTCAACGCCAACCTCGTTCACTCACAGATTCTTGCCTGTATGCGTGAAAAACTGCTCGCTACCGACCTTGATACGCCGGCTAAAGCGCCGCGGACGGAAGACAGAGGACAGATGACGGAGTACAGAGGACGGCAACCGTCGGGTCGCGACAGCCGAATCACGGAAGCGATGGAGGATTTTTTCAGGAGGCACAGGCCTACAAGCCAGAGGCGCCTCGACTTCGCCGATGCCCGATTCTCGATGCCCGATTCTCGATGCCCGATGCCTGTTCGAGTAACGAATGACGAGCATCGAGAATCGAATTTCATCCAGATTCACGACAGCTTCATTATCGCAGAAGATGACGAGGGATTCGTAATCGTCGACCAGCACGCCCTGCACGAGCGGATTATGTATGAAAATCTGAAGAAGCGGGTAACAAACAAGCATCTGGAATCGCAAAAACTATTAGTGCCGGAAAGCTTTCAACTGACCAAAAGCCAATCGGATACCCTCGAAAACAATTCGCAGCTTATTGAGAAACTCGGAATCGAGGTTGTTCCTTTCGGGCCCAGGACAATCGCCATACAGAGTTTTCCCGTTCTGCTGGCCGGCGCTCAGCCAACAGAATTTCTACGGGACGTGATTGACCTGATTGCCGAAAAAGGCGAAACGTTAGACGGCGACACCCTGCTGGATGAGGTTTTGCATATGGCCGCCTGCAAAGCGGCGATTAAAGCGGGAATGAAACTTACCGATGATGAAATAGGACAGCTTCTGGCAGACAAGGAAATCGTCGAGCACTCAAGCCGTTGCCCGCACGGAAGACCGTCGACAATAAAATTTACAATAGCAGAACTGGAAAAACAGTTTAAGCGGACCTGATATGAACCGCAGATTATTGGCCATATTGGTTATCATCTCTGTTTTTGCTGTTATGCTTGTCTTCGTAAATGAGGACGGAAGACAGAAGACAGAGGACAGCAGTCCTCCGTCCTCAATTGTATCTCTTTCGCCAAATTTGACGGAGATTATCTTTGCGCTTGGGCTGGGCGAAAAGGTCGTCGCGGTATCAAGCGACTGTGACTGGCCGGCCGAGGCAAAAATTAAGCCGAAGATTGGGTCGTTCTGGCAGCCGAATACAGAGGCCATAATCGCTGTCAAACCAGACCTGGTCGTTTGCGAGACCTTTCCGCAACAACAGGAAACAGCCCAAACCCTCAAAAGAACGGGATTAAACGTCCTTTCGTTGCGGGTTGAATCGCTCGATGAGCTTTTGGCAGCAATACAGTCAATAGGTCGGACGGCGGGCTGCGCCGAAAAGGCCGGACAACTGACCGCGGATATTAACGACCAGCTCAATCAAATTCGGGCGAAGACCTTTTCTGCCCCTAAGCTCAAAATCCTGTGGGTTGTGCAAATCGAACCCGTACGAGTAGCGGGTGTTAACACCTTCATAAACGAAATCATCGAACTGGCAGGCGGCCAGAACGCCATAGCGCCGACAGGCGACCAGTATCCTTCAATATCAACGGAGGAAATCATCGGTTGCGCCGCGGACGTGATAGTTCAATCCGCGATGGGAAAACAGGACATCCTAAAACAGCAGGCAGACGCAAAGCAATTCTGGAGCAGATTCTCAAATCTGCCTGCGGTAAAGAATAAAAGAATTTATGTTATCGACCCCGATACGGTGCTTCGTCTTGGCCCTCGCGTTGTCGATGGGGCGTATAAGATGGCGGTATTCCTCCATCCGGAATTATTTACCTGGGAACAAGAGGCAAAAACGGAAAAATGAATGACCTGCTGACGCCAAAGCGTTTAATAATTCGGCTGCTGCTGTGTCTGGCGCTGCTTTTCGTTGTAATGTTCGTATGCTCACTCATCGGGACGCAGAAAGTTTCACTAAGGGCTGTCCTCAGCGGCCCGGGCAGCGAGCCGGGGCAGAACACCGATTATGATATTTTCGTCCGTGTCCGTATCCCGCGAATCATCCTCGCGGCTCTCGTCGGGGCGGCGCTGGCCGCAAGCGGCGTCGCTCTTCAGGCGATTTTACGCAATCCACTGGCTGAGCCGTATATACTCGGCATATCAAGCGGCGCGGCGCTGGGCGTGATAACCTGCGTTATGCTCGGTGCAGGCATAACAACCAGCGTAAAGCTTGGGGTTTTCGAGGCAAACGTCTCTGTTTCAGTTTTCGCGTTTTTATTTGCGCTGGGAACCGTCTGGCTGGTCTGGCTGATTGGGCATTTGGCGGGCGGCTCGGGCATAACCAGTTTACTCCTGGCGGGCGTCGTCGTAAACGCCTTTTTCTCGGCTTTGATAATGCTATTAACGTCGCTTCTCGACAGCGAAAAGCTTCGCTCCACGATATTCTGGCTTATGGGCAATATCACGGAAAAGGATTTCTCGACGCTTATGGTCAGTGCGATTTTTATTGTAGCGGGAATTTTGGGATTATTCACCATTAGCCAAAAACTGAACGTCCTGACGTTTGGCGTCCACGAAGCGCAGTCCTTAGGGGTCAATCCGCGGGCGATTACTTTTGCCGCATTTGTAATGGCCTCGTTTATTACTGCCGTGGCGGTGGGTTTAAGCGGGCTGGTTGGTTTTGTCGGCCTGATTATCCCGCATTGCGTTCGCCTGGTTCTCGGGCCAGACCATCGGCAGTTACTGCCCGCAAGCGCGATTGTCGGTGCGGCTTTTGTGGTTTTCTGCGACACTATCGCCCGCGTGATAATGGCGCCTGAGCAATTTCCCGTCGGGGTGATAACCGCCATTATAGGCGGGCCGGTGTTTTTGTTCCTGCTGGCGAGATATAGTAAAAAAATCGGGTATCAAAGATGAGCATTGAGGTTAAAAATCTTTGTTTCGCTTATAAAACGCAGGCCGATATACTGAAAAATATCAGCTTCCGACTTAAACCGGGTTTTTTTCTTTCGATAGCAGGCCCAAACGGCGCCGGCAAAACGACGCTGCTTAATCTGCTTTCAGGATTGCTAAAGCCGACAGCCGGGACAATAACTATCGACGGCTCCGATTTGCGAACATATTCAGTAAAAGAACTGGCAAAGAGAATCGCGGTTGTGCGTCAGGAGTTTATTCCCGTCTTTGAATTTTCGGCGCTGCAGGTCGTCTCAATGGCCAGAACCCCGTATGTAGGCGTCTTTGCCTTTGAAAGCGTTGCCGACCAAAGAGCAATAACCGAGGCCCTCGAAATGACCGATACCGCCCGGTTCGCCGGTCGCACGCTAAATCAACTCAGCGGCGGCGAGCGTCAGCGTGTTTTTATCGCCCGGGCGCTGGCACAGCAGACGCCTATACTGCTTCTCGATGAGCCGACGAGCTTCCTCGATATGAAACACCAGGTAGGTATTTACGACCTGCTCAAAAAATTACAACTGGAAAAGCAAAAGACAATCGTGGCCGTAACGCACGACATTAACCTCGCCGCGCAATATAGCGATACGATGCTGTTACTTGCAGCCAGCGGCGGTTATAACTTTGGCCGTACACAGGAAATACTTTCAGCCGAGCGAATCGAAAAATTATTCGACGTAAAAACTTTCGCGGTCCAAATGGGACCAAAACGGTTTTTCTTCCCTATTGGGAAATACGCCCGGGATAATCTTTCCTGACTACCTGCCTGCCCGGCTCCGGGGTTTATGTAAATTCCTTTCTTATGTTCTCCAGTTTCCCGAAGCATATCAGCTCGTCGCCTTTGTGTATCTTTCTGCCGGCCTCAGGATTGGCTATCGTCTCGTTTTTACGCACTATCGCCAGGACGTTAATATCTTCCTTTCGGAGTCCCGACTCCGACAGTAATTTTTCTAAAATCCTGTGGTTTTCGGGGACCCGCACCGTGGCGACTCCATAGCCGCCCGTGGCTACTGAAAGCTCCTCGATAGATATCGGCTTGAGCTTATGTCTCCTGATAACCCGTTGTCGCAGGATGTCCGTCAGTTTCCTGGCGATAATGGTATTGGTGAAAAACTTATAGATGAGATAAACGCCGGCGATGATGATTAACAGGTTTATCAACTGCACAATGTAAGGAGGTAAATCAATCGGCAGGATGGGTTTTGACAGACCTTCCTCGATTACCTCCTGAGCCCTGAGCGTGTTTGCGAGAGTCGCTATCATTGTTACAAGGCCCGCGTGCCCGAGGACCATAAGGGTCGAGGCGATACGCCGTCTTTGAGGATTGCTAGTAATATGCTCGGCTTCCCGGGTTGTGAATCCGGTCGAGGTAAAACAGGACAACGCCTGAAACTTCGCCATCGACCACTCAAGACCGGTCAACTGAAACGCAATAGCCCCGATTCGCACGATGATAAAAGACACGAAAAGCACTACCAAAAACAACGCCAAGTTCATATTCGCCCCCTTATTTCAAGTTTGTGCCGGTCAGTCCCGATTTATCGGGAAGCCGTTTCAGTCAGCGTAATCCGAGCCGCCGTAAATGAAACGAAGCTGGCCGACGTTGGGAATCACCGCCAGCGGGAACCGGTTAAAAGGCCTGAATCCCGCCGGCCAATAAACGAGCAGCGCCTTGCCGACAAGGTACTCCCGCGGAACAATGCCTTCCGGATAGGTCTTCCCGTCGTTGCCCATGCCGGGTTTTCTCCACCACCTGCTGTCTTCGCTTCTGGGGCTGTTGTCGCCTAACATAAAGAACTGGTCGGTATCGAGCTTGAGGGATTTACCTTCACTGGCCCTGCCAGGGTCGTTGGTGTTAGGATTATGGGCGGTATAGTGAATATCCCGAAATATCGCCAGGTGCGAAATCGCGATTTTGCCCGAGCCGAAAATCTTAGCTTCCGGTTCAATATCGGTTTTTCTGACGCCGGCGTCATTTGGTTCAAGACCCAGGTCGTAAATCAGGGGTTTCTCTTCCCCGAACTCCAGCACCAATTTGTGGTCAACGTTCGCAAAGCGAAACCGGATTGGCTTGTCAGTTGTGGTTTTTGTGATGGTTCTTGTTGTCAGTGCCGGCTCATTTGCGTTTCCGACACGCTTGATGCTCATCTGGCCGTTAAAATCCACCCGACCCTCGTATGATATTCCATATTTACTCAGTGTTACACCCACTTCGCCCTCCGGCTGGTTCGCATCGACCCAGAAACGAACCATAAGGTCGCTGCAATAAGGCATAAACCGGTAATCGTGTATCTCATCGTATGCGTAAGTCGCCCTGAAATCGTTGCCTGCGGTTGTATCGTATTCCATTGAATTTCTCTCTTCAGGGGGGCAGTCCAGGCGGAAAATTGTCGGACTTTGCTCGTCTATAGACCAGCTGGAGTCCTTTTTGTTCCAGGGGTGCCGCCAGGGATGGCCGTTGAACATCAATTCCTCCGGCCTTGCCGGCTGGTAATCGTTGTCATACACAGGCCTCCATAATTCTTTCTGGACTTTGGCCGGTTTTCTGCTGATTTTGCCGTTAATGTAAACGTCTCCGTCGATTATCTCGACCGTTTCGCCCGGTCTGCCGACCAGCCGCTTTATATAGTTTTCCGTCGGGTCCAGCGGGTTCTTGAACACAATCACGTCCCATTGCTTGGGCTCTTCAAACTGGTAAATGCACTTCAAAACAAGTATTCTGTCGCCGTTGGAGAGAGGGCTTTCATCAATCGACTGTAAATAGCCGCAGCTCGGGCAGCGTGAATACTCCCGTTGCGTAAATCCACTGCGTCTGTGTGTTTTTGACGGCTGAAAGGCGCTTTGCCCATAGTTGTATTTATATCCACATTCGGTGCATCGCAGGCGGTAGTGGGCGCCAAGCAGCGTGTCGGCCATACTGCCGGTCGGGATACGAAACGCCTCCATTACAAACGCCCGAAACACAAACGCCAGCGCCAACGCCGTTATTATCCATTCGAAGGTATTGGCAATTTCGGTGAATCGATCCGTTACCTTGTCTGCTGTAATCCTCGTCTTTGCTTCGTCGCTTTTTGCCATAAGTTTATCGTTCCTAAATAACGCTTGAATTTGATACGGCCATGACAAGTCATTATGACGACAATTCGTCTGACGGTCAACAAGCTTGGGAGGAAAAAAGAAGCCGGGTATATTTTTGCGTCAAAGACCAAAAGTCCTTTTAAGTGTGATTTTTTTGTGTCCTGGATATTGCGGAAACTACGCCGAGAATTCGCGTTTTCGGCTGTTGACCTGGGCCTTGAGGCGTGCAAGTATTGATGAGTGCATTTGCGAGACCCGTGACTCGGACAAATCGAGAGTCGCCCCGATTTCCTTCATCGTCATCTCTTCATAATAATACAAAACCACAATCAGCCGTTCCGCACGGGTCAGGCCTTTTGTCAGCAAATCCTTCAGGTCTCGCTTTTGCGCCTCGATGGTGGGGTCTTCGCTCTTTTTATCCCTTATTATATCTATCTCGCGGACGTCTTTTTCCCCTTCTTCATCGCCGTACTGGCTGTTGAGCGACACCATTCCGACGGCGTCGGCGTCCTGCTGCAGGCGGGCAAACTCCTCGATATCCATATCCAGCTCCTCGGCCAGCTCTTCCTTGCTGGGTCTTCGTCCGAGGTATGCTTCAAGAGATTGCTTGGCGCGTGAAAGCTGGTGCGCCCTGGCCCTGACTAATCGCGGCACCCAGTCCATGCTGCGAAGCTCATCCAGGATCGAGCCGCGTATGCGGGGTGAGCAATACGTCTCGAATTTAACGCCCCTGGAGGGGTCATAGGCGTCGATGGCGTCCATCAGTCCAAAGTTGCCCGCACTGACAAGGTCGTCGAGCTCGACCTTTTCAGGCAGCTTGCTGTGCAACCGTTCCGCTGTGTATCGAACGAGGTAACGGTAGTGCTCCATTAGCGAGTTGCGGTGCTGTTCTTCTCTGGTTTTATGGAAATGCTGCCATACCTTGTCGATGTCGATTTTCCCGTGATGGGCCGGCTCGAGCCGCTGGTTGGTTTTTACGGATTTACCCGCCGTAAGCGCTGAGGACTTGCCGGTTTGTGTCGAGTTTTGGCGAACCACCGCCGTGGATTTCTTCCTCGTATGTTGGCCGGGATTAGACATATTTTTCAAAGTTCCCTCTTTTTCCTTATTTCAATCCTTTGCTGAGTCCCAAAATCATTCGTTTTGCCAAACGCTTTCGACAATATCTTGTTGTCTGGACATAAGAGGACGTATTCGAATCTCTTATCGGCCATTCCAACGACGACTTTAGTAAAACCTGACTATAAATTGCCCATCTTATCATAGTGTGGCTCCGTTAGTTCAGACGTCGCCCCAGACGAGTATTTTGTGATTGTTTCTGCCTGAGCATTTCCGTCGCTATCTTTTGATTAAGCGTATTTTCCATTAATTTGGTTATCTGTGCCCGAAGGAATCCGTTGCGGTCTTTTTCGAGCAGTAGTTTGCCCTGCGCATCGATTACAGGAGTTATTTCGATGGTTCCATTTGCACCGAACTTGATGTGCCGGCCGTCACACAGCAATAAACGCTGATTTAGCGCGTGCTCAAAAAGGGCTATGTTCATCAGGTTTGAAAATTCCTCTACCGGCATGTCTTTTGGAACGAAATTGCAGTTGTGGGCGGATTTTATGTTTTGAATGATGATTTCTTGCCGGTTTTGCGTGAATTCGATTATCTTAAGCAGAAGTTCAGTGATGTTGTCCGTTGCAAGCGTTTGCAGATTCATAATTGTTCCTTCCTGGAACCTGTTGTTTCCCACAGGTATCCGTTCCTTTTTGTCGATGACCTGTTTTTCATCCCTGTTCTCATCCCTGAGTCACATCAGATGTTTAGTCGCCCTGTGTCGCGGCGGGTGGCTTGCCATATATCTGTTAGTTTCTCTCAATGCGGCTTTGCCCCCGGCTGACGGACCCGGGCCGCACCACAAGCTCTTTTTTCCTGAGTATGTTTCTTATCTCAAAGAGCGACTTGTGTTTCTTAAGTTCGATAATCTTTGACAACCTCTCAAAAACGCTTTCGTCATAGAGTCGGTGCCCGCCCTCGGTCCATTGCGACTCCCGTATAAGCCCCATCGTTGTATAGTTATGGATTGTTTGCCTCGAAAATGGAGTATATCTGACTAAATCCCCGATTCGATACAGCTTCGCGGGTATCTGCAGCTTTGTGGTTGTCGTCCTTGTTCGCATCACCAGTGCTTATTCCTTCAAATCTCGTCGTCGTCCGGCTTCCGGTCGCGGTTTCTGAAATTCCCGGGACCGGCGTTTCCCGAACAACGTTTTGATTTATATTTTACATTTTGTAAAATGTAAAATACATTATCAATCCCGTCAAGGAATTTTTGAGAATTTTTTAAAAATTTTTGGCGCACAAATTCACGCCATTTCGAGTGCACACTGCCCCGGGTCGATTTATCGAAGCTTTTTTACGAAATCCACCCCCACGAAAAACCGATAGAGCATAAAGATGTATGTGCCCGATTATTGCCTCGAATCGTATATGTTATTCAAGAAAGGCATATAAGAAATGTCGAATAAAAAGGTTATGGGACGCAGTTCTGCGAATTCAGGAAAAGGTATAGGAATATGCAGCGTGGATGTTTCGCTGCTTGAAGAGGTTACGCCGCTGGCCCACCAGATAAATTGCCTTGATATTCATCGTATCGCGACCGTTTGCGTCCGAAAAATACCTCGTCTTCTAAACACCCGGCTCGCTTCCCTGTATATTCTCGATGAAACCAATGATATGCTTCACCTTCAGAAATCCAACCACCCATATCTTATTAACAAAATCGTCTCGCTGAATCAAAATCCTCCGACGGTTATGGCCCTTGCCGCCAAAATCAAGAAACTCATTCACATCAACAATATCGAAACCCATAATCAGCCCCCCGTCAAAAAGTCGCAAAGGCCATACGCCGGCAACTATCAGACCAAAAACTGTGTCATTGTGCCATTATTGTGCCAGGACAAGGTCGTTGGGGTTTTGAACCTCGCCGACAAGGTTGGCCAAGCGGGCTTTACCCGCGAGGATATCGCCTTGGTCGAGCTGCTTGGCCAGATTGTCGGCGCGTCCATCGGCAATATCACGATGTTCGAACGCATCCAGCACCAGGCCAAAACCGATGGACTCACGGGCCTGGTCAATCACAAGGCCTTTTATGAAATTCTCGAAAAAGAGCTGTGGCGCTCAAAGCGATACGGTGAGCAGATTTCCCTTATTATGGTTGACGTCGATAACCTAAAACACGTTAACGACAATTTCGGGCACAGGGCAGGCGACAAGGTAATCGTCGAAATAAGCAGTCGGATTCGTGAATCAATCCGTCAGATTGACACCGCCGCCAGATACGGCGGTGATGAATTTGCCGTCATCCTGCCAAATACATCCCTTACCGACGCCGTCGTCGTGGCTGAGCGTATGGTCTCGATTGTTGCCGCCACGCCGGTTGTCTGGCGCAAGGACGAGATTCCCATCTCAATCAGCGTCGGCCTGGGCCAATACGGCCCCGAAGATACCCCCGACGACATCGCCAGCAAATCCGACAAGGCCCTCTACACCGCCAAACAATCAGGCAAAAACACATTTAAGGTCTTCCAGCCCAATCAAAAATAACGCCTGCCTCGATTGCCTCGTGTTTTATATGAACTGCTGAAAGTAACTTTACCCTTCGGGCATCCAATGTTATAATCACGCGTAAAACTTAACCACAAAGGAACTAAATTCTCTTTGTTCTCTGTAACCTCTGTGGCTGAAGGAAAACCGTGAAATTTCAGATTTTTAACAATGGTTCGTTAGTAAAGGATTTACCCCTGCACGGGGCATACCTGTTCGGCTCCGATGGTATGGCCGTTCGAAAAAGTCGAATCGCCTTCGCAAACGGCCTGCTGGAATGCTATAAGCCCAATCAGGAGACCTCGGGGCTTGCGCTCTTGTGGCCGGTCGAGGGCTTTGGCAGAATTCTTTTATCGACTACCTGCCTGCCCGAAAGAGACCAGCCGTATATTCTCAATCTCGAGCTGGCTCGCGGACGACTGATGCAAATCATAAACAAACGCGAGGACTGGACCATTTTTGAAGATAACGATGAATCGGCCGCCCTTTATGAGCAGTCGCAGGATTTGTTTATTAAATCCATTCAGAGTGCTTCTGATGGTCCGGCTGCGTCCCGGCTTGCCGACCAGTCGCTTCAAAGAGCTATGATGTTTTCGGAAGGGCTTTCGGCAAAATACGCAAAGGCGATGTTCGCCGCACGCGGCAAAAACCGCAGTTTTGGCCGCGGCTGCCTCGGCTGCTGGGTTGACCCAAAACAAACAGCCAATCCGCTTTACCTCGAACGTTTTGCCGGCGTATTCGGCCTGGCAATGGTTCCTTTGAACTGGGGCCAGATTGAACAGACAAGGGGAGCTTACGATTTCTCAAAAATCGACGGCTGCGTCACCGCCCTGAGCAAAAGAAAACTGGCGATAGGCGCAGGCCCCCTGCTGTGTTTCACAAAAGAATCTTTGCCGAAATGGCTGATGGAAAAAGACGTTACTTTTGAAAAAATCCGTGAATGCGCTTATGAGTTTATCTCGGCTGCCGCCTCCCGCTACTCCGGTATGGTTCGCACCTGGATTGTCGTCAGCGGATTGAACGCCTTCAATTACTTTGGCTTCGGCTTCGAGCAGGTCCTTGAGATTACCAGGGCAGCCGCTATGGCCGTAAAGGCCGCCGCCGAACGGGCATTGAGAATAATCGAAGTCGCCAATCCCTGGGGCGAATATTACGGCGTCAAACCGGAAACCATCCCGCCGATTGTGTATATGGATATGGTCATTCAAAGCGGCATAAATTTCGACGCTTTTGGTTTGTCTATGCGGTTCGGAAGAGATGAATCCGGTATGCATATACGCGATATGATGCAGGTTTCTGCCGTCCTCGATACATACGCCCCAATAGCGAGGCCATTCTATATTACTAACGTCGAAATCCCGGGCGTTAACGCCCCCGGGTCCTGTGCCCAAAACGCCGCCGGCTTATGGCATAATGAATGGAATCCGGCCACCCAAGCCGAATGGCTCGACCAGTTCTACAGGATTGCCCTGGCCAAGTCCTTATTCGATGGTGTAATCTACTCGAGCTTCACCGATTCCAAAGAAAGCCCCATACCCGACAGCGGCCTGTTGACCCCCGCTCTCGAACCCAAGGACTCGTACGCGACGTTAAAGAAATACCACGACCGCATCTTCGGTCGATAAAAGATATGGAAGATACCGGCATATATGGTTCGAACGACCGTCTCAAATGGGTTCGGTCAAGCAGTTTCATTGTGGCAGCCGGGTTGGCGGTCGTCTTTTGTGTGTGCTTTGTGCTCTTCGGTTTCTCCGCGGCAAAGCCCGAAAAGACGTTAATTTTGGAATACAGGATAAATCCTAACAACGCCTCACCGGCATCCTTAATGAGATTGCCGGGCCTCGGTCTCGGCAGAGCAAACGCGATTATTGAATATCGAATCCGGTTTCAGCAGGATAACCAGGGCGATGTTGCGTTCCGTGATTGCGATGACCTGCAGAAAGTCAAAGGCATCGGCCCGATAACGGCAGGAAATATGTGTGAATTTCTAAAGTTTGAATGACGTATCGACAAGGATTGAAATACTACGATGGACGAATGGGTTATAGATAAACCGTTGGGAAAGTGCGCCGCGACCGGAAAACAAATTGAGCCGGGAGAAGAATACTACGCCACGCTCGTTGAAACCGAGCAGGGTTTTGCCAGGCGTGATTTTTGCACTGATTACTGGAATCAGAACAAGCCCAGGGTTTTTTGTTACTGGAAGACCCGCCTCCCAAGTCCCGACCAGAAAAAGCATCTTTTTATCGATGATGATATGCTAATGGCCTTTTTCGAGCGGCTGGCGACTGAGACCGAGCAGGAAAAAGTCAATTTTCGCTTCGTACTGGCCCTTGTCCTGATGCGAAGACGCCGCCTTAAATACGATTCATCGAAAAACGAAGAAGGCAAAGACATCTGGCGATTGAGGAAAACCAGTACGCATGATTTCGTCGAAGTGGTCAATCCGAATCTCGACGAGTCCCAGGTCGCGCAACTGACCAGCCAGATAGGCCAAATTCTCCAGGTTGAATTAGAAGAGGCGAAATAATGTGTTTCATTCTGAGCGCGGCGAAGAATCTTTTTGCATTGCTGGCTTGTGTATTGCTTCTCGCCGGCTGCGCCGCCCCGGTTCAAAAGCAGGCATTGCCATCCCTCCCTCAAAAGACCCTCGAAGAAGCGATTGCCTCCTTAAAATCACAGCGTGAAAATATCAGGCCGATTCGCGCAGCAGGCCACTGCCTTTTGCGGTATCGCCTCAACGACAAAGACCATAAGGAAAATTTTCCCGTTAAAATCTGGACCAGTCCACCGGCTGAAATTTATCTTCAGGGCGATGTTGCCTTCGATGCGACAGGCCTCGTCCTCGGCTCAAATGCCGCCGAGTTCTGGTTCTGGCTAAAACCTAAGGAAATCAGCTCGTTCTGGTGGGGCAAATGGTCCCAGGCCGGACTTTGGCAGGGGCTTGTCATCAGTCCGATTGTCCTGCTCGAAGCGTTCGGCGCCGTTGATGTTTCCGCCGGCGACTGGTCATTGACTCACGGCCAATACGACATCCTCTGGCTGCATAATGAAAATGGCGAGCTGCTCAAACGTGTTTTTATTGAGCCCGATGATTACGTCGTTGTAAAAATCGAATATTTTGACTCCTATGAAATAATAGCCGCCGTGGCTGAGTTTTCAGGCCGTAAAAAAACAAATGACGGCTCTTTCATCCCCTCACGGATAAAAATAAACGCCCCCGCTTTAGACGGAAGCGTAAATTCAGCGGAAATTTCGCTTTCCTCTGTGAGAACTGTGCAATTAAACGACCAGCAGCGAAAACGTCTCTTTGTAAGGCCGAAACCTGAGGGTTTTGACCATATTTTCAAAATTGTCAATGGCAGGCAGGTCGAACAGGTGAACGAATAAACCGTAAATAACCGAAATAATATTTGGAAAGGACGTATTTGCATGAGTAGAGTGCGTTTGAAAGACCGGCTAAAAAAGGGACTGTTACTGCTCGATGGCGCAATGGGAACAGAGCTAATCGCCCGCCGCGCCGAACCCGGCAAATGCAACGAGATGCTCAACCTCGAATCCCCCGGGATAATCTCGCAAATCCATAACTCCTATCTCCAGGCAGGCGCAGACGCCGTCCTCACCAACACCTTCGGCGGCAACTCCTTCGCCCTCGCGCGTCACGGCCTGATGAGCCGCGCCGCCGAATTAAACGCCGCCGCCGCACGCCTCGCACGCAAGGCCGCCGGCCAGTCACATTACGTCCTTGCAGACATCGGCCCCAGCGGCGACTTCCTCGAACCCGTCGGAAGCTTGAAACCGCACCAGCTCCGCGGCGCCTTCGCCGACCAGGTTAAGGTCCTCCTGGCTGAAGGCATCGATGGCTTCATCATCGAGACAATGACCGCCATCGAGGAAATAATCCTCGCCATTGAAGCTATAAAGTCGGCCTCTTCCGATTTGCCGGTCCTCGCCTCAATGGCATTCGACAAACGAGGGCCGGACTTCAGGACTATGATGGGCGTTGACGTCAAAACCGCAGTCTTCTCGCTGGTCTCCGCCGGCGCAGACGCCGTCGGCTTCAACTGCGGTGATTGCACCCTCGACGACTATATCGACCTGGCCAAAAGATTCCTCGACGCCGTCAGGGCAAAGGGTAAAAACGTCCTCGTCCTTGCCGAGCCGAACGCCGGCAGACCCGAGCTGGTTGAGGGCATTGCCGTTTATAAAGTCACCCCCGACGAATTTGCCTCTGCGGGCCAAAAAATTTATGAAGCAGGCGTTACAATCATTGGCGGCTGCTGCGGTTCCGGCCCCGACCACATCCAGACCCTCGCCCAAAAATTACGTGCCTAATCAATAGCGATTAAAATTTTTACGACTTGCTCTACGGTTCTTGCCGTTGCCCCCTGATTTTTCCGGATTATCTCTCGGCCGTTGCGGGCGATTTCGGTCGCGTAATCCGGCTCGCTCAGACACTTTTGCATAATCTCGAATAATTCCTGTCCGTCTTTAACCTCTATCGCGCCTTTGTTTTTAAGAAGGTCATCAACCGTCTGTTTGAAATTGAACGTGTGCGGGCCGAAAATAGTGCATTTGCCAAGCGCAGCCGGCTCCATCATATCCGACCCCCCCATCGGAACTAACGACCTGCCAACAAATACAATTGCCGACAGCGAATAAAACTTCCGCAAATCCCCCATCGTATCGCCGAGAACGACATTAATTTTCAATTTTCTATTTTCAATTTTCAATTTTTGACTGGCTTTCTTGATTTCGCTATACCTTATAAACTCGAATCCTTTTTCTCTTATCAGTTTTACGACTTCTTCAAAACGTTCGGGTTTGCGTGGAATAATCGCAAGGCGTAAATCCGAGAATTGCTTTTGCTCAATCAGTCGCCGGTAAACGTCTAAAATAATCTCCTCTTCACCGTCGCCCGTCGCGCCGGCAACCCATAGTCGCTCATTTTTAAGTCCGAGTTGTGCCGCCAGCTCATCCGCACCCTCGACCTTCTCGACGACCTGTGCCGTATCGTATTTCAATGAGCCGGTTACGATTGTCTTTTCAGGCACGGCGCCGAGTTCTCGGAACTTCGTCGCATATTCGTCTGTTTGCGCAAGAACCAGCGTAACGTTCTCAAACGTCTTTTTCACTATCGGCTTTACTAATTTATATCTCGCAAATCCCCTGCCGCTTATCCTGCCGTTGACCACCACAACCGGTATGCCCGACTCGCGGGCGATTCGCACTAAGTTAGGCCAGACCTCAAGCTCCATCAACAGGATAATCGTTGGCCGGATGTTCTCGAACGCTCGCCTCATTGTCCTTGAGAAATCCATCGGAAAATAAAAAACGCTCAATCGCTCCCCAAATAGCGCACTTGCCCTCGCAAAACCGGTATCGGTCGTGGTGCTGATGACGATTTCATAATCAGGGTATCGTTTTTCTAATTCCTTTATAAGCGTCGTTGTGGCGTTGACCTCCCCCACGCTTACCGCGTGAATCCATATACATTTTTCCCCCGGTTTCTTCCTGCTGATTTTCCCGAATCGGTTCGCCCACCCCGCTCGATAGCGCTTATGCCTCAGCATCCGGTAAATCGCCGCTGGACTTATCGCTGCTAGCGCAAGCAAATACGCAGTATCTATGAGAAAATTCATCGGGATAATGTAATCGCTGACGTGTAACCTGTCAAATCGCGGAATTGTAATGGCGGGGGCGGCGTCCCTGCCCATTATTTTATTGCATCCAGTTTTGTGCCAGTATTGAGAAATCTTTGAAGTCAATTATCGAATCCGCTTCTAAATCAGCCCTCGCGTTCCAGTTCCCCGACCCAGGCGTAGTTAGCCACGCCTCGGCAAACGCGCCCAAATCAAGCCAGTTCACCATCCCGTCTCCCTCGCCCGGCGCCAAATCGCCCGCCATAGGTATCGGCTGGTATTCTACCGACGGGTCATCCTGCAAAAATAAGCCCCCGCCCCTTAAAACAAAATTCAAATCCGCGAACAAATTCATCCCGATAATCCCGTCAACCGTTCCCCCCTCAGGCGACGGCACGTCTAACAGCACCACCGGCACATTCGTAAACGACAGCCACTCCCCCAATGCCGGTATATCAATCGCGTCAATGTAAAAACCAGGTGCCATTATCGTATCCCCCGTAACCCCCTGTATCTCAACCTCGAATTCCGCCTGGGCAGGATTGATGCCCAGCCGCGCACCTATCCGCGAACCGATGACCGTTATCTGCGCCCCCGTATCGAACATAAATCGCGTCTTGTCTATCGCCGAATGGCTGCCATCGTACATATCAACGCTTGACACGAAAAATATGCTCTGCGCGGGATTTAAGATACTACCGAATATCACCGATGGGCTTATCGGCGTTGTATTGAAAGGGTCCTCAAGGTCGAAATAGAGATATTGAACCGAAGCCCCGCCCAATGGCCGTAATTCAAGCGGTATCTTGTTGGCATAAACCGGTATGTCCGGGTCGTCTTGGGGGTAAATCCGTATGTCAGGCGCGTTAAAATCGTTGCCGTCGCGTGTTATTGTGATTTGTGTTCCGTTATCGAATGCCGCCGTAAAATAAACCGATAACGGCGACCCAATGGCCGTCGGCAAATCAACCTCCTCGAACCCCTGCCCCACCGCAATCGCCACGTTCGATTGGCCCATCATACCTGACCTGTCTAATAATAGTCCGTTTGGCTCTATCGCCCCTAACCCGTCAATAAAAATACCTATCGGCTGGCTTATCCGCACCTCCGTATCGCCCGTTACACCGCTGACTATCGACGTATTGGTCGTAACCAGTCCTGCGGTAAACAAGCCCGCCTGCGAAGCAGGGCCGTTGCCCATTAAATGAGCGCTTGCCCCCGTATCATAAATCCCTATTGCGTAATCCGATTCCGGCGTGCCCGTCAGGTAATTGCCCGTTATCGAGTATTGCGTGACCGCCTCCGACTCGCCCTCGTCAAGACGTGCGTTGGTGGCCGTTACCGCTATCCACGGCACAAAACCGTCAATCGGCGGCGAATCTATTAAATTAGCAAATACCGAAAATGGGCCGCCTGTCTCGTTAAACGTGATTCTGTTCAATGCTTCCAGTGTTAGCACGGCTTTTTTTACCTTCTGCGGTCCTCGCCTGCTCGCCGTCATCGCCGGCCTGTTCTCAGGATATGTTATCGCCTTAATCCGTGCCCCTCCTAACCGCCAGTCCGCCTCCTCTTTTCGCCACCCAGGCCGCCCGTGGTGAGCACTTTTGAACCCGCTGTCCGCAAAGACCTGCGCCTGCAAAACCGCTGTTACCAGCAGACAAATTGCGACCCGTAGTCCTGTTCGTCTGTGTATCTTTTCTCTTTTCATCACCTTTCTTCTATTATACCAAACCCGCCCCTCATTTTTCGCAAAAATTCGCAGTCCGCCCTTTGCTCGCCAAATTTGCTTGCTTACAATTGAAAATAATAAATAATCACTACTGTCTCATTAACTTTTGAGTGAACTGTTGTAAAGCTGATAAATATAATGAGTTGCAATAAAAATCGTTTTATGCCTGTCGCTGTTTCCGCGGGCGAAATTTCGCAAACACAAAGCTGCCGTCAAGATACACACGCTGATGCACTTAAAAGGGTCAATACCCGCTTTTATCCGCATAATAGACGGAAAAGTTCACGATGTAAAAACCACGGTCTAAAAAGTGTAATCGCATCTTCATAGAAAAAACCTTCCCACAAAACTATACCAGTTACAATACGAAGACACTTGATACTGTCTCCATTACCAACCGGCGCGTGGTAAAGCCAAGCTCGCCTATATCCACAGAAAGACCGGTAGCAAGCCACCAGAACGCACATCACATCGAGGTTGGGCTTCGGGGGCAGGCACGTATGAACGTATGCGATTACGGTCAAAAATGGGGGCTGAATTGACATCACCGACACGCCAAAACAAGTCTCCGGCACGCCTAACTCAAAAATCGGCTACTTTTTGGCATAAAAAAACCAGCCATAAGTAGCTGGTTTCTGCGTTATTTACGCAATAGCGGGGGCAGGATTCGAACCTGCGACCTCCGGGTTATGGGCCCGACGAGCTACCAGACTGCTCTACCCCGCGGTCATATACAAAAAATATCACGAAACCTTTATCCTATCAACAATAAAAAGGCTACAACTTGCTACGAATCCTCTCGGCAATCGCTTCGGCCTTGCCCTGTCCGTATTTATGTGAAGGCCACTGCGTGAAAACCCCATCGCCGGCTTTTCGCGGTATTATATGAAAATGTAAATGGTCAACAACCTGTCCGGCCGCCCGGCCGTTATTACACAAGACATTGTAACCATCGGCACCGACTGCTGAGATAATCGCGCCTGCAATCTTCGGCAAACGCGACCAGACCTGCTCCAAAAGCTCAGCAGGGCAATTATGAACCTTTTCAACGTGCTTGCAAGGCATCACCAGGGTATGGCCGTCGCTCACAGGCCCGATATCGAGAAAAGCTACTACAACTTCGTCTTCGTAGATTTTCACTGCGGGTATCTGCCCCGACGCTATTTTGCAAAAAATGCAGTCCTTCGAGCTCATTATTCAGTTCTTCTCCGGACACTTAATAACTTTTTATTGCGCCGCGGCGGCGGTTTTGACCGGCTGTTCCTTTTTGGTTTTCGAATGTTTGCCTTTTTCGCCTTTTGGCTTTTTCTCTATATGTTCCGAACCGACTAATTGGAACAAAACCACCTCGCCGTTATCACCAAGCCGTCTCTTGGCAAGGTGTATTATCCTCGTATATCCGCCTTTCCTTTCAAGAAAACGAGGGCCAAGCTCACTGAACAGCTTGCCGATTATCGTTCCCTTCTTTACGGGCTGCCCATCTTCCTCTTTGAATATATCATGGTCACCAAGCATCGCAATCGCCTGTCGTCTTGCGGCCAGCGTGCCCTTTTTGGCCAGTGTAATCAATTTCTCAGCAAAACCCTTTACTTCTTTTGCCTTTCGAATTGTCGTCGAAATTGTCTCATGCTCAAATAGCGATACAGCAAGATTGCGGCGTAACGCCAGCCGGTGCTCGCTTGTTCGACTCAACTGTCTGCCTGCGACTCTGTGACGCATATACTAAAAATCCCCTTTCCGCAAAAATCACTCAATACCGGTCATGCCCAGCGACAAGCCGATGTCGGCCAGCTTTCTTTTGACCTCTCTCAAGCTGGTCTTGCCGAAGCTTCGAATCTCCAGCAGGTCCGCCTCGCTCATTTTTACAAGGTGTTTGACGGTCTCGACCTTTTCCGATTCGAGGCAGTTGCTTGCCCTTACGGAAAGCTCAAGCTCCTGTATGGGCATATTCAGCTTGGCTTCAAGCTCTTTGTCAACCTTGGGCTGGGCTTCGACGGCCACGGCCTCCGTCGTTATCGTTTCGGTCCCCAGCTCGCTATACTGCACGAACGGGTTAATATGCTTACGGAGTATTTTGGCCGCCTCGACCATCGCCATTTCGGGCGTTATCGTCCCATTGGTCCATATCTCAAGTATCAGCCGGTCATAATTTGTCTTTTGTCCGACGCGGGTGTCCTCAGTTAAGTACCTGACCCTCGTTACCGGCGAATACACGGCATCAACAACTATCCTGCCGATTTCCTGCTCATACCTGTCGGCGGCGGCAAGCCGTTCGGCGGCGGGAACATAGCCCCGGCCGTTCTCAACCACCATTTCCATCTCGAAATTCACGTCTTTGGTCAGTGTGGCTATCACCTTGTCCTTGTTGACTATTTCTATCGCAGGATCGGCCACAATATCAGCCGCCGTTACCGTGCCCGCCTTATTGGCGGTTACCTTCATCACCTTCGGGCCCGGCCCCTGAAGGTAAACCGTCAGGTTCTTGACGTTTAGAACGATATCCGTAACGTCTTCCATCACGCCGTTTATCGAGGTGAACTCGTGATTGACCCCTGCTATCTTGACGGATGTGACGGCGCTGCCCTCCAGCGAGCTGAGCAGAACCCTTCGTAAACTGTTGCCGATGGTCGTGCCGAACCCTCGCTCGAACGGCTCAATATAAAATTTACCATACCTGTCGCTCGCTACTTTTGTGTCTCGCTCGACACGCGTCGGCAACTCAAGACCACGCCATGTAATTCGCATACAAAAACTCCTCTGACCATTCACTACCAGCACATTTTCATTTACCGACGAACCGTTAAATCCTTCATTCGGCCCGTTTTATCTTGAGCAGAACTCAATAACCAGTTGTTCTTCAACGGGAATCTGAATATCTTCCCTGGTCGGCAACGCAACAACCGTCGCCTCCGGCTTTTCGCGGTCAAGCTGTAACCAGCCCTGAGTTGAGAAACTGGGGTTCTGTTCGAGCTGACTCTTGACTCTCTTGACGCTTTTTTCTGAACCCTTAACAGAAATCCTGGCGCCCACGTTCACGCTGTAATCCGGCAAATCGACTTTTTTGCCGTTGACGTAAATGTGACCGTGCGTAATAAGCTGTCTGGCTGCTTTTCGCGACGGTGCGAAATTCAGCTTGTAAACGACGTTATCCAGCCGACGCTCCAGCAGCAGCAGCAGCGTCTCGCCGGTATTGCCCTTGAGGCGCTCCGCCTGGTGAAAATACCGCATAAACTGACGGTCGAAAATCCCGTAAAACCACTTAATTTTCTGTTTTTCGCGAAGCCGGACCCCGTATTCGCTCGACCGGCCCTTTCGCCAGCCGTGCATACCGGGCGCCAGGTTCTTCTGTTTCTTCTCTATCGGGCATTTGGCCGTCTCGCATCGGGCACCCTTTAAGAACAGCTTCATACCTTCGCGCCGGCAATGCTTACAAGATGAGCCGAGATAACGTCCCATTGAAACTCCTGCTCTTTCCTAAAAACCTAATTATCTTTTTCACTTACAAAATTCCGGTTAAAAACTATATCCTTCTTCGTTTTGGAGGTCGGCACCCGTTATGCGGCAGCGGTGTTACGTCTTCTATCGACGCTATGCGCAATCCCGCCTGCTGTAACGCCGCAATCGCCGATTCCCTTCCGGGGCCGGGTCCTTTTACTTTTATCTCAACCTCGCGAACGCCGTTTCGCATAGCGGCCCCTGCGGCACGCGACGCCGCCTGTGAAGCCGCGAACGGCGTGCTCTTGCGGGCGCCCTTGAAGCCGACACAGCCGGCGGAGCTTGTGCATATCGTATCGCCTTCAATGTCGGTCACCGTAATCAGCGTGTTATTAAACGACGCCTTTATATGGATGACCGCCTTTGCCACGTTCTTTCTGACTTTTCGTTTTGCTGTTGCGACTTTTGCCATTTTTCAAATTACCTCAAGTGCCGATATAAAAATCGTTACAAACTGTTAATGCAGGTCTTTCACGCCTTTCTTCCCGGCCACTGTCTTCCTGGGGCCTTTGCGGGTCCGGGCGTTACTGCGGGTTCGCTGGCCCCGGACGGGCAGACCCTTTCTGTGCCGAAAGCCCCTGTAACAGCCGATATCACGCAGACGGGCGATATTCTGGGTTATCTGCCTGCGAAGCTGTCCGCCGATTACGTAATCACGCTCGATAATCTGTGTGATTCGACTCAGTTCATCCTCAGTAAGCTTGCCCGCCTTGGTATCTTTATTAACTTTTGACTCGTTCAGAATATCTATGGCGTTATGCCTGCCTATGCCATAAATATAGGTCAGCGCAATCCATATCGCCTTTTGATTGGGAATATCAACACCAACAATACGCGGCATATCTGCTCCTTATAATTTCTTCGGCCTCTACCGCCGCCGGCGGCCAAATCAGCCCTGTCGCTGCTTGTGACGAGGATTGCTGCAAATAACGCGAACCACGCCCCTGCGGCGAACTATCCTGCAATTTTCACAAATCCTTCTGACTGAGCTTCTTACTTTCATTTTTATTCCGTTTCGATAAACATTCGCCCGTCCGTCGCGGATACGCTTCAGCGGGACGACTAACTGCGTAAAATTATCCGGCCTCTGTTAAGGTCGTAAGGCGACATCTCAACTGTGACCGTATCGCCGGGCAGAATCCTGATAAAATGCATTCTCATCTTACCCGAAACGTGCGCCAGAATCTGATGCCCGCTTTCAAGCCTGACCCTGAACATCGCATTCGGCAGCGCCTCAACAACCTCCGCCTGCACTCTTATCGCGTCTTTTTTGGCCATATTCTAGTTTGCCGTTAACACCTCACATCCATCTTTCGTTATCGCTATAGTATGCTCAAAATGAGCCGAACATTTGCCGTCTTTGGTCACTACCGTCCACCCGTCTTTAAGTGTCCGCACTTCGCAGTTTCCCGCGTTAATCATCGGCTCAACCGCCAGGACCATACCTTCAGCCAGAACAATATCGTCGGCCAAAAGCTCGCCGCTGACGTAATTCGGCACCCTCGGCTCTTCGTGCATCGCGACACCGATACCGTGCCCGACGAACTCTTTTACCACCGAAAAACCCGCCGATTCCGCCAGCCGCTGCATTTCACCTGCGATTTCGCTCCAGCGAATCCCGGGACGCGCCTTTGCTACGGCTGTCTCAAGTGCCTGGCGAGTCACGTCTATCAGCAGGCGTTTTTCTTCAGTTACCTCGCCTACGGCAAAGGTTACCGCCGCGTCGCCGCAATAACCGCTAAGCCGTGCCCCGAAATCTACGCTTAAAATGTCTCCTTCCCTGAGCTTGACGTTGTCCGAAGGTATCCCGTGAACAACCTGCTCATTCAGCGACGCGCAAATCACGCCAGGAAACGGCATTTTCGCCTGCGGGTTTCTCACACCCTTAAACAGGGGCTGCGCCTTTGCCTGCGAAGTCACCTCCGCCGCCACTGCATTTAACTGCGCCGTGCTCATCCCGGGCCTGGAAATCTCCTGCAATTTTGAAAGAACATCGGCTACAACCGCGCCTGCGTTACGCATCAGCTCAATTTCACGTCGGCTGCGAAGCGTTATAGCCATTTACAAAACCACACGTTCAACCAAAGGGTCTAACTTGCTGAAAACGAGCTCTTTTACAATTTCTGCCTCTTCGTTAGCGTCAATGTTGAACACCGTATTTTTACGATTATAATAATCCACCAAAGGCGCCGTCATCTCGTTATAATTTTTCAGCCGGGTTTTCACGACCTCGGCTGTATCATCTGGTCGCTGGATAAGTTTGCTTCCATCCTTGTCGCATATTCCGTCTTTGCGGGGTTTTAGATTCTCGACGTGATACACTGCGGCGCATTTCGGACAAATCCGTCTTCCCGTTATCCGACGGATAATTACGTCATCATTCACGTTTAAGTTCAAAACCGCGTCTATCTTCTCTTTCCTCTCGGCAAGCGCCTTGTCGAGGTCGGTCGCCTGCCTGGCCGTCCGGGGGAAACCATCGAGCACGTATCCGCCGTCAGGAGCGTTGCTTATTTCATCAATCATCATTTCTATAATAACATTATCCGGCACAAGCGCCCCGGAATCCATATACTCTTTCGCCTTTTTTCCCAAATCTGTTCCATTTGCCCTGTGGCGTCTGAGGATATCGCCGCTCGAAAGATGCAGCAAATGATACCTGTCAACTATATATTTGCATTGCGTGCCTTTACCGGCGCCGGGAGCCCCGAGCAGGACTATTCTCATGCGTAAGCCCCCTTAATTCTTCCGGTCTCACTGAAACCCTCGTAGCTGTGCATCAGCAAGCTTGCCTCTATCCGCTGAACAAGGTCAAGCGAAACACTGACGACAATCAGCAGGCCCGTGCCGCCCAAAAACGTCGCCACGCGCCAGTCAACCCCGAGCAATCCCATTATGACCGAGGGCACAACAGCTATTATCGCCAAAAAAGCCGCACCGTAATAAGTAACCCTTGTCATCACCGTCTCAAGGTAATCCGAGGTCCTGCGGCCGGGGCGAAGCCCCGGTATAAAACTGCCTGAATCACGAAGGTTCTTGGCAAGCTCCTTCGGCTGAAACTGAACGGCCACCCAGAAGTACGCAAACAGGAAAATAAGCACCATATAAATGACATTGTATGTAAAAGAGCTGTGCCCCATCGCGCTTTGAATTGTCAGGAAAATTCCTGAATCCGCTATCATCCTGATACGTCCAAGCTGAGCTATAATCACCGGCAAAAAACTCATAAACGCCGATGCGAAGATAATCGGCATAACGCCGCCGTGATTGACGCGAAGCGGCAGATAATGCCTTTGGCCGCCGTACATCCGCCGGCCCCGCATCATCTTTGCCTGCTGAACAGGTATGCGCCTTTGACCCTGGGTTATCAGGATGGCGCCAGCCACAACGAAAATAAACGCGCCGATAAGTATAATTATTTTCGTGGGGCCTATGCTGCCGGGCGGCGCCGCCACGTTGAACGAAACGTTCTTCCACAGCGTTTGCAGCGCCCAGGGCATCCTCGCGATGATACCCCCCATAATTATCAAGCTTATTCCGTTGCCGATTCCGTATTCGTCAATCTGCTCGCCAAGCCACATCAGAAAAATCGTCCCCGCCGTCATACTGGCGATGCCCATCAGCGTCGCCTCGAAGCGCATCCCGGGATACATAAATCCCTGCATTCCCAGTATCCGCATATACATAACACCCTGAATCACGCATATAGGCACGGTCAGATACCGGGTATATTCATTAATCTTTTTGTAGCCGGTCTGCCCTTCGAGCCGAAGCTTCCGTAAACTCGGAACAATCTCCTGCATCAGCATTAAAATAATCGAAGCGGTTATATAGGGCATAATGCCAAGCCCGAAAAGCGAGCTGTTATCAAGGTTTCCGCCCGTGAAAATCTGCATCATATCCGCGGCCCGGCCAAATGGGCTTGAGCTGTCGCGGGCACCGGCGGCCCTGCTTATTGCCTCGGGGTCAAAGCCGGGTATCGTAATATGATAGCCCAGCCGATAGATTAGCAATAGCGCCAGCGTGAAAAGCAGCTTCTTGCGTAAATCTTCAATCTTGAATATGTTTACTACTGTTTTTAGCATTTTCGCCTTCTCGGCCTAATACCTTGCCTGTAAAACTAATCCGTCGCTATAAAATCTGAACCGTTCCGCCGCAGCCGGTGATTTTCTGTTCGGCTGATTTGCTGAACCTGTGCGCTGCCACCTGAAGCCGTTTGGTCAGAGCACCTGCCCCGAGAATTTTCACCATGCTGGAGGCGCTGTCAATCAAACCGACCTCACAAAGCGTCTCCAAACCGATAACACTGCCTTCGTCGAATCTTTCAAGCTGCGAAACGTTGACAATCTCGTAACACCGGGCAAACCGGACGTTGCTGAAGCCCCTTTTGGGCATCCGGCGAAAAACCGGAATCTGCCCGCCCTCGTGAAGCGATTCCCGCATTGCGCCGGACCTGCTTCGGCTGCCTTTATTACCCCTGCCGCAGGTTTTCCCGTGTCCGCTGCCGGTGCCCCTGCCGATGCGCTTGCGCGATTTATATTTTCCTGCCTGAGATGTTATCTGCCATTCATACATCTTTGGTCATCACCACCTTTTTACCGGCTGCACCTCTACGCCTCGAAGCGCTTCAATGTCTTCTTTGCTGCGCAGCTGCATTAACCCGTCCATAGCGGCCTTTACGACGTTCTTGGCCGATGTGCTGCCGAACACTTTTGTAAGCACGTCCTGCACGCCCGCAAATTCGAGAACTGCACGCGCGCATGAACCGGCGATTACGCCCGTTCCGGGGCTTGCCGGCACCATTGCTATTCGCGTCGAGCCGAACTTTCCGGTTACCTGGTGCGGAAGCGTCCGGCCGACAAGATGAACTCTTCTGAGCTCCTTTTTGGCCTCTTTTATTCCTTTTTCGACCGCCGCGGGCACCTCGTTGGCCCTGCCGTAGCCGATGCCTACCGTTCCAGCGCGGTCGCCAACCACAACCAACGCGCCAAAGCCGAACCTGCGCCCGCCTTTGACCACCTTGGCCGTCCGATATACTTTCACCACTGTATCTTCCAGCGGCGATTCCTCCTGTTCCATCGTTTTAACAAAATCTTGTGCCAATTTTTTTCTCCTGGCTTGCTAAGTTTCCTTCAAAATACGAGTCCGGCTTTTCTGGCCGCTTCGGCAAGGGCCTTTACCCTGCCGTGAAACTTATACGGCCCCCTGTCAAAACACACGCATTTTATACCGACGCCCAGCGCCTGCTTGGCAACCGCTTCCCCGATAATCTCCGCCGCCTTTTTGTTGCCGGTTTTTACAATCTTATCCCGTAGCAACTTCATTTTGGTGCTGGCCGACGCAAGCGTCAAACCGGCGACGTCGTCTACCAGCTGCGCGTATATGTGCTTGTTCGAACGGAATACCGATAATCTCGGCCGCTCGGGCAAGCCGTGAACCTTATTGCGCACATGATACTTGCGCCTTCTGGCTGCTCTTCGATTATCTTTTCTGCTCATTGTTTATCACCAAGTCCTGTTCGCCATCGCCCGTTCTAATTATGCAGTGCCTGAAGTAAATGTCTTGCCGACCTTGCGCTTTACAACCTCGCCGGAAAAACGAATACCTTTGCCCTTATACGGTTCCGGGGGTCTTACTTTTCGCACGTCTGCAGCAAAACGCCCCAGCTCGCGCTTGTCCGCCGATACAAGTGTAAATTTCGCCGGCGTATCGTCGCCCCTCGTGGCCGCTACATCAATTCTTACCTTTATGCTTTTCGGAACCGCCATCTCAGTTGCGTTGGTGTATCCAACCTGCAAGGTCAGCTTCCCGCCCTGCTCCTTGACGGTATAGCCCGTTCCGTATATCTCAAGCTTTTTCTCGAAGCCCTTGCTGACGCCCTCGACCATATTTGCAAGTAACGCCCTGGTCGTTCCGTGCATCTGGCTGCTTTCTCTAACTTCCGGGTGCTTGTTTTCAATCATTAGACAGTTCTTTGCGCTATCGAGCCGGACCTGCATATCCGGATGACAATCAAGCGCAAGCGCCCCCAGAGGCCCTGAAACCTTGACATTCGGGCCTGCCTGCTCAATTTTCACCCCCGCCGGGATGATAATTGTTTTTTTCCCTATACGACTCATCAGCACACCGTACAAATTATTTCGCCGCCGATTTTTGCCTGTCGGCAGCTTTTATCGCTAATTATTCCTTTGCTCGTTGAAACAATCGCTATACCCATCCCGTTCATAACAACCGGCATATCCTCGAATCCGCAATATTCGCGCTTTCCGGGCCTGCTGACCCTTTTTATTTCCTCTATCGCGGCCCGGCCCGTCTGGTCGTACTTCAGCGTTATCCGTATCAGCCCCTGAACGCCTTCCTCGATTCGCTCGAAATCCGAGATATACCCCTCGGACTTCAAAACATCGGCGACCGCAGCGCACAACTTCGAAGCCCTGATGTTTACGTGCCTGCTCCTTATCCGCACCGCGTTGCGAATCCTTGTCAACATATCAGCTATTGGGTCACTCAAGCTCATATTTCTTTCTTGCCTCTTGCCCCGGCGATTCCGGCCGGATTCCGCTACCAGCTTGCCTTCTGTATGCCGGGTATCTTGCCTTCGTTGGCAAGCTTTCTGAAACACAGCCGGCACAGTTTGAACTTACGATAAACTGCCCTGGCCCTTCCGCAAAGCTCACAGCGAGTATATTGCCTGACCTTAAACCTGGGTTTGCTCTTCGCTTTGTTCTTCAGGGCCTTCGTTGTCATAATTATTCTCTGTCTTTTCCTGTATATTCCTTTATTCCGCTTAATCCTTTTCGGCCTGTTCGGTTCTCATCGCCCGAAACGGCATCCCGAACAAAGCCAGCATACGTCTCGCTTCCTCGTCGCTTTTGGCCGTGGTCACGAACGTTATATTCATACCCTGTTGAAACTCGACCTTGGCCATATTGATTTCCGGAAAAACCGTCTGCTCGCTCAGCCCCATCGAGTAGCTGCTTCTGCCGTCGAAGCCGGTGGGGCTTAAACCGCGAAAATCGCGAACCCGCGGTATCGCCAAACTTATCAGCCGGTCCATAAACTCGAACATCCGCTCGCCGCGTATGGTCACCTTCAGGCCGGTTTCCTGCCCCTGGCGAACCTTGAAATTCGATACGCTCTTCTTGGCCTTGCAAACCAGCGGCATTTGTCCCGTTATCGCCGTAAGGTCGGCCTTGGCAAGCTCAATAAACTTCTTGTCCTGCACGGCCTTGCCAACGCCCATCGATACCACTATCTTCTCCAGCCGGGGCACAGCCATACGGTTCTTGTATCCGAACTCTTTTATCAGCTCCGGAACCACTT
The DNA here is from genome assembly GCA_016932095.1 of Sedimentisphaerales bacterium. Lineage (GTDB taxonomy): Bacteria > Planctomycetota > Phycisphaerae > Sedimentisphaerales > Anaerobacaceae > Fen-1362. The sequence continues at coordinate 47,258 of JAFGDN010000072.1, forward strand.
TCGATTTATATATGTCTCTCAAACGCGCCATTGTCTGTTTCTGCTTTCTATTTCTTCGCCCGCCTTACGTCGCTCAGCTTTGTGCCGTCTTTGGCGATTCTCTGCTTTGATCCGTCGTCGCCAAGCTTGTAATGAACACGGCTTCCCTTGTTGGTTTTGGGATTGACCGGCAGAACGTTACTTATGTGAATCGGCTGCTCGATATTTATCCGCCCGCCCGAAGGGTTCCTTTGCGACGGCCGAACGTGCTTCTTGGCCAGGTTCACGCCCTGCACCACGACCTTGTTCTCGTCGGTCAGCACGCGAAGAACCTTGCCCGTCATGCCCTTGTAATCACCGGCTATCATCTCGACCATATCATCTTTTTTCACGTGCATCGTCATTTGTTTGCTCATCTCTCCGTCAAACGACCTCGCTTGCCAGCGAGATAATCTTCATATAGTTTTTTTCGCGAAGCTCGCGGGCAACCGCGCCGAAAATACGCGTCCCAATGGGGTTGCCTTCGGCGTCAATCATAACGGCGGCGTTCGTATCAAACCTGACGTAGCTGCCGTCGGGCCTCCTTATCGGATGTTTGGTGCGGACAACTACGCACTTGTGAACCTTTTTCCTGTCGAGCTGACAGGTAGGCAGCCATTTCTTTATCGCGACGCATATTATGTCCCCGACGCCGGCCATGGCGCGGGTATATTTGCCCCGCGCGCCGGACCTGCCCAGCACCCTGATGCACTGCGCCGACTTTGCGCCGGAGTTGTCGGCTATGGTCAACATCGTCTCTTGCTGTATCATCGTTCGCTCATCCTGCTATTGCCGCGGCTGTTCCTGCTCCGCCTTTTTCATAACCTTCACAAAACGCCAGCTTTTGGTCCTGCTGTACGGCCTGCACTCGGCAATTTCAATCATGTCGCCGACGCCGGCCTCGTTGCGTTCGTCGTGAACGATTAGCTTGGTTTGCCTTCTGAGAATCTTGCCGTACTTTGGATGCCTGTAAATATAATCTACAGCGACCTTTATGCTCCGGTTGCCGGACTTGCCCACTACCAACGCCTGCGTTGTTTTGACTTTGCCCTGCCGCATCCTTATTTTCCTTTTACCGCCGGCTCCTGCCGCTCGGCTTCAATCTGCCTTTGTCGCAATACGGTTTTAATTCTCGCTATCTCACGACGCGTATTTATTACCGATTTGCAGTCCTGCAGCTTTTCAGTTGCTGCCTGTGAACGCAAATCGAACAAATGCTTTTCAAGCTCCTGAATCTTCAGCTCAAGCTCGTCTGTGCTCATTTCACGGTATTCGCTTGCCTTCATTGCTTAATCCTTACGCTATTGCGTGTCTGCGTCTGACCAATCTGCACTTTACTGGCATCTTGTGAGCCACACGCAGCAGCGCCTGCTTGGCTACTTCCTCGTCAACGCCGCTTATCTCGAACATAATCATACCGGGTCTAACACGCGCCACCCAGAACGCCGGCTCGCCCTTGCCCTTGCCCATACGGGTTTCCAGCGGCTTTGAACTGACCGGCTTGTGCGGAAATATCCTGAGGTAAACCTTGCCTTCACGATGCAGGTAATGCGTCGCCGCGACACGGCCGGCCTCAATGTTTCGCGCCGTTACCCAGCTCATTTCAAGCGATTGCAAACCGTATTCGCCGAACGCGACGTAATTCGTCCTCTGGGCGTTGCCCTTCATTTTGCCCCGCTGGCTCTTACGGTACTTCACTCTTTTCGGCATCATTGCCATATTGCAAACCCTAAAACAAACTTTTGTCTGTTCCTATGAATCCTTGTTAAAAAATTTCAACTACCCTGCGGATTACCTATTTCAGGCCCCTGTGCCGTCTGCCCAGTGGCTCCGACAGGCGGTGCACCGGCTGAAGCGTCCGGCTTTTGTCGAACCCGCTTTGTTTCCTGCGTTACCTCGCCGCCCGCAACGTCTGCCCGTCTAAAGGGCCTGCGCCTTCGCGGCTGTTGCCTCGCTTCTATCTGCTCACCGAAATGACCCTTGTATATCCATACCTTTATGCCAATCGTCCCGTACGTCGTCTCCGCGCGGGCCGTGTCGTAATCGACGTCGGCGTCGAGAGTATGCAGCGGGATACTTCCCATTTTCTGCATTTCACGCCTCGCTATCTCAGCGCCGGCCAATCGGCCGGAACACATAATCTTCACGCCTTTGGCGCCGGCGTTCATCGCCTGCTCACAGAACTGCTTCATTGTTCGCCTGAATGACGCCCGTTTGACAAGCTGTTCGGCTATCGATTCGGCCACTAAAAAGGCGTTCAAATCCGGCTCTTTTATCTCGACGACGTTTACGGTCACTTTTCGACCGGTGAACGCCTCAAGCTCTTCGCGAAGCTTTTCGACCTCGCCGCCCCTCGGGCCAATCACAATGCCCGGTCTTGCGCAATGCAGCGTTACGGTAACGTCGTTTCTCGTCCGGACCACTTCTGTCCTCGCAACTCCGCCCTTGGGCATCTGCCGGTTGTATTTCTTGTCGATGAAGTCCCGGATTTTCTGGTCCTCGATGAGGAACGTCCCGTAGTCCTGCTTCGACGCAAACCACGTGCTTTGCCAGCCCCGCGTTATACCCGTCCTGAAACCTATTGGCGATACCTTCTGACCCATAATCTTTTTGGCCTCTTTGTGCCTTCGCGGCCTTTACGGCTGCGTTACCGTTATATGAATATGACAGCCCTTTTTGTGTATAGGGTGGGCCCTGCCCCTGTCCTTGGCTATAAATTGTTTCGTGCCGATTCTTGTGCCCGCGTCATCCACTCGCGCCTCGCTGACATAAAGCGCTTCCACGTCGGCTTCCTGCTCGTCGGCGTCGGCAATCGCCGCCCGCAGGGTCTTGGAAACCATTTCCGCCGCTCGCTTATGTGTGAATTTCAATACATCCAGCGCATCCTGCACCGGCCTGCCTGCTATCAACTGCGTTACGAGCCGGGCCTTGCGGGGCGACATAGCCGCATATCGATACGATGATTGCCAGTCCATCATCTCGGCAACTTCGACTCCAAACGCCGTCGCCAGTCGCTGAATGTCTTCCTTGCGGGGTATCGGCCTCATTAACCCTTTTTGCCAGTTCCTGACCGCGGAAACCGCGGCGGGCTTGTCCAGCCCCGTCCTTGCGAGCTGCTCGGCCAGCTGCTCAACGCTGACCTTGCGTTCTTTACTAAGCTGTTTTAGCTTGCTGCTGCTTAACATAAAACCTTTTCGCCTTATTACGCCGGCGGCGCTGTCGTCGCCTCTTCGACCTTCCTCGTCGAATGTCCTCTGAATATTCTTGTCAGGGAAAACTCGCCCAGTTTATGCCCTACCATATCCTCGGTAACGTAAACCTTGTTAAAATTCTTTCCGTTATGCACCATAAACGTATGTCCGACAAACTCCGGTATAACCGTGCATCTTCTCGCCCAGGTCTTTATTGGGTCCCGTATTCCCATTTGTATCTGCTTATTGACCTTCGCGAACAGCTTTTCGTCAACGAACGGCCCTTTTTTCAGCGATCTTCCCATTATCTTTCCTCAGCCATTACACTTTCTGCTGTCCCTGTATGGTGCCCCTGCGTCTTCGAATAATCCGCTTGTTGCTAATCTTTCGCGGGCGCCTCGTTTTACCGCCCTTTGCCAATACACCGGTAGGCGAGCAGGGATGTCGTCCGCCGTTGCTTCTGCCTTCGCCCCCGCCCAATGGGTGCGAAACCGGGTTCTGGGCCTTGCCTCTTACGTGGCCTCTTCGACCCTTATGCCTGGTCCTGCCGGCTTTTCCCCATACGATATTCTGGTAATCGGCGTTGCTCAGCCGGCCAACCGTCGCCCGGCATTCCTTGCGGACCATTCGCATTTCACCGCTCGGCAGAGCCACCGTTACCCAGTTGCCTTCTTTGGCGACAATCCTGGCTGCTGAGCCGGCCACGCGAACCAATACGCCGCCCTGGCCCGCCGTCATTTCTATATTGTGAACCTCAAGGCCGCCCGGTATTGCCTCTAACGGCATCGCGTTGCCCACCCTCGGCTCGCAGCTCTGGCCGCTTTCCACGTGGTCGCCCTGTCTTATGCCCTCGGGCGCCAATATATATCTTTTCTCGCCGTCGCTGTAGTGCAGCAGCGATATATAGCAATTGCGGTTCGGGTCATACTCGACCGAGGCAACTTTAGCGGGGATTCCGTCCTTGTCGCGTTTGAAGTCGATTAGGCGATAAATCCTGTTCGCCCCGCCGCCCCTGAAACGCACCATTGTCATCCCGGAATGATTCCTGCCGCCCGACTTTTTGATGCGATAACAAAGCGACTTTTCCCTGCGGTCGGTGGTTAAATCCGCAAAATCATTGACCGAGCTGTTTCTTCGTCCCGCGCTTGTCGGCTTGTAAATTTTTATACCCATAAAACACCTCTTACCCCGTTCCTTAGAACAGGTCTATGTGATAATCCTTCTCAAGATACACCACGGCCTTTTTCCAGTTGGCCGTATATCCGAATACCCTGCCCTTGCGCCTGAGCTTGCCTTTCCTGTTGGCCGTGCGGACCGAGTTTACCCTCACGCTGTACAGCCGTTCGACGGCCCCTTTAATTTGCTGCTTGTTGGCGTGCTTGTTCACCTCGAACGAATACGCCCCGATTTTGCCCGCAAGGTGCGTTCCCTGCTCCGTTATCAATGGCCGAATTATAATATTATGGTCATCCATTATGCCGTATTCTAATTTTCGCTTTCCTTTTCCCTGTTCATAAGCGCAACAAGCGCCTCTTTGGTAAACAACAGCTTGGCGTGCCTGCAAATGTCGCCCGCGTTCGATTCCGCCGCCGACAGCACGGCTATCTTGGGTATATTCCTCGCCGAGCGCCAAAGCATATCATCGTGCTCGTTTATCACCACAAGACAGCTTCTGTCAATCTTCAGGTTATCCAGTATGGCCGCGAAATCCTTTGTCTTTGGCCTCTCGAACTTCAATTCGTCGATGACGACCACGTTATTACTCAAAATCTTCGATAATATCGCCGAATCTCTCGCCAGGTGTCTTTGCTTTTTCGGCATCCTCCGGCTGAAATCCCTCGGTATCTTCGCGAAAGTTACGCCGCCGCCGACTCGTTTGGCCGTCCTTATTGTGCCTGCTCTGGCGTTACCGGTATGCTTTTGAGCGTAGAGCTTGCGCGTTGAACCCTCGATCATCGACCTGTTTTTCGTCGCCGCTGTCCCGACGCGCTTGTTGGCGTGATACATTACTATCGCCTGCTTTAACAAAGCGAACCTGACCCGCCCGCCGAACGCCGAAGTATCGACCTTCAAGGCCTCGATTTCCTTACCTTCCTTGTTGTAAACAGGCAAGCTAATCATTTTTTATCCCTGCTTATCCTTTCAGCGAGCTGCGAACTATAACGTAACCGCCGGCGGCGCCGGGAACCGACCCTTTTACCACCAGCAGATTATTTTCAGTATCTATTGAAATGATTTGATGTGTTTTTGCTGTTACCCTCTCCGCTCCCATATGCCCCCCCATTTTCTTGCCCTTCTTTATGTCGCCGCCGTGACCGCGGTCGGTTCCATAACCCGCCTGTGAGCCCGGGGCGCGATGCTTGCGCTCTGTTCCGTGCGAGCCGGGCATTCCTCCGAAGTGGTATCGCTTCATCGGGCCGGCAAAGCCCTTGCCCTTGCTTGTCCCGATTACATCGACAACCTTCGTGTCCGCGAACACCGAGACGTTCAGTAAATCGCCCACATTGAACGCCGCCTCTGCGTCTTTGGTCAAACGCATCTCCCTTATGAACTTCTTGGGCGTTGTTTTCGCCTTTTTTGCGTGCCCAACAGCGGCCCTGGTTCTGTGTGATTCCTTTACGTCGTCAAAACCGAGCTGCACCGCGTTATAGCCGTCGGCTTCTGCGCTCTTGACCTGCATAACGACGCAGGGACCGGCCTGTATGACCGTCACGGGCAACAGCCGTTCCTTGTCATCGTAAACCTGCGTCATTCCAACTTTTCGACCTAAAAGCATCGCCACTTGTATATTCCTCTTGATTAGCCGGCTGACCTTACGCCGTTTATGCCTTAATCTTTACAAAAACGCCCGCGGGCACCACTAACCTGTTCAAAACCTCTACGGTCCTCGCGTTGGCCTCGTGAATATCAATCAGCCGCTTATGCGTCCTAAGCTCGAACTGCTCGCGCGACTTTTTGTCAACATGCGGGCTTCGCAGCACTGTGTATCTTTCAATCCTGGTCGGCAACGGTATCGGCCCGCTGACACGGGCATTCGTCCGCCTGGCATGTTCGACTATCTCTTTCGCCGAGGCGTCGAGAATCCTGTGGTCGTAGGCCTCCATTCTTATCTTTATTCTTTCCGTGTCACCTGCCATACTCTCACACCCAACTTCTTTATTTTGCCTGTTTTACCAAACCAAGAGCCGCAATCTGTAAATAACAAACAATCCCTGTCTCCTGCCCGGCGACAAAAACTCCCTTCTCGTCGTCGCACACAACCTTATCTTTTTTGGCAGGACAGGTATTGACCGGTTCCCGAATGTTATGCGCTAAGAACACCCGTTGACCAGTCGCCTTCCTTCAAGAATCGGGTCTTCAGTCGTGCAGTCAACGCCGTATAAACCTGCGCTGATTTTACGACCTTGCAGGGCTTATTGGCAGCACCTGCTTACAACCCCATTATCACAACAAACCATCAATCAAACCGTCCCTGATGACCACGATTCAGACGTGCTACAGCCCAACTCGTCTATCGCAAAGCCAACCCTGGCGATGCTCGCTACGGCTGAAAAACCAGTAATCTAACAGACAATTTCCCTTCAGTCAACAAATTACAAAAAAATTTTAAAATTATTTCAAATTTTTTTCAAACAATTATTTGCCCCGCTATCTGCTCAGGCACCCGTTCGTAGCTGCAGGGCTCCATCGTAAACGTGCCCCTGCCGGCCGTCGCGCTCCTTATTTCGCTCGAATAGCCGAACATCTCCGATAGCGGCACTTTTGCGTCTATTACGCGGATTTTACCGTGAATACTGCTGCCGGTAATAAAACCCCTCTTTGCCAGCAAGCTGGCCTGGACCACCCCGAAACTCGCTTCCGGAACCTCAACCTGAATCCGCATCACCGGCTCTAACAGCACCGGCCCCGCCTTTTCGAGGACGTTTTTTATCGCAAGCCCCGCCGCCTGCTCGAACGCAATATCCGATGAATCCACGCTATGAAACGAGCCGCCGATTAACGTAACCTTGACCCCCATAACGGGGAAACCGGCCAGCACACCCGTGCAAAGCGAGTCCTTTACGCCCTTTTCAACCCCGCCGACGTATTCCCTCGGAACCTCGTCGCCGCCTGCCTCATTTACAAATTCAATTTCCCGGCTCCAGTTTCCATCCGTCGTCAACAACGGCTCAACCCGCAAAATAACATCCCCGTACTGCCCCCTGCCGCCGGTTTGTCTTATGAATTTTCCTTCTCCCTCCGCCGGCTTTGTTATCGCTTCTTTATAAGCAACGCGGGGCTTACCAACCCTGATATCCAGCCCTTTTTCTCGTATCAGCTTGTGCTGAAGGATTTCCAGGTGAAGCTCGCCCATACCGCTGATAACCAGCTGCCCGGTTTCATGGTCAACCTTCGATTCGAACGTCGGGTCTTCCCGCCTAAGGGCCGCAAGGGCGTCCGCCAGCTTGTTTTTCTCCGCCGCCGTCTTTGGCTCTATTGACATACTGATGACCGTCTGCGGGAAAGTTATCCTCTCAAGAAGCACCGGCTTCCTCGTGTCGCAAAGCGTATCACCCGTATAGGTATTTTTGGGCCCGACCACCGCGACAATATCGCCCGCCTTTGCCTCATCCAGAAGCTTGCGGTCGCTGGCGTGCATCTCGAATATCCGGGTAATGTTCTCTCGCTTGTCCTGCCTGGTGTTCAGGACCCTCGTTCCCGATTTCAATGTTCCCTGGTATATCCGTATGAAATTCAGGTCGCCGTGCGATTCGCTGACAATCTTAAACGCCAGCGCAACGAAACCGGCGTCCGGGTCGCACTTGACGGTCACGTACTTATCCGGCTCGTCGGGCTTATGGGCCTCTATCGGGGGCCTGTCCAAAGGCGAAGGCAGATACGCCACAACCCCATCGAGAAGCTTCTGAATCCCGATATATTTCAGCGCCGAGCCGCAAAATACGGGATTAACCCTGTTGGCCAGCGTCCCTTTACGTATCGCCCTTTCGATGACCGCGATTTCAATCGGCTTATCGTGGACGTAATTGTCCATCATTTCATCATCGAATTCGGCTGCGATTTCCAGCAAACTGTGCCTCGCCTGCCAGGCCGCCATTCGATGCTCGGCGGGTATCTCGACCTCGTCGAAACTTGCTCCCAGTTTTTCCTCGTCGAAGAATATCGCGTTCATTTTTATCAAATCTATCATCCCGGCGAAACTGTCTCCCGCGCCTATCGGAAGCTGCAAAACAAGCGGGTGAGCGGCAAGCTTCTCGCGGATACTTTCGACGCTCATTTCAAAATCGCCGCCGACCTTGTCCATCTTGTTTATAAAGCACAGGCACGGCACCCCGTATTTCTGCCCCTGCCGCCATACCGTCTCGCTTTGCGCCTGCACGCCTTCGCTCCCGTCGAAAACAACTACCGCCCCATCCAGCACGCGAAGCGACCTTTCGACTTCCGCCGTAAAATCGATATGCCCCGGCGTGTCTATCAGGTTGATTTCGGCCTCCCGCCAGAAGAACTTGGTCGCCGCCGAGGTTATGGTAATGCCACGTTTTTGCTCCTCTTCGAGATAGTCCATCACCGCGGTGCCGTCGTGAACTTCGCCCATTTTGTAGGTCTTTCCGGCATAGTAAAGTATCCGCTCCGACACCGTCGTCTTGCCGGCGTCGATATGGGCGATTACCCCGATATTGCGTATTTTCTTCAAACCTTCGAGCGTCATAACACTGCTTCAATAAAAACAGGTATAAAAAAACTGCCGCGGTTTTGCCGGTTGGCGCCGCGGCAGTTAAATATCTTCTTTTTACCACGCAAAATGCGCGAATGCCTTGTTGGCTTCGGCCATTTTGTGCACGTTCTCCCTGGTCATCATAGCTCCGCCTTTGCCGTGATACGCCTCCATAAGCTCGGCCGCTAACCGTTCGGCCATCGACTTGCCCTTCACTTTCCTCGACGCCTCAAGAATCCACCGTATCGCAAGCGACTGCTGACGCTTTGAGTTTACCTGCATAGGCACCTGGTAGCTTGCCCCGCCGACGCGCTTGCTGCGGACTTCTATCATCGGCTTGACGTTGTTCAGGGCCGTCTCGAAAACCTCAATCGGCGGCGCTGCTTTTTCCTTGTCGGCTACTATGTCCATCGCCCCGTAAAATATCCCCTCTGCCACGCTTTTCTTGCCCTTAAGCATAATGCAGTTGATGAACTTGCTGGCCAGCTTACTGCTATATCTCGGGTCGGGCTTTAATTGCTGCTGCGATGCCGTTGTTTTTTTTGCCATTCTTTTATTTCCCGTTTACTCTTTTATTTTCCCATTTTTGCGCCGTATTTGCTTCTGCCGCGCTTGCGGTTGGCGACGCCCGCACAATCGAGAACGCCCCGAATAATGTGATAGCGAACGCCGGGCAAATCCCGGACCCTGCCGCCCCTTATCATCACCGTGCTGTGCTCCTGCAGATTATGGTCGATTCCGGGAATATAGGCCGTCACTTCCGTGCCGTTGGTAAGGCGCACACGGGCAATCTTGCGCAACGCTGAGTTGGGTTTCTTAGGCGTCATTGTCCTGACAATCAGGCACACGCCTCGTTTCTGCGGCGAGCCGCTGATATCGGAACGCCTCTTTCGCCCTTTCGACTTGGCCCTCGGTCTTCTTACCAACTGATTAATTGTCGCCATTCTAATTTTGCTCCAACGTTCTGTAAATCCATCCGGGTTATTTAATGCCCAATGCTTCCTTCATTGCGGCTTCTTTCCTTGCCTCGGCGGCCTTTTCTTCTTCGACTTCCCTGACTTCCTTGAATTCCTTGGGCAGCGGCGCCTCGGCAAGGTGTTTGACCTTCAGCTCGAGATACGGCTTAAACGCCGTGCCTGCCGGTATCAAATGCCCGAGTATTACGTTTTCCTTCAGGCCGCAAAGTTTATCTACGCTACCACCTAACGCCGCCTCAGTCAAGACCTTAGTCGTCTGCTGGAAGCTCGCCGCCGCTATGAAGCTGTCCGAGCGAAGCGACGCCTTGGTAATCCCCAGTAAAAGCGTATTGGCCGTCGCGGGCCTGGGCTTCTTGCCCTTTGCCGGCTCGCCGCCGATTGCCTCGAGCTTTTCGTTTATGCTCGACAGCTTAACTTTCTCAATAACCTGGCCTTCTTTGAGCTCGTTTGAGTCGCCGAAGGTGGATATCTTTATGCTCTCGTTTAGACGCGTATTTTCCCTGCGAAACTCGAACTTATCGACCACTTCGCCGGGCAAAAACGCGCTGTCACCCACCGATTCAATCTCGACCTTTCGCATCATTTGCGAGCAGATAATCTCGATGTGCTTGTCGTTTATATTGACGTTCTGCGAGCGATATACGTTTTGAATCTCGCCGATGAGGTATCTTTGCAGCGCCTCTTCACCCTTGATTCGCAGAATATCGTGCGGAACAAGCGGCCCATCCGTCAGCGTATCGCCCGCCTCGACCAAATCGCCTGTATGAACGTTAAGGTGTCTGTCTCGCGGAACGTGGTGTTCTTTTTCCATACCCGATTCCGACCGGATGGTAATCGTCATTTTGCCCTTGCGTTTGTCGCTCTTAAGCTCGACTCGCCCGCTGATTTCGGCAATCGCCGCCGGGTCTTTGGGTTTACGCGCCTCGAATACCTCGGTCACGCGAGGCAAGCCCCCCGTGATATCCTGCGTTCCGCCGGTTGCCCTGGGCTGGTGAGCAAGCAACTGGCCCGCCTGGACCTGCTGGCCCTCCAATACTTCTATCCTGGCCCCCGCCGGCAGATAGTGAACGTCAAGAATCTTGCCCTCTTTATCCTCAATCATAATCTGCGGGTGTTTGTCGCCCTTGTGCTCGATTACGACGGGTTTGCCGGTCTGGCCTTTGCGCTCTTCCTCGAGCCGAATCGTCTCGCCGTCGATAATATCGACGAAACGAATCAAGCCCCCGACCTCAGCCAGTATGGGCGTTCGGTGCGGGTCCCATTCGAACAGCATCGCCCCCGCCTTGACATGCTCCTGGTCGCCTACACGGATAACCGCGCCATACGGCACTTTGAACTTGTCAAGCTCGCGGTCCTTGTCGTCCAATATCGCTATTTCGCCGTTTCTCTTCAGGGCAACCGACCTCGAAGAGCCGTCCTCTGCCTTTAACGTTACGGCATTTATATCGCGGTAGCGAATCTTGCCTGCATGTGTCGCCCTTTGCTCGCGTTCGAGAATGGCGCGGGACGCCACGCCGCCGGTGTGGAACGTTCTAAGCGTAAGCTGCGTTCCCGGCTCGCCTATCGACTGGGCCGCAATAATACCCGTGGGCAATCCCTCTTCGACAAGCTGGCTCGTGCTCATGTCCCACCCGTAGCATTTTGCGCAAACGCCGAACGGGCTGTCGCAGGTCAGAGGGCTTCTTACCCTGATTGCGTCCAGGCCCAGCGCCTCAATTTTCGCCGCCGCCTCAGGTGTTATAACCTCGTTTTCACGGACAATCATCTCGTCGGTAATTGGATTGCGTATATTATCCCGGGCCGTCCTGCCTATGATAAGCTGAGACAACGGTATATCGACCTGCTCGCCTCTGGCGATGGAACTTTTGGTAATACCCTGCAGCGTTCCGCAATCGCGCTCGGTAACAATCATATTCTGCGCAACGTCGATTAGTTTTCGCGTGAGATACCCCGAGTTTGCCGTCTTCAAAGCCGTATCGGCAAGACCTTTTCTGGCGCCGTGCGTGGAGCTGAAGTATTCGAGGACCGTCAGCCCTTCGCGGAAATTCGATTTAATCGGCGTCTCGATAATCTCGCCGCTCGGTTTTGCCATCAAGGCACGCATGCCGGCAAGCTGCTGAATCTGGTCAACGCTGCCTCTTGCGCCTGAAATACTCATCATATATATAGGGTTCAGATAGGGTGAGCCGTCTTCCTTCGTGTCTTCTTTGAGCCCTCGCATCATTTCATTTGTTACCGCCACGCGGGCGTTGGTCCAGGCGTCAATTACCTGGTTATAGCGTTCGCCTTCCGTCAGCACGCCCGCGGTATAGTTCTTCAGAATCTTTTTGACTTTCTTTTCGGTCTCGTCAATAATCTCCTGCTTTTTCGGCGGGATTTTCAAATCTATAACGCCAAAGCTCAGCCCCGACAGCGTTGCCCACTTAAATCCCTTTTCCTTGATTTTATCTAACAAATCGACCGTCTGGGCAGAGCCGGAAACCTCATAGCAGTCGCTGATTACCTGGCTAAGCGGCTTTTGCCCCATCGTAAAGTTATAGAAAGGCATCTCTGCGGGTAAAATATCGTTGAAAATACACCTGCCAACTGATGTTTCTATCGTGCTGTGTCTGTCGGCCTCCTCGATTTTGGCCATAATCGCCCGCTGACCTTCCTTGGCCACGGGCTTGTCTATCCGAACCTTTATCTTTGCGTGCAGCGCAATCTTGCCCATCTCGTAAGCAAGCATCGCCTCGTAGCTATCTTTGAATACCGCCCCCTCGCCTTTCTGGCCGGCAAGCATACTGGTCAGGTAATAATTACCCAGCACCATATCCTGCGAAGGCCCCACCATTGGCGAGCCGTTGGCGGGCGAGAAAATATTGTTCGTCGTCATCATCAGCGTATGCGCTTCGGTCTGGGCCTCCACGCTCAAAGGCAAATGCACCGCCATCTGGTCGCCGTCGAAGTCGGCGTTGAACCCCTTGCAAGCCAGCGGGTGCAGCATTATCGCGTTGCCTTCCACTAAGACCGGCTCAAACGCCTGAACACCCATTCGGTGCAGGGTAGGAGCTCTGTTAAGGAGCACCGGATGCTGATGAATCACCTCTTCGAGAATGTCCCAAATCTGCTCGCCGCGACGCTCAATCATTCGCTTTGCGCTTTTAATAGTGTCGGCAAGCCCGCTTTGTTTGAGCCGGCGAATGATAAACGGCTGATACAGCTCAAGGGCGATTCTCTTTGGCAGTCCGCACTGGTGCAGCCGCATCGTCGGCCCAATCACAATCACCGAACGCGCCGAATAATCGACTCGTTTGCCCAGCAGGTTCTCCCTGAACCTGCCCTGCTTGCCTTTTATCATGTCGCTTAAGCTCTTCAGCGGCCTGTTATTGCTTCCCAGCACCGGCCTTCGGCAACGGCCATTGTCCATCAGCGAGTCAACCGCCTGCTGAAGCATCCTCTTTTCATTTCGAATAATGACTTCCGGGGCGTTTAAGTCCATTAGCTTCTTGAGCCGGTTATTGCGGTTGATTATGCGCCTGTAAAGGTCGTTGAGGTCGCTGGTCGCGAAGTTGCCGCTTTCCAGCAGCACCAAAGGCCGCAAATCCGGCGGGATAACCGGTACCACCTCGAGCACAATCCATTCCGGCTTATTATTGCTGCTCTTGATTGCTTCGAGCACCTTGAGACGTTTACTAAGCTCTTTCGTCCGCTGACCTGAGCTGGTCTTTGTTATAGCCAGTCGTAAATCGGCGCCTATCGCTTCCAAATCAAGCCGTGACAATAGCGCCTTTATCGCCTCACCGCCCATTAACGCCTTGAAAGCGCCGCCGTATTTTACCCCGGCGTCCCTGTATTCTTCTTCTGAAAGCAACTGCCCCACCTTCAGCGGGCTTTGTCCTGCGTCGGTTACCAAGTAATCCTGATAATAAATGACCTTCTCCAGGTCCATCCCCTTCATCCCCAAAATCGTGCCCAGGTGGTTCGGGATGGTCTTGAAGAACCATATATGAACACAGGGAGACGCCAGGTTTATATGCCCCATACGCTTGCGCCTCACCCTGCTGTGAGTAACCTTCACCCCGCAGCGGTCGCAGATTATGCCTTTATACTTAGTTCCCTTGTATTTGCCGCACGCGCATTCCCAGTCCCGCTCAGGCCCGAAAATACGCTCGCAGAAAAGTCCATCCTTTTCCGGCCTGTACGTCCGGTAGTTGATGGTCTCGGGCTTGCGGACCTCGCCGAACGACCAGCTTCGAATGTCGTTGGGGCCGGCAAGTGAAATCTTGACCGAACCGTAATCATTTATCCGATCATAGATATTGCTTATCATTTATTTTTGCTCCTATATCGACTCGCTACTTATAAAACAGTTGTTCCCAATCGTTTCTTTTCGAGCTGGATGTTCAGACCAAGCCCTCGTATCTCATTGCAAAGCACGTCAAACGAAAGCGGCGTTCCCGCCTCCAGCGAGTTCAGGCCCTTGACCATCGATTCGTATATCTTTGTCCGGCCCTCAACGTCGTCGCTTTTTACCGTCAGCATTTCCTGCAGCGTATAAGCCGCACCGTAGCCCTCCAGCGCCCAGACCTCCATTTCGCCGAACCTCTGTCCGCCGGTCCTCGCCTTGCCGCCAAGGGGCTGCTGCGTTATCAAACTGTACGGCCCCGTTGAACGGGCGTGAATCTTGTCGTCAACCAGATGATGAAGCTTCATTATGTAGATATAGCCAATCGTCGCCTGCTGGTCGAACGGTTCTCCCGTCCTGCCGTCATACATCTGCGTCTTGAGCGACTCAGGAACACACACAAACAGCTCGTCTGCCTGCGGCGGCTCATTGTTCTTTGATAACTCTTCCTTTCGACGCATCAACTGCTTATTGGCCTCTTCGGTCAGTTTCAAAATGTCTTCTTCCTTGGCGCCGTCGAATACCGGCGTAATTGCGGTAAAGCCGAGCACTTTTGCCACCCATCCGAGGTGCGTCTCCAGAATCTGCCCGACGTTCATTCTGCTCGGAACGCCCAGCGGATTCAGCAGGATGTCAATCGGCGTGCCGTCCTCCAAAAACGGCATATCCTCTTCAGGCAATATTTTCGCAATGACCCCCTTGTTGCCGTGGCGGCCGGCGATTTTATCGCCAATCGACAGCGTCCGCTTGGTCGCCACGTAAACTTTTACCATTTCTATCACGCCGCTGGGAAGCTCGTCGCCGTGTTTGAGCCGCTCGACTCGCCTTTTCTTTTCATCCTCAATCGCCCCTATTTTCTCAGTGAATTTCTCGACGAGCTTTTCGACCTTTTCACGCATCGCCGCGGGCTTGACCCACTTGATATCCCAGTTCTCGACCTGCTCTGAGATAACCTCGTCGTCTTCGCTGACGCCGGCCTTCTGTTTCGTTGAAGGGTCAACAATGTCAACCTCGAATTTCTCGGTTATAGCCGTAATCATCTGTTTGAATATCGCGCACTGCTTTGCACGCATCTCTTTTTCGTATTCTTTTATCTGGGCGGCAAGCGCCTTTTTGCCTTCCTCGCCGCCTGTGCCCCGCCGCACAAACCGTTCGGTTTTTATCACAAACCCCTCGTAGCCGTTGGGCAACTCCAGAGAATCATTCTTTACGTCTTCCCCGGCCCTTCCGAATATGGCGTGCAGCAGCTTTTCCTCGGGGGTAAGCTCGGTCTTGCCCTTTGGCACGACCTTTCCGACGAGAATATCGCCCGGCTGGACCCGCGTGCCTTCCCTTACGATGCCATGCTCATCAAGGTTACGAAGCGCCTTTTCGCTGACGTTGGGGATATCACACGTAAATTCTTCCTTCCCCAAGGGCGTTTCGCGTATCTCGGCGTCAAATTCATTTATATGCAAGCTCGTAAAGCTGTCTTTCCTGACTAAGCGTTCGCTGACGATTATCGCGTCCTCAAAATTGAATCCCTCGTATGACATAAACGCCACAAGAAGGTTCCTGCCCAGCGCCAGCACGCCTTCATTGGTCCCGCCGCCGTCTGCCAGAACCTGTCCCTTTTCAACCTTCTGGTCCAGTTTGACAACCGGCTTCTGGTTGAGGCAGGTCCTCTCGTTCAATCCGAAATACTTCTCAAGCTTGTATTCATCCGTATGATTTATCACGATTCTTGTCGCGTCAACGTCGGTAACGACCCCCGCTTTCTGTGCACGGACAGTCATACTCGAATATCTTCCTGCCACCTCTTCCATTCCCGTCTGCACCACCGGCGCCTCGCTGGTCAACAGCGGCACCGCCTGCCTCTGCATATTCGAGCCCATAAGCGCCCTGTTGGCGTCGTCGTGTTCGAGGAACGGTATCAACGCCGCCGACAATCCCACGATTTGCTTTGGTGAGACGTCCACGTAGGTAACTTCATCGGAGTTAACCTGGGCAAGCTCCCCGTGCTGCCTTGCCAATACCATTCCCTCCTTTATCTTGTCGGTCTCCGGATGAACGGTGCTCGGCGGGGCGAATATCGCCCTCATTTCCTCGTCGGCCCGAAGATATGCAACCTCGCCGGTTACCTTGCCCTTTTCGACTATGTAATATGGAGTCAATAAAAAGCCGTATTCATCAACCGTCGCGAATATAGCAAGCGAGCTTATAAGACCGATGTTGGTGCCTTCAGGCGTTTCCACCGGGCAAATCCGCCCGTAGTGGCTGATATGCACGTCGCGGACCTCGAAGCCCGCTCGCCTCCGGTTCAGCCCGCCGGGTCCCAGCGCCGACAATCGCCTTTCGTGCGTTAACTGGCTTAACGTATTGGTCTGGTCAACTATCTGGCTCAGCTCACCTCGCCCGAAGAAAAAGTTTATGCTGCTCGATACGCTTTTTGAGTTGACCAAATCGGCTATCCTAAGCTGCTGTTCGCTGTCTTTCATCGTGCTCATCCGTTCCTGGACGGTCTTTCGAAGCTTCAAAAGCCCTTTGCGGATTTCGCCGCCTGCAAGCTCGTCAATCGTGCGCAACCTCCGGTTGCCCAAATGGTCTATATCATCAATCTCTCCCTCGCCGTTTCGCAGTCCGATGATGTATTTCATCGCGTATATGAAATCATCTGGCCTAAGCGTCATTTCATTCAGGTCAACATTAAGCCCGAATTTTCTGTTCAGCCGGAACCTGCCCACCTTGCCCAGCCGATACCGGTTGACGTCGAAGAATTTCTCTTTAAAGAACTGTTCGGCCTTCTCCTGGTTCGGGGGATTGCCGGGGCGCAGCCGAATATAAAACTTCAGCAGCGACTGTTCATGGCTCTTGCAGTCGTCTTCGGCAAGCGTATTGAAAACCAGCATATCTCGCACGCCTTCGGCTATCTCGATTCGCTTTATTTCGCTTTGCTGAATGAGCGAGACCTTGTCGCCGATTTGGGAGCCGGCCTTTACCACAATCTCACCGCTTTCGGTATCGACAATATCACGGGCCGCCCACATATCGGCGGCAATCCGTCCCTTCTGAACCTCTTTTGTCTCGTAAAAACACCTGATGAGCTGCTCAGTCGTGCTGTAATCGGCGCTTAACGCCCGCAAAAAGACCGTCGCCGGTATCTTGCTCGACTGGTCGATTTTCACCACCATAACGTCCTTGTGCGTAACGCTTATCTCAATCCAGCTTCCCCGCTCCGGTATGATTCTTCCGCCGTGCAGTATCCGGTCGCCTTCCTTGCTCTCGATGAGGAAATCCACGCCGGGGCTTCTGTGAAGCTGGCTCACGATGACTCGCTCGGCTCCGTTGATTATAAACTCGCCGCCGCCAATCATTACGGGGATTTCTCCGAGGTAAATCGTCTGCTCGGCAATGTCGTGCCCGTCCTTGCTCTTCAGCCGGCAGGTTATTTTAAGGGGATAGCCGTAGGTCAGCCGAAGCTGCCTGCACTCGTGAGTATTGTACCGGGGCTCCTCAAGCTCGTAATACAGGTACTCAAGGATTATACTCTTGTCATAACTTTCTATCGGGAAGGTCTCCCGGAACAGCTCCTCAAGACCCCTGTTTGCCCGCTTTGTCGGCGACGCGTCCTTTTGAAGAAACTCATCGTAGCCCTTCCTCTGTATCGCCACAAGGTTCGGAATTTCAACTGTCTCTTTTGTCCTGCCGAAATTACGCACTTGCAATTCAGCCATTATTTATACCCCGATTAAATGGCAACCCGTTGTTTTTATTTACTATTGACTCTCGCTTGTTTTAAGCAAGCTCTACAACCGCGCCAGCGCTTTCAAGCTGCTTTTTCGCGGCCTCTGCCTCATCCTTGCTCACTTCTTTCTTCACCGGCTTTGGAGCGCCGTCAACGAGGTCCTTGGCTTCTTTTAGCCCCAGGCCCGTCAACGCCCTGACTTCCTTGATGACCTGAATTTTCTTGTCGCCGGCCTGTTTGAGAATCACGTCGAACGTCGTCTTCTCCGGCGCCGCCTCTGCCGCCGCCGCGCCGCCCGCCGCCGGGCCTGCCATCATAATCGCGCCGCCCGCCGCCGGCTCAATTCCGTGAACTTCTTTGAGATAATCGCCAAGCTCTTTGGCCTGCATCAGCGTCAGCTTGACTATCGCGTCGCCCAGTTTTTTTACATCATCACTCCAGCTTTTTGCCTCTGTTGCTTCGTCTGCCATTTTATTTGACTCCCATATCCACATCGCCCGATAGTAGCCGGCGCTACACCGCGCCGTTTAACCCCGTTTTTTCGGGGGCAGCCATCCGGCCGTTAGTATTTCGTTCCCTGTTCTTCCTTATGCGGGTTGCGCCTGCGGCTGTGCCTTTTCGAGTTTTTTCAATAACGCCTTTACACAGCCGGCGATTCTGCCCGCGGGCGATTTAATCGCCCCGGCCAGCCGCGACCCGGGTGATTTGACTAATGTTACAATCATTCCCTGCAACTGCTTCCTGTCGGGCATCCTCGCCAGTCCTTCGGCCTTCTTCGTGTCAAAAACCATCCCATCGAGAAACGCCCCCTTTATATGAATGGCGGGTATCTTACCCGCCCAGCCAGCCAGCTCCTTCGCAACGTCGATTATGCTGTCGCCGCCGTATGCTATCGCGCAGGGCCCCGTGAAAATCGACGCTGCCGGCTCCATTTTCAGGTTCGCTAATGCGACCCTGATAATGGCGTTTTTTACTACCGTCACCCTGATGCCTTTGCTCTTGAGCTGCCCCCTCATCACGTTGTTGTCAATTCCGTTGACACCCTGTGTGCTGATTACCAAAAAGTCCGTAATATGCTCGCCAGCAATTCTTTTTTCCAGCTCGCCTCGCAACAGTTCTTTCACGAATTTACTCATCTTATCACCTGCCTGATTCTCTTAAAATTATACCCGCCGGTTAATGAAACCTCTTAGACGGCCACAAACACCCCTGGGCTCATCGTTGCTGAAATACATACTTTCTTTATATATGTGCCCTTGGTGCTCGCCGGCTTTATCTTCTTAATATGTGTTACCACTGCGTCAATGTTTTCCATCAGTTTTTGCGCGTCGAAACTCTGCTTGCCCACCACGACATGCACGTTTCCGCCTGAGTCGTTTTTGAACTCGACCTTTCCCGCTGAAAACTCGCGTATCGCCGTGGTAATATCCGCCGTAACCGTGCCGTTTTTGGGCGAGGGCATCTTTCCCTGCGGGCCTAACACTCGGCCGAGCTTACCCACCTTGCCCATAACCTTCGGCGATGCTATCGCTACGTCGAAATCCGCCCAGCCGCCTTGTATCTTCGCGACCAGCTCATCGCAGCCGGCCTCAATGGCGCCCGCATTCCTAGCTGTCTCGACGTCTGAATCCTCGCAGAACGCTATCACCTTCTTTTGCTTGCCAATCCCGTGAGGCAGCGATATCGCCCCGCGGACTATCTGGTCCGATTGTTTCGGGTCGATACCCAGCCAGAACACGCAATTAATCGCCTGGTCAAACTTGGTCGTGCTGAATGATTTTACTTTCGCCACCGCGTCAGCCAAGCTGAGCGTATCCTGGCTTGCCTTCTCTAAATCCTTACGATACCTCTTGCTTCCAATACGTTTCATATACGCGTCTCGAATTCTTTGTTTATTTGTACCACTTAACCTTCGACGTCAATGCCCATACTGCGTGCCGTGCCCCTGATTATCTTCTCGGCCCGGTCAAGTGAGTAAGCGTTGAGGTCTTTTATTTTCTGTTCGGCTATCTTTCGCACCTGTTCCGCTGTTACCTTGCCCACCTTTTCCTTGTTCGGCACACCGCTTCCCTTCGCGACGTTTGCCGCCTGCTTCAACAGCACGGCCGCGGGCGGGCTTTTCACCTCGAAGGTGAAGCTTTTGTCCTTGTAAACCGATATAACCACCGGCACAATCGTCCCGTTAAGCTCTTTTGTTCGTTCGTTAAACTGCGACACAAACTGGCCTATATTAACGCCGTGCTGACCGAGGGCCGGTCCTATCGGCGGGGCCGGCGTCGCCTGTCCGCCAGATGCCTGCAGCTTTATCTTTACCAATATTTCCTTAACGCCACCCCTTCTTGCTGCCTTTGCCATTTTTTACACCTTCTCAATCTGCCAGTACTCAATATCCAAAGGCGTGCTTCGCCCGAATATTTCCACAATCACCTTTACTATCCCGCGGTCCTGGTCTATCGCATCGACCGTTCCCTCGAAGCTCTCGAAGGGACCTTCTCGAATCTTTATCTGGTCGCCCTTCCTGAAGTCAACCTTGATACTGGGCGTTTCTTCCGGCTTTTCGACCTCCTGCATCATCTTGGCAACGTCAGTATCCCGCATTGGCGTTGGTATTCCCTCCGTGCCGACAAAATCACCCACCCCGGGTATTTCCTTTATAACAAACCAGGCCGTTTCCTGCACTTTGCCGTCCTTTTCGGTCTCCATCTCCATAAAAACGTAGCCGGGGTATAGTTTTCGCTTGTGAACGGTCTGCTTGCTGCCCCTGACCTTTTTGACCCTCTCGACGGGAACTTCAATCCTGCCGATAACGTCCGTCAGGCCGGCCGCCTTGACCTTCTGCGTCAGCACGTCTTTTACATGCATTTCCTTGTTTGACGCAACTCTCAGCACATACCATTTCATTAAAAAAAACGCCTCGACTAATTCAATAATGACGCAAATAAAGCCGTTTGTCCTGCCTTTAAGCCGTCCTGCTACAATACCAGCCAGGTAATCGCCAGTTGAAATATAAAATCAGCGGCGCCAAGAATGACCGCCAAAATCACCACCACCACTATTACTATAAACGTTGAAACCGCTATTTCCTGCCTGGAAGACCAGTTAACCTTTTTCATTTCGCCTTCGGAGGCAATCATAAAATCAGCGATATTGGGCTTGTTTACCAGCCAAAGCAGCATAACAGCGGCGGCCAGGAGTATCCCGGCCGGCACCATCGTCGTAATCCACAAATTGATGTCCGTGGCGTCAAACACCTGATAGAGCCGCATACACCCGATTGCAATCAACAAGCCGCCTGCGCCTGCGCTGCACAATCTCGTATATCTTCCCTGACCACGTTTATATATGCTCAAAATCATATCGCACCCAATCGCGTATGTGACCGCCGCCGTTTCAACCGAGGGCCAACCGAACACCAGGCCAGAAGGGAATCGAACCCCCAACCTTCGGTTTTGGAGACCGACGCTCTGCCAATTGAGCTACTGGCCTATCCAAATTTTATCTTTCAATCGCGCCCGGCTTCTTATTTACGTTTCAGCTTGTGAACCGTGTGTTTGCGTTCCCAGGCGCAGTATTTCTTCAGCTCCAGTTTAGGGCTGCCTTCCGCAACACTGACATTAGTGCGATAATTCTGCTTACCACACTCTTTACAGACAAGCCAAACGTATTCTCTTTTGCTTTTTTTAGCCATTTATTCCTGCCCCGCTGCGATTTGTTGCGGCTGCGAATTTTTAATCAAAACCGGATAACCGCCGCTCACGTCAGCCGTTATGGCCCTGCGACCGTTTCGCCGTTTTTTTTACTCTCTACCCGAGAATCTTCGTTACCACGCCTGCGCCAACTGTTCGGCCGCCCTCGCGAATGGCGAATCGCAAACCCTCTTCCATCGCTATCGGGGAGATAATCTCGACCTCCATCGCTATATTGTCGCCGGGCATACACATCTCGGCGGCCTTGCCTTCCCGGCTCTGAATGAGCTTGACAGTTCCGGTCACGTCTGTAGTCCTGAAGTAAAACTGCGGCCTATATCCCGGGAAGAACGGCGAATGACGGCCGCCTTCCTCTTTGGTCAGAACGTAAACTTCGGACATAAAATGCGTATGAGGCGTAATGCTCCCCGGCTTGGCGATAACCTGCCCTCGCTCGAGGTCCTTCTTTTCGACGCCCCGCAGCAGCAAGCCGACGTTGTCGCCCGCCTGGCCTTCATCGAGCGTCTTATTGAACATTTCCACGCCGGTCACGACGGTGTTTCGTATTTCCTTGGAAAGCCCGATGATTGACATTTCTTCGCCGACCTTGACCTTGCCTCTCTCGACTCTGCCTGTGCCGACCGTGCCCCTGCCCTTTATACTGAACACGTCTTCGACGGGCATAAGGAATGGTTTATCGACCTGGCGAACCGGAATCGGGATATACTCATCCATTGCCTTGAGCAAATCCTCTATTGGCTTGCAGGCCGCGTCGTCTAACGACTTTGCCTCCAGCGCCTTGGTCGCTGAGCCGCGAATTATAGGCGTCTCGTCGCCGGGGAACTCATATTTATTCAGCAGGTCTCTGACTTCCATCTCAACAAGGTCGAGCAATTCCTTGTCCTCGACGAGGTCGCACTTGTTCATAAACACAATGACCTTAGGCACGTTGACCTGCCTGGCAAGCAGTATATGCTCGCGGGTTTGCGGCATCGGGCCGTCGTAAGCGCTGACCACCAGTATCGCGCCATCCATCTGGGCGGCGCCGGTAATCATATTCTTCACGTAATCAGCGTGGCCCGGGCAGTCCACGTGCGCGTAATGCCTGTTTTCCGTAATGTACTCAACGTGGGCCGTTGCGATTGTCAGAATTTTCGTGGGGTCGCGCCGGCCCTGCGATTCCGAGGCCTTGGCAATGTCATCGTAGCTTTTGAATTTGCACAATCCCTTTAACTCCATTACTTTTGTCATCGCGCTGGTCAGCGTTGTTTTGCCGTGGTCAACGTGTCCTATTGTGCCGACGTTGACGTGCGGCTTGGTTCGCTCGAATACTGCCTTAGCCATTGTCAATAAACCTCCAAATCTGCACTGTTTATTTTCTGTCCTTTTTAGAAGCCCTGATTTTAAGTTCCTTTTATAATAAATTTCCAGCCGGGGTGACGAACCTGCGCCCATACCCAGACCGTAAATATCTGCACTTAGCTGCTGATGGGAATTGAACCCATGACCTCGTCCTTACCAAGGACGCACTCTACCTACTGAGCTACAGCAGC
>JAFGDN010000073.1 GCA_016932095.1 Sedimentisphaerales bacterium
TAATAACCGAGGCGGAGGAGATTGCAAGAAAAATAATGACATAAGTCGTTATTTAATAAATAGTTACGAATTTCACAGAAGGCTTGATAACAGTTAAGTAAGGAGAACAATATGCCATTAGTAACTACCAAAAAGATGTTCGAGATGGCCTACAAGAACGGCTACGCCGTCGGGGCCTTTAACGTCAATAATATGGAAATCACCCAGGGTATCGTTCAGGCGGTAGCCGAAGAAAAGGCGCCCCTGATTCTGCAAATCTCGCGCGGCGCCCGCGAATACGCCAGCAACAGCTACCTGATGGCTATAATCAACGTCGCGGTGAAGGAAAACCACGATATCCCAATCGCGACCCACCTTGACCACGGCGATAACTTCGAGACCTGCAAGCAGTTCGTTGATGACGGCTTTACGTCGGTTATGATAGACGCCTCGAAACTGCCTTTCGAGGAGAACATAAAGGTAACAAAAGAGGTAGTAGAGTATGCCCACGCCAATGGCGTGGTGGTCGAGGCGGAACTTGGCCAGTTAGGCGGTATCGAGGAGCACGTCGTCGGTGTTGACGACGTAGAAAAGCACCTCACCGACCCCAACCAGGCAGTAGAATTTGTCGAAAAAAGCGGGGTTGATTCGTTGGCCGTGGCCGTAGGAACCAGCCACGGGGCGTATAAGTTCAAAACCGAGCCGAAGCTGGCTCTTGACCGGATTCAGCAAATCCAGGACAGATTACCCGGCTTTCCGCTGGTTATGCACGGCTCAAGCAGCGTCCTGAAGGAATTTATTGACCTGATTAACAAGTATGGTGGCAAGATGCCAAATGCTATGGGCGTCCCGGAATCCGCCATCAGCAAGGCCGCCAAAACCGCCGTCTGTAAGGTCAATATTGATACGGATTTGAGGTTGGCAGTTACGGCCAAGATTCGTCAGGTGTTCGCGGAAAAGCCGAGCGAATTCGACCCCCGGAAGTATTTAGGGCCGGGCAGAGACGCGATAAAAGCTATGGTAAAACATAAACTCCAGGTGCTGGGATGCACAGGTAAAGCAGGTGAATGCATATAGAACATTTATGATTTATGATTTTTGATTTATGATTTTGAAAAACTTCAAATTTTGGTCGTTTGGGCGATTATGCACGGTTTTGGCGGGGGTGGTGTTAATATGGGCAAGTTTTTGTCTTGCGCCGATAAGCATCGAGATTCGTGAATCGAATAAACCGGCTCAGGCGGAGGCGTTAAAGCCGGAATTAACGGATAAGCCGGAACATAGGGGGGTAATAGCGGAATTCAATGATATAAACACCGTTATCCCGGCAAGGAGGGAGTTTAGCGAACAGGAGGTTGTAGAGGCGGCGTGCGATTTGATAGAACAGGGCAGGTTCGAGGCGGCAGGAAAGTTGATAGAGAGTTTTAAACCGGCAGACGAGGCAAACGAGAGTGATGGAAATCCTATTAGTCAGCTTAAGGAAATCGTTGGACAGTGGCGAGTATTGCAGGACAAGCGCGAGGCGCAGAAAGAGGCGGCATACAAGGAGCAGTTCGCAGTATTCGAGCGAGTGAAAAAAGGTCTGCCGGCGGATGTCAATGTGGATTCGTCAAGCTCACCACAGGACGTGAACGACGCTAATGGGCCCAAAGGGCCGACGGCCATACTGGAAGCGGCGATACGGACTATTGAGTTCACCAACGAAAGGCAAAAAGAGGCGATTCTGTCGGACCCCTGTGTTCGTGAATCGATTGAAGCCGTAAAAATAAAATCGCAGGAGCTTGAACAACGCGGGAAATGGTTCGATGCGTATATGAGGTATTATAGTTTGCTGACGGCGATTGACCCCAATAACAAGGAATACGAGGAGCGCTCGGAGCGTCTGATTGAAAAGGCGGAAATAACAGGGGCGTTCGCGGACAATCCCTGTGAGACGGTCGAGCAGCGGTTCGAGGGCGTCAAAAGAAGGATTTTCGAGCGAGCGGTGGACGAGCTAAATTTCAAGTATATAAGCAGAATTGACTACCGGGAAATGGCGTTGAAGGGGGTGGAGCGGTGCAGGGCCCTGGCGGAAGTGGTGGGGACGCTGGTGAAAGCGGAGGACAGAGGACAGATGACAGAGGACAAAACGTCCAACATTGAACAAGAGGATGGAGAAGGTGAGCCGAATATCGCGAAGCTCGGAGAGACGTTCAAGGATTTCAAGGCGGACTCGAACGCCATAGTGAGTTTATGTTTGGATTTGTCGTCGCTTGAGCGTGAAATAAGGGGCTGGCCGGCGGGCGGCAGCAAGGATAAATTTCTGTCGGCATTTTCGAAGGCGCTGGAGCTGAATCTGTTGAGTGCGCGTCTTCCGGAAGGGATATTCATTTCGGAATTCTCGTATGCGTCGTTCGAGACGCTGGACCCCTATACGGTGCTGATTTGGCCGAAGCACGTGGAGGAGTTTGAAAAGGCGATGACAAACGAGTTTACCGGGATAGGCATCGAGATAAACAAAACGAAGGGGCAATTGACGATAGGCAGCTTATTGCCTGACACGCCGGCGTATCATTCGGGTCTTGACGCGGGCGACATTATAGAGAAGGTTGACGGGATACCGACGAAGGATATGCCGATTGGCTGCGCGGTGAAGCATATAACGGGTCCAGCTGGAACAAAGGTAACGCTGACGATACGGCGCGAGGAGGAGTCGCAGCCGAGGGACATAACGATAACCCGCGCCAAGATAACTGTACCGACGCTGAAGGGCTGGGAGAGGTCACAGACGGGCCGATGGGATAACATAATAGACGAGAAAGACAAAATCGGGTATCTTCGGTTGACGAGCTTTTCAGAGAGCACGGCCCTGGATTTGAGACGGGCACTGCATGAGCTGGAATTGAAAGGGATACGCGGATTGATTCTGGATTTGCGTTATAACAGCGGCGGATATTTTGAAAGCGCGGTGTCGGTATCGGATTTGTTTTTAGAGGACGGATTGATAGTGATAACGAGGACGCGGTACGGGCCGCCATCATACTCGGTGGCGAGGAAGAAGGGGACGCAGCCGAATTATCCGCTGGTTGTATTGATAAACGCGGGTTCGGCGAGCGCATCGGAGATAGTGGCGGGTGCGCTGAGCGACCCTTCGCAGGGGCGCGCGACTTTAGTCGGGGAGCGGACGCACGGCAAGGGGGTGGTGCAGGGACTGACGGAGTATCCCGGCGAGGGGGCGCAGTTGAAATACACGATGGCGTATTATCATTTGCCGTCGGGACAAAGGGTCAAGAGCAAAGAAGAGGCCGAGAAGGATAAGTCCAATAACTGGGGGATAACGCCCAATGTAACGGTGGAGATGCGAAGCGACGAGCTTCGAAGGATGTTCGACGTTCAGCGTGATAACGACGTGCTGGTAAAGTCAGGTCACGACAGCAACTCCATGCCGGTAAAGAGACACACGCTGGAAAAGACCGTTGAGGTTGACCCGCAGTTAGAGACGGCGATATTAGTGGTCAAGAGCAAGCTGATACGCGAACAGGCGAAGGCGGCGGCGAAAAAAGCGGCGTAAACTATAGATTCCACGGATTTTTATCGCTTAACGCAGTTTAATTAGACGCTGCTTAGCCCGCCGGTGTCGGCGGTGCGGTCAATCAAGCCAGTTCTGGCAAAAGACAACTAAGTCATCATCGTCAACGAAGCCGTTGCCGCCAGTCGGGGCAATATCCGCCGATGGGATGCCGGGCGCCTGCAGCCACTGCGACGCAAGGATGGCATAGTCATAGAAATCGACAATCAGGTTCCTGTCAAGGTTCCCAAGACTATAGGGCTGATATACATATACAGAGCCTCTGTTTTCTCCTATGTCATCATCGCTGGACGCTCCAACGATATAGCATTTGTCACTGATATCTACAGAACGACCGAAATTATCGAAGCTATCTCCATCGGAGGCTATAAGCAGAATCTCATTCCAGTTTGCATCGTTCCATTCGAATATGTATGCCGCGCCGGGGTAGGTTTCGTTAATATAGCGGTTCCAAGACCCTACAATACAGCGGTCATCATTAATACCTACTGAAGTGCCGAAATGGTCAGCACTGTGCCTGTCTGGAGCTGTCAATTTTGCCTGCTGAATCCAGTTGGCGCCGTTCCATTCGAATATATATGCCGAGCCGCCGCCATAATCATCATTCCCGACAATACAGCGGTCGCCGCTGATGTCCACAGAAATACCGAATTTATCATTAGCGGAGCCGTCGGAGGCCGTTAATTTTGCCTGCTGAATCCAGGACGTACCGTTCCACTCGAATATATATGCCGAGCCGCTGCGTGTTCCTTTGTCGTCATCACCATAGGCCCCGACAATACAGCGGTCACCATCGATGCTAATATCGCCGTCGCCGAAATAGTCCCACGCAGCCCCATCAGACGCCGTAAGTTTTGCCTGCTCAATCCAGGCAGCGCCGTTCCATTCAAAAATATATGCTGCACCGCTATAGGCTGCATTACCAGTGCCTTTAGGAGCCCCGACAGCACAGCGGTTGTCACTAAGACCCACGGTGCAACCGAAGCCATCGCCATTATTACTATCAGATGCCTTCAATTTTGCCGCTTGAACCCAGGACGTGCCATTCCATTCGAAAATGTATGCGAATCCGCTTTCGTATCCCATATCCACTACGTGCCAGGACCCGACAACACAGCGGTCTCCATCAATGCCCACGTCACAACCGAAGTGGTTCTCGCTGTTTGCATCCGGTTCAATTAATTTTGCCTGCTGAATCCAGGACGTACCATTCCATTTGAATATGTATGCCGAACCACTGCCCCATCCCATATCGTTATCATAAGGAACCCCGACAATGCAGCGGTCACCGTTAATATCCACAACACTGCCGAAGAAATCTTCATTTGTTCCGTCTGAGGCTGTCAGTTTGAACTCGGGCATCACGACTATAAGCCCTATTGTGACAATCTGCGGGCTGTTTCCGGCATAATCAGAAGACACAAGAATCTCGCAGGTATGAATACCGAGAGACAATCCATTGATATCTACGATGATATTAACATTGTCCACTTCAGAAGCAATAGAACCCCAATTCGGGTCCACGCTCAGCCAGTCGCATGTTTCTGATATCTGCCAATTCAATACGCTACTGCCACCATTGGAAATACCGAGCACCTGGTTTGTGGGATTATCACCGTTCTCTGGAACTGTGAAATAAAATGCGTTTTTCGATAATTCTATTATTGGAACACGAACTGCAAGCTGCACGGTAGCGATCTGAGGGCTGTTTTCAGCAAGGTCAGAAGAAATTATCAACTGGCAATTATAGATACCAGCAGCCAGTCCTGAGATATCCACGAAGATGTTAACGTCATCTGCTTGAGAGGTAGATGAGCCGCAGTTCGGGTCCACGCTTAACCAGCCGCATGTTTCGCTGACCTGCCAATTAAGCAGCCCCCCGCCGATATTGGAAATTCCAAGCACCTGTTTAGCGGGATTATTTCCATCCAGGTCGGCTTCGAAATAGAATTCATTCTGGGACAACTTTATGGTTGGACCGAAAACTCTGAGGTTTACTGACCGACTCCAGTCCATCCCGCATGTAGTGTTAGCGATTGTTAACGTATCGCTGTAAGCGCCATAATTCAGCCCGGCTGCGTTTGAATTGATGTTTATCTGTACGGCGTTGATATCATTAGGCCCAAGTATTCCGCTGGAAGGACTGACATCAAGCCAGTCCTGTGTAACCGAAGCCGTCCAGCTTATATTATTAGGTCCCGTATTGTGCAGCGTGTAAGTTTTGGAGACGGGCGTGAACGGCCCACCCCCTGCTCCGGAAGAGTTGAAACCTATCACAGGTTCCATTTCAAAATTATTGATGCATGGAATTGTTGGAATTGTGATACCACAGGGACTGCTCAAACCTGTAACCACGTCTTCGACGAAACTGCCGTCCAGATTGGCCCTCTGGATTTTGCCTGTATACCTATCGGTCCAATACATCTTGCTATTTACAAGGTCCAGGGTAATATTCCATGGAGAAAGCAAATCTGTAACTAAAACTTCCACGTTGTTGCCGTCAAAATTTCCTCGTAAAATCTGGCCGTTGTAGACATGTGTCCAGTACATCTTGCCGGAGGTAACATCAAGAGCAACGTCGGGCAGCCAAACTACGTCTGGGTCGGGTTGAGTCAGTTCCTCGATATTGCTGCCGTCCAGATTGGCTCGATAGAGTTGAGTGCCGCTCCAGTACATTTTACCGTCAAGCGTATCAAGAGCGATTCCACCATTGGTGTATGCCGTGGTTACCAGGTCTTCTATATCGTTACCGTTTACATTCGCCCGCTGGATTTTATCAAAAATGGAGGTCCAGTATATGTGGCCGGCCAAGTCCGAAGCAATGCCGTACGGACTACTGAGCCCCTGGATTAAGTCCTCGATATTGTTGCCATCCTGATCTGCCCGCCGAATCTTACCAGTAATATAATCCGTCCAGTATATCTTGCTGGTATAGGTGTCAAAGACGATGTGTGGTTCCTCTGACTCTGTGGTGATGAGATCCTCGATGTTACTTCCGTCCAGATTTGCTCGTTGAATCTTGTTAGTGCCGTCATCTGCCCAGTATATTTTGGTGGAATCCGACCATACCGGCTGGGCAAAAAACGCTGTTGCAGAGATGATAATTGCCGCAGAAACTAACCTTTTCATCTTATGACCTCCTTTTTTAGAGTTTCTACATTATTTTTCCTCAATGTTTTTAATCTACTCCGGAAAATGTGAAAAGTCAATAGAATTTTTTTATCTGACTGGGCTAGCCAAGGAACATCGTATCCCCCTGGTAAAGATAAGATGTATGACAAATAGATGCTATCAAAGGGTAAAGAAGATATGGCGGGCGGTTCGGGCGATAAGGAATTGGCGGGGGTAACAGGGTGAAAGATTCGTTGCCGTTTGGGGGGCGAATGATATAATCGCGGCAAAAGATTATATTACAATGAGAATTTTCACCGCGGAGCACGCTGAGAGCGCAGAGAAAACAGCAGAATATAGAACATAGAATGAAAAAGGCAAAGCGCAGAAGGAATGAAATATAGAGAATGAATATGGAACATCAAAAGATGTCGAATATCGAACAGGCGAGAGAGGACAAGCTACGCGCGATAAAACAGATGGGTATCGACCCATACGGGGGAAGATACGAAATCGCGGAGGCGTCGGCAGAAGTTAAAGCAAGATACAAGGATAACGAGGAAGGGCAGAAAGCAAGATGCGCGGGGAGGATTGTGCTGCTTAGGGACATAGGCAAGCTGATATTTATTACGCTGCGGGATAGCTCCGGGACGATTCAAATCGGCTTGAGTAAAAGCTTATTAGAAGCACAGTGGAAGTTTATGAAACTGTTAGAGGCGGGGGACATAATTGGGGCTGCGGGGCAATTAGGCAAGACCAAGACGGGCGAGATAACAATATGGGCCGACGAGGTGGTGCTATTGAGCAAGTCGATGCTGCCGCCTCCTGAGAAGTGGCACGGACTGGCCGATATCGATTTGCGATACAGGCAGCGATACGTTGACCTTTGGGCGAACCCTGAGGTGATGGAGCGATTCAAGAAACGAGCGGCGATACTGCGGACAATCAGGGAGTTTCTGACGGGCAGGGGATTTATGGAAGTTGAGACGCCGATGATGCAGACAATCGCGGGCGGCGCTGCGGCTAAACCGTTTATCACGCATCATAATACGCTGGACCTCGATTTGTTTTTGAGGATAGCACCGGAACTGTTTTTGAAACGGCTGTTAGTAGGCGGGATGGAAAAGGTTTTCGAGATTAACCGGAACTTCCGCAATGAAGGATTGAGCACCAGGCATAACCCGGAATTTACGATGCTGGAGCTTTACGAGGCATACGCTGATTATAACGTGATGATGGATTTGACGGAGGAATTGATTTGCCTGCTGGTGGATAAATACTGCACAGGCGGCAAGGTGCAGTTTGGGGAAATGGCGGTTGATTTCGAGAGGCCGTGGCGAAGGGCGATATACGCCCAACTTTTGAAGGAATACGGCGGGTGCGATATTGAGAATATTCAAAGCGTGCGGGCGAAGGCGACGGAGCTGGGAATCGAGCATAAGAATATGGACGACGCGGTGGTAATCAACGGGGTGTTCGAGGCGACAGTAGAAAAGAATTTGATAAAACCGACGTTTGTGAAGGATTACCCGGCGGCTTTGTGCCCGCTGACGAAGAGGAAGAAAGACCGGCCTGGTATCGCGGAGCGGTTCGAACTGTATATTGCGGGGATGGAACTGGCCAACGCATATACGGAATTGAATGACCCGGCGGTGCAGGAGGAGAATTTCAGATTGCAACTTAAGGGGCAGCACGAGACGATGGCGAAGATGGACGAGGATTTTGTTACGGCGTTGAAATACGGAATGCCGCCGGCGGGCGGATTAGGGATAGGTATAGACCGGCTGATAATGATATTGACGGGCGCTACGAGTATAAGGGACGTGGTATTGTTCCCGTTATTGAAACCTGCTAAGCCCTAATCGAACGGGTAAGGAATGCTCACATTATTTTTATGGCTGCGGTATCTTAGGAAGAAGAAGGTGGCGCTATTGAGTATCACGGCGGTGGCGCTGTCGAGCGCGCTATTGATAGTTGTCGCGAGCTTGTTCAATGGTTTCATCGGGGCGTTCGAGCGGTCAGCGGAAGACGCGGTAGGAGACATTGTCCTGTCGCCAGGGAAAAAAGTTGCTTATTACCCGGAGCTTATCGGGCAATTAGAGGGATTGCCGGCGGTTGAGGCGGCGACGGCGACGCTGACGACGCAGGGCCTTTTGCACTTGGGCAGGGGCAACGTCCGGGCGGCGGAGATTTGGGGAATTGAAGTCCAAAAACGGGGAAGGGTAACGGGATTCGGGAAATCGTTATTAAAAGGAAAGCCGAAGGAAACCCAGGCAACCAATTATGACGTTACAAACGGCTATATTGGGATTGGCCTGATTTGCGAGCCGAATGAGCTGACAGATGAGTATGATTTGGGGGCGGCGAGGGCGCAAACGGGACGAGAAGCGGTAATAACAACGGGAACAAATATCGAGAGAAAAGAAGGCGAACAGCAATTCAGGAGGCAGGCGATTCGAGTTCTCGTTTCGGACGTTGTGTTTACGGGTATTTACTATTTAGACGGCAGGGTCGTGTATTTGCCGATAGAGCGGCTGCAAAAGGTAATATACCCGGACGTAAAAGAGCCGATTGCAGGGCAGGTTCAGATTAAGATTAAAAACGGGGTCGATACCGGGTCGGCGCTGGCGCAGATTTGGGGGGTGTGGAAGGCGTTTGCGGGTGAGCGCCTCGGCTGGGAAGATTTTGAAATAGAGCAGACACAGATAGAGACGGCCAGGCAAATGCAGGCCAGGTACGTGGCCGAGGTCCGCAAGCAGATGGGGATGCTGCTTTTGATATTCGGGGTGGTGAGTATGAGCGCGGTGCTGCTGGTATTTTGCATCCTTTATATGATTGTCGATTCGCGGAGACGCGACGTGGCGATACTGAAAAGCTGCGGGACGGCGCATACGACCGTGGCGGCGATATTCGTGGGATTCGGCGGGTGCATCGGGGTGATAGGTGCGGTGATTGGGACGGGGCTTGGGTATCTGATTACGAAAAATATTAATACGGTCGAGGATTGGATTAGGATAATATTCGGGCTGAAGTTATGGAAGGCGAGCGTCTATATGTTCAGCAGAATCCCCAACGAGGTTGACTGGCAGGCGGTCGTGTGGATAACGCTATCGGCGATTGCGGGTGCGGCGATTGGGGCGGCTGTTCCGGCGATATCGGCGGCGATGACTAAGCCGGTGAACGTGCTGCGTTATGAATAGGAATTTGGATTGTATAAATTGATTCTGGCAATTCGTTATCTGTATCGGCGGAGGGTGAGCTATTTTGCGCTTATCGCGGTCGCGCTTTGCGTGTTCATAGTGGTCGTGGTTATGACGGTTATGTCGGGACTGGTGGGGGAGTTCAGGGAGAAAAATCACAGCTTCACGGGGGATTGCGTCGTGGGGACGGAATCGTTAGTGGGGTTCACGTATTACGAGGATTTTTTAAGGAAGCTTGAGTCAACAGATTGCGTCGAGGCGGCGTCGGCTGTGATTAAAAGCTATGCCCTTGTTGGTAAGGTTGGTTCTCAACGCAATATGGGTGTGGAAATAATCGGGATTGACGCGGCGACTTACGGCAGGGCGACGGGGTTCGGCGGGACGCTGCATTATCATAAAGATGACGTATCGCGGGCGTTTAAGCCGACGGCTGTGGTTCGACAAGCTCACCACCTTGACGCGAATTTGCCTGGTTTTGTGGTCGGGGTGGATATGTGGATTTGGCGGGATGAGAAGGGGGAGTATTATTTTGCGCCGAATCCGGAAGCGACGGCTGTAACGATAACCTGTTTTCCGCTGACGGCGCGGGGTGCTTTGGCAAAAGCGGGGACTGACCTGGTCAATACGAAGACATTTTATTTCAGCGACACATCACACAGCGGAATAGCGAGGGTTGACGGGTCGGTTATATATGCGCCGTTCGAGGATGCACAGGCGCTGTGCGGGATGAAGGAGCCGATAGCGAGGGCGTCGTGGATTCATATAAAGTTCAAGCCGATGGTCGGTATTGATAAGGGCTGCGGGAAAGTGAGGAAGTTGTGGGGGACATTTTACGAGCAGAACAAGGATAAGCCAAATGGCGAGCTTCTGGCGCAGGTTAAGGTGCAGGGATGGAAGGAGCACAGGCGGGAGTTTATCGCGGCGATGGAAAAGGAGCAGGTAATGCTGACGGTGATGTTCGGGCTGGTTGGACTGACGACGATATTTATTGTTTTCGTCGTATTTTATATGATAGTCAGCCACAAGACCAAAGACATAGGCATCCTGAAAAGCGTGGGGGCGTCGGGTTGCGACGTAGTTGAGTTGTTTTTGGGTTTCGCGGCGGGCCTTGGGGTTATTGGTTCGGCGGTCGGGATAGCGTTCGGCTTGTGGTTTTTACGCGATATAAACGCGATAGAGGATTGGCTGTTCGAGCGGTTCGGGTTCCAGTTGTGGGACCGGACGATTTACGCGATAGGGGAGATACCACACAGGGCGGACTTGACAATGATGCTGGTAGTGGCGGGTTGTGCGGTTTTGGCGTGTGTCGCGGGGGCGGCGCTGCCGAGCGTTCGTGCGGCTAAGGAACGGCCGGTTGAGACGTTACAGGTGAGCCAGATATGAGCAAAAACGACTATATACTCGAAGCACAGGGTATTCATAAGACATATCGACTGGGGATAGCTGAGGTCAGCGTTCTAAAGGGAGCGGATTTGGCGGCCAAAAAGGGCGAGTTTGTGGCGATAGTTGGGGCGTCGGGGAGCGGGAAAAGCACGCTTTTACATATTTTGGGCGCCCTTGATAAGCCCGACAATGGGTCGGTTCGCTTCGAGGGGCGAGATTTGGGCAAAATGGGCGGGGGCGAATTAAACCGGTATCGCAATAAAATGGTGGGCTTTGTGTTTCAGTTTTACCATTTATTGGACGAATTAAGCGTATTAGAGAACGTGGTTTTGCCGGCTATGGTGTCAGCAGGGGTGGTCGGCTGGATAATGGGCCGCGGGAACGCCAAAAAACGGGGACTGGAACTGCTTGAACAGGTCGGGCTCAAGGACAGGGCGTCTCATAAGCCATACCAGTTGTCGGGCGGGGAAAGGCAGCGAACGGCAATTGCCAGGGCCCTGATGAATGAGCCAAAACTGCTTTTGGCGGATGAGCCGACTGGAAACCTTGACTCTGCGACAGGAAATGGTATTCTTGAATTGCTGGAAAGATTGAATCGTGCGGGTCAAACGATAGTAATGGTTACGCACGATGAGCGTGTTGCCCGGCGAGCGGGACGAATAATAACGCTGGCTGACGGCAAAGTAAAATAAAACGACCACTGATTCCGCCACAGGCGGACAAGAACACAGATTTCACAGAAATAAACAAGAAAAGAAGTTCAAGGAATAATGTATGGCGTTGAAGATTTGGCTGGGAAACAAGCTTGTCGATGAGCAGGATGCGAAGATTTCGGTTTTCGACCACGGGCTGCTTTACGGTGACGGGGTGTTCGAGGGGATAAGGGTTTACAACAAGCGAGTTTTTGAGCTTGAGGCACATATCGACCGGCTTTATGATTCGGCCAAGGGGATTCGGCTCGATATCCCAATGAGCCGGCAGCATCTAATTGACGCCGTTCACAAAACGGTCGAGGCCAACAACATCGGCAACGGCTACATCCGGCTGATTATCACCCGCGGTGTCGGGTCGCTTGGGCTTAATCCGTTTACCTGCGAGACGCCGGCGATAGTCATTATCGCTGACAATATTCAGTTATACCCTGAAGAGCTTTACGAGAAAGGGATGAAAATCATCAGCGCTACGACGGTTCGTAATCACCCGCTGGCGATACCGCCTCAGATTAAGAGTATGAATTATCTCAATAATATACTGGCCAAAATCGAGGCGCTGGATTACGAGGTTCCCGAGGCGATTATGTATAACCACGAGGGATTCGTCGCCGAGGCGACGGGCGACAACGTTTTTACGGTCCGCAAGGGCGTCGTTTATACCCCGCCCGCGGAGGCCGGGGGTCTTGAGGGCATAACGCGGGAAATCGTGATTCGAATAGCCAAGAAAGAAGGTTTTGAGGTCGTTGAAAAGAACCTGACGAGGTTCGATTTGTATATAAGCGACGAGGTGTTTTTGACGGGCACGGCCGCAGAGGTTATCGGCATCGTGGAGATAGACGGCCGAGTAATCGGTGACGGCAGGCCGGGACCTGTTACAAGGCGGTTCAGGGAAAAATTCTTCCGATACGCACACGGAAAGGAGAAGTAGCCCCGCCAACGTGTGAATTCATAATGCGCTGGTTTTCGGCTGCCAATTCGGAAAAATGCAATCACCTGTAAAAAAACAAGCGGCGTCGGATATGGGCGTTGCAGGCGGTTCATTTTGCGCGTTTGGCGTAATCGCAGAAGAGCTGTCGAGAGTAAAGACGCTCATTGAGAAGGAATTGGCGGATTGCGACGATACGGTTCGCAAATTAGTCAACCATATCAGTTTCGGCAGGGGCAAAATGGTTCGGCCCGGGCTGGTCATACTGTCGGGGCTGGCCTGCGGCGGGATTACAGAAGGGCACATTCGGGCGGCGGCGGTGATAGAAATGATTCATAACGCGACGCTGCTTCACGACGACGTTGTGGACGAGGGCAAAATGAGGCGTGGGCTGCCGACGCTCAACCGGCTTGAGGGTAACGAGTCGGCAGTATTATTAGGCGATTTTCTGCTGAGCAGGGTGTTTGCGATGTGGGTGGGGCTGGAGAGCGGCGCGGCAAAAATAATCGCATCGGCGGCGGTGCGAACGTGCGAAGGGGAAATCAGGCAGACGGCCAGGAGGGGCGATTATAAGCTGAGCGAGGAGGAGTACATCGACATAATAGTCGAAAAAAGCGCAGCGTTATTCAGCGCGGCCTGTGCCGCAGGCGCAACTTTGGCGGGAGCGGACGAGCAGACAACGAGTAAACTGGCTCAATACGGTCTAAACACGGGTTTAGCGTTTCAGGTTACCGATGATTTACTTGATTTGACGGGCCAGCAGGATAAAACCGGCAAGTCGGTCGGCAACGACCTTGACCGCAATAAATTGACGCTTCCTGTTATTCATTTACTCAGGACGGCCGGCGTTTCGGATAAGGAGGCGGTACAAAAAGTCCTGACCGGTAAACCCCCCGCCGGCGCAAATAACGGTTTACTCGAAAAGTTGCATTCCTGCGGCAGCATTGAATACGCCAGGGCCGGTGCCGGAGAATATGCCGAGCGGGCGATTGCGGCGCTGGCGGAGCTTGGGGACAGCGAATATAAAAAAGCGCTTGTCGAGACCACGAGATTCATCGTCAGGCGAACGGCCTGAGGAAACACCTTGACGTAAAATAAAGAAGGCCGGCTAATTGAAGCCGGCCTTTTGTTTTGGCATAAAAACAATAAGCGCCCGCACCTTAGAATTTCCAGTTTATGCCGGTGCCGAAGAACCAGGAGTTGCCGGCGAGCTGAAATTCGTTGTACCAGGAGGTATTCGGATTGAGGTCCAGTTCTGCGCCGATGTATCCGCCGAATCCTGAGTCCTCCTCAAGGTCGAATGAGCCGTCGCCGAGGTCGCCAAGGTCAGCGAGAGACATCCCTTTGACAGAAGCCCCGCGAACGCTTTCATAAATGAATTCATCTTCATAAGGGGGAGGACCTTCATCTTCTCCGCCGGTAGGAGAAACGCCGGTGTCATCGACGTCGATGTCGCCGTTGAGAATGTAGTAGAAAGGCCCGCCGTAAATTCGGAAAGTGTCGGTAATATGGATGGTGGGACCTACGACAATTGTCATCTCGTAGTAATCAATGTCTGCGCCGGAGTCCTCTATGGACCTCCAGTCCATTTCAAATATCGCGCCCCAGGATACGTTTGTCTGCTTCATGAACGTCAGCTTGGTTCCGAAACCATAAGTGAAATCATAGTTGTCGTCGAATCCCTTGAATTTGGCGTCCGCGAAACCGAGCAGCGCGTATGTTTCCAGGTCGTCGGTTACCCCTAAGCCGGGTTGGACGATAAAGGCGTTCGATTTGATGTTGTCTATCGTTTCGTTAATGCCTGCGTCGCTGATTTCAATGTCTGACCGGCTGTATCCATACTCGATAGCCACTGCTGACTGGCCCTGCTTGAGGCCGGCCATCGGCGGGCCCAGCGGGCCGACGGCATTAGCGGCAGAGGCACAGACGAGCGCTGTTAACAAAACTATACTACATAACATTTTGGTCTTCATACCTTCTCCTTTCAAAAAACACATCAAACAAATATTCACATAAAGTTGGGAGCAATGCCCGGCATTGCTCCCAATCCTTTAACATCTAAGATCCGTCGTTTACAGAATCTGCTTAGAACGTATATTTCAGCGTCGCGCTTGCCCATGTGATATCGTGGTCAGGGCTGACGCCTTTTTCTTTGTCGTCTTCCATTGTGACCTGATGGTATAGGGCAGGGGTGAATGTTACACCTTCGCCGAGGTCGAAATCGGTTGATACGCCCATCATGACGTGCGTCCAGTCGCTACTGGTATAGCCGCCGGCCGGTCTGGGGTCAACGCCGTCGTTGAAGACGGTTTCTACGTGGAAGTTTATGGTTTGTGAAGGGGTCTCAGCGGACATTCCTTCAAGCTTCATAGCATAATCGAGCATAAAGACATGTGCCCAGCCGGAGTATGTTCCGCCGTTTGGATTGGCGCCGCCGACGAGAGTGCCGCTATTGCTGGGCCAGGTCTTAAGAATGACGTAGCCGGGGACAAGACCCTGGACACCGAGCAGTCGCGGAAAGGCGAAGCCGGCGTAGAGTTCCTGAAGGTCAACGCTGCCGATATCAGACAAACTTTTGAATGCCCTGTGGCTGGACAGCTCCGGGAAGTTGAAATACCTGTAGCCGACGAGATAGCGGGTCTCCCAGGCGTCTTCCATATTGAGAGCGCCCATATAATACAGCGAATAGTCCCATCTTTCGGCGTTTTCGTGGCCGCTGTCATTGGCGCGATGGGCGACAGCTTCGAGGTGGAAGCCCGAACCCATAAGGTCGAGGTCAACAAAGGGGTGAATGGCGCTATCGGCGCCGTAAACGAGAATGCCCCGCCATACGTAGAGGGAGTCATAAGTGATGCCTACTTTTCCGTGGATGTCTCCGTCCGGGGTTTCCTCCGCTAAGGCGGGCGCTATTGTGCTGAAAATAACTACTGCTGCCAATAACATACATTTTTTCATAGTTCCATCTCCTAAAAAATTTTCTTCGTAAAATTAAGATTTTTTCATTTTTGCTCCTCCGGCCCAAACCAGGAGGAAAAACCAGTATAACAATACTGAGAAAGCCAACAAGTAAATTTTCGTTTTTTTTGCCTTACACTCATTTAAAACTCATTATCGGCGAATCGGTGCCGCAATCGGCTTTTTTATAGGTCTATGTTTTTAAATATTCTATATTTACCCTTTCGAGAGCAGGTTACCATTTTCCGGATTTTTTCATTTCGGCCTTGGGCAGGTTTTGCAGGGGAGCTGTAAACTTTTTGAGGTCTTCATCCGGTAGTTCGTAATCAGTAAGTTTTCCCGCCAGATACGCGTCGTAGCCGGAGAGGTCCATAAGGCCGTGGCCGCTGTAGTTAAACAAGATGGCCTTTTCTTTGCCTTCTTCCTTTGCCTTGACGGCCTCGTCAATGACTGCTGCGATGGCGTGACTGGTTTCCGGCGCACAGATAGGCCCTTCAGTTCTGGCCCAGGTAAGGGCGGCTTCGTAGCATTTGT
This sequence comes from Sedimentisphaerales bacterium, assembly GCA_016932095.1. Taxonomy (GTDB): domain Bacteria; phylum Planctomycetota; class Phycisphaerae; order Sedimentisphaerales; family Anaerobacaceae; genus Fen-1362. Next base: position 16,369 of record JAFGDN010000073.1, read on the forward strand.
TCTGATGATAGGCCTTTGGTTCAAGAAGCCCTTCGACAATGGCCTGGCAAACGAGTGGGGCCATACCGTGGTAACGTAAGCCGCCGGCGTGAATTGGTGGCGGGATGAAGGCGTGCCCAAGACTGTACATTGCCAGAAGCGGGGTCGTGCAGGCGGTATCGCCGAAGTCGTAAACGAAAGGTGCACGTGTCATAGTGGGGCAGGCCGTCGGCTCTACCGGTATAATCTTTATTTTAGCGCCGTTGATTTTGTCGGCAACAAATGGGAAGGCAAGGCCTGCGAAGTTGCTGCCGCCGCCTGCGCAGCCGATGACGGTATCGACCTTTTTTTCGCCGGCGAGTTTCAACTGTTTTTTGGCTTCGAGGCCGATTATGGTCTGATGCAGCAGGACATGATTCAAAACGCTGCCGAGCGAATACCTTGTTTTGCCCGAGGGGTCGGTAACGGCCGCCTCGATTGCCTCGCTGATGGCGATACCGAGCGAACCGGGGGTGTTGGGCATTTCGGCCAATACTTTCCTTCCGGCGTTTGTCTCGTTGCTGGGGCTTGCGACGCAGTTTGCGCCCCAGACCTGCATCATAATTTTTCTGAAGGGTTTCTGGTCGAAGCTGATTCTGACCATAAAAACCTTGCATTCGAGGCCGAGCAGGGAGCAGGCGAAGGCAAGGGCGCTGCCCCATTGTCCTGCGCCGGTTTCGGTGGTGAGTCGCTTCATGCCGAACTGCTTATTGTACCAGGCCTGCGGCACGGCAGTATTGGGTTTGTGGCTGCCGGGGGGACTGTAACTCTCATCCTTGTAATAGATTCGAGCCGGGGTGTTGAGGTGTTTTTCGAGGTGAATGGCTCGTTTGAGCGGTGCCGGGCGCCACCTGTACAGGATATCGAGGATTTCTTCCGGGATATCTATCCATTTCTTGGGGCTGACCTCCTGCTCGATAAGGTTCATCGGGAAGACCGGCGCCAGCATTTCCGGGCCGATTGGTTTGCCGTCAGGGCCCAGAGGGGGAAGTAACGGGCTCGGCAGGTCGGGGGCGAGGTTATACCATTGTCGGGGTATGTCTTTTTCCTGTAATTGAATTTTGACTTCCATACTTTTTCTCCAAATTTGAACGTCTGTCTCGTTTAATAATACTGATAAGGCCATTATTGCTAAAGTATTATAGCGGGGTTGTCAAGATTTATTTGGGATTTTTTTGGATGGCCTGGGGGTAATGGTATCCCTTTGTTAAGAATAAGATGTGTGTCAGATAAGCGATTGGGTGCGAATCAGGTTTGCAGGTAATAACGGCGGATTGCGTTTTATGGTTGTGGCTGCGCGGCTCGTCCGCCGCAGACGGATAAATATCGGTTGGGGCCAGTGTTAATCGGCGTTCAATACGCAACCGAAAGGCGCTATACCCGACCGCCTGCAAAATAAGAATCGCACCCTAAGCGCTTTAATGAGTAAAAAAGAACTCAAAGTTAGGGTTTTTTTGATATTTTAGCAGGAGGGATTTTCAAAACAAAGCGCACTTCCCATATTTGACGATATAAGGGGTA